>JADLCV010000034.1 GCA_020846995.1 Paracoccaceae bacterium
CGCCCCCGCGGCCCTTTCGCAGGGCCGAGACGAGGTGCAGCTGCTCTATCGGGCCGAACAGCTGACCACTACGGCAGAGGCGGGCGCGCCGGTGCTGGCCGCCGAATTCGCGGAGGCGGCGCCGATGGCCGGGCGGATGATGGTGACGGCGACGGTGGGCGGGCTGCGCCTCTCGGCCATCACCGCCGATCCCCCGGGCATCGCCCCCGGTGATGCGATCGCGCTGACGGTCCTCGGCGCGCCCGACGCCGTCTTTGCCACGAACGGGGAAAGGATCGACTGATGCGGCTCATCCTCATGCGCCACGGCGAAACCGACTGGAACGTCGAGGAGCGCCTGCAGGGGCAGGACGATTCCGACCTCTCCGAATGCGGCATCGCCCAGGCCCGCGCCTTCGCCGGTTTCCTCCGTGCGCTCAGGCCCGCGCGCGCGGTCGCCTCCGATCTCGGCCGCACCCGGCGGACGGCAACCCTCGTGGGTTACGGCGACTGCCCCTCCGAGCCGCGCCTGCGCGAACTTGACATGGGGGTCTGGACCGGCCGGACCAAGCCGGAGCTGACGGCCGAAGATGGCGAGCGCTATCACGCCTGGCGTGCCGGCGACTTCACGCCCGAGGGGGGCGAGACCTGGGGGGAGTTCCGCGACCGGGTCGCCGGCGGGCTCCGGCACTGGCTGGCGGCGGGCGAGGGCGATCTCCTCGCGATCGTGCACGGAGGCGTGACCCGGGCCGCCCTGCACGCCTTCGTCGGCCTGCCGCCCTCGCGGGTCATTCCGGTCACGCCGGGCACCGGAACGCTCCTGCGGTTCGCCCCCGGCCGCTACGAGACCGCGCAACTCGAGGCCTACAACATCGGCGCCGTGGTGCCGGACATGTCGGTGGCCGACTGACGAGGACCTCCCGCCCGTGGTCCGGGCGGCCGGCCGACGCTCCGGGATACCACGGCACCGCCTTGCACGCACCTCGGCCGCCGCAGGCCGGGCCGCGGGCGGGGCGCCCGCCGTCCCCGCCACGGGTGCCAGGCTCTCCGGCGCCGTCCGGGCCCGCTCTCCTCTCGAGCGCCGCCCTTCGCTCGCGCCTGCGATCACCTCGGGCCTCACGGCCGCTTCGTTGGCCAGGCCGTCCGGATGGATGCCCGTTCGGCCGTCCGCCTCGGCGACGGGTTCGGCGATCTCGTCGCGGTGAATTCCCGCGATCCGGTCCGGCGCGACAGGGAGCGGCCGGACGCCGGACCCTCATTCGGCCGAAGGCCGCACCGGCCCACGCCTTCGCCGCGCCCGGGACCGGCTTCGGTCCTCCCCGGGGGGGCCGCCGAAGAAATCCCGCCACCGCCGGGAACGACAGGGGCTGTGGCGGCATCCAACGGGCAAGAGGGCGAGATGCCGGAGTGCCGGTCCGCCTTCGGACACGAAACGCCAAGGGATGGAGAATGCCATGTCGCGCGCACGTCTTCCGCTTCCGACCACGACCCGCCGCCTTGCCCTGACGGTCGCCATGGCGGCGCTGACGGGGCTTTCGCTGGGCACGGCCCCGGTGCAGGCCCATGACGGCGGCGATGGTCAGGCGATCGGCTCGCCCGCGTCGCTGGCGCTGCATGACGCCATGCGCGAGCTCTGGGCCCAGCACATGGAATGGACCTATGCCGCCGTCACCGCCTTTGCCACCGGATCGCCCGCATTCGCGGCCACCGCCGCGCGGCTGATGCAGAACCAGGCCGATATCGGCAATGCGATCAAGCCCTTCTACGGCGATGAGGCGGGCGACGCGCTGACCGGGCTGCTGCAGGAACATATCGGTGCCGCGGTCGAGGTGGTGAAGGCCGCCAAGGCCGGCGACAGACCCGCCACCGACGCGGCGGTGGCCGCCGCTTATGCCAACGCCCAAGCGATCGCCGATTTCCTCGCCGCCGCCAACCGGAGCTGGCCGCAGGACGCGGTCCGCGACATGCTGAAGGGCCACATCGACACCACGCTGGTCTACGCGACCGCGCTTCTCGAAGGCCGTCACGCCGACGGGATCGCCGCCTATGGCGAGGCGGAAAGGCACATGATGATGCTTGCCGACGCGCTGACCCGCGGGCTGATCGCGGCCTTCCCCGACCGCTTCGCCAACTGAAGGCTGGGGGCGGCGGCGCCCCGCTTGCCGCTGCCCCAGCGCCGGCCGTGACACGTGCCCTCTTTCCCGCACGGGCTCTCCCGACCATGCCCGGCCCATGCGCCGGCCCCCGGGGCCGGCCAGTTGCTCCGGCGCTGCCGATCGGCGCCGCGCGTCGCGGGCGCGGATGGAGCGACGGGCGCTTGCCTTTCACCCGCGGTCGCGATGACTGGATACCGGTTGCAGGAGATGCCATGACCCCGACCCTCAGCCCCGTCGCACGGGGGCTTTCGCCCGACACGCCGGACGCCGGTCTGATCGCTGCCGCGCTCCGCGGCGACGGCGCGGGTTTCGCGGCCCTGATGCGACGTCACAACCGGCTCGTGTTCCGGACGGCGCGCAGCATCCTGACCTCGGACGCCGAGGCCGAGGAAGCGGCCCAGGACGCCTGGCTCAAGGCCTGGCGCGGGCTCGCGGGCTTTCGCGCCGAGGCCCGGTTCTCGACCTGGATCGTGCGCATCACCCGCAACGAAGCCCTGGGCCGCCGGCGCCGCGTCGCGGCGTCGGTGATCCCGCTGGAGGCCGCCATGACCGCATCCGACCCTGACACCCGGGCCGCGCTGGCCGACGAACCCCACCGCACGCCCGAGGCGGAACTCGCCCGCGCCCAGACCCGCAGGCTGATCGAGGACCGCATCGACCGGCTTCCCGAGGCCTATCGCACGGTCTTCATGCTGCGCGCGGTCGAGGAGATGGGCGTCGAGGAGGTGGCTGCCGCACTGGAAATCCCCGAGACCACGGTGCGCTCGCGCTTCTTCCGCGCCCGCAGTCTCCTGCGCGAGGGTCTTGCGCAGGCGATGGACGACGCCCTCACCTCCTCTTTCGGCTTTGACGGGGCGCGCTGCGACCGTATCGTTGCCGGCGTCCTGGCGCGGGCGCGGGCCGAGGGGCTGGCCGTGCCCGATTGACCGAAGTGGAGGCAGGCATGCAGCCGAGGTTCGACTACTTCCCGAAGGTGCCCGACCTGATGCGGGCGGTGCTGGCGCTCAATCAGGCCGTCGAGGATTGCGGGCTGGAGAAGGGCCTCCTGCACCTGATCAAGCTCCGCGCCTCGCAGATCAACGGCTGTTCCTACTGCGTGGACATGCATGCCCATGAGGCGCTGCGTGACGGCGACAGCCAGCAGCGGGTGATCCTGGTCTCCGCCTGGAAGGAATCGCCGCTCTTCACCGAACGCGAGCGGCTGGCCCTCGAATGGACCGAGGCCGTGACGCTGATCGCCGGGGGCGGCGTGCCGGACGCGCTCTACGCCCGCGCCCGGACGCAGTTCTCCGAGACCGAACTTGTCGAGCTGACGGTCGCCATCGGGATCATCAACACCTGGAACCGGCTCAGCGTCGCGTTCCATTCGCTGCACCCGGTGCGAAAGGCGCCGGGCCGACCGGGCGACCCCTGGACGGCCGGCCCGACCCCCGCCTCCCCGCCGCGCAGGACGGGAGGGTGAGGCGCAATGCACGAAGCGCCTGCCGAGGAACCCGCTCTCGCCATGGGCAAGTCGCCGCGAATCCGGCGTGCCTTGTGCGGCCCGGCATGACGGTGCAGGCAGGCGAGACCACGGCCATCGTGCCAACCGGGGGGGCAGCCCCCGGCACGGTGCCGGTGGACAACCCGACGATGCTGACCGGGGCCGGGCCCCGCGTCAATCACGCGGAGACCGCATCATCCCCCCGGATGGCGATGCCCCCGGTGCCGGCGTGACGTCCCGGCAATGCGCGGGCAGGGCGATGCCGGGGACATCGCCGTCCGAACGGGAGTCCTCGTGCGGGGATGGCGCCGGCGGCCGCGTGATCGGGCGGTCCTTCGATCCCGCCCCCTAGCCCGCGAGGCCGAGCAGGCGGGCGGCATTGCCGCCCGTGCAGCGCCGGCGGATCTCGTCGCTGCTGAACGGCAGGCGCCGGAAGCTCCGCAGGCTCTGGCCCATGGGACGGACCGGATAGCTGCTGGCATAGAGGAAGCGGTGGCTGAGAAAGCCGTTCGCGGCGCGGAAATAGTCGTCTCCGCCGGGGAGGTCGGGCACGTTGAGGTAGATGTCGGGGATCAGGAAGATGTTGGGGCGCTGGAAGGCGATGCCGCACATCACCGCGGCCCAGGGGAAGCCCGCATGGGGCACGACGATGGTCAGGCTCGGGAACTTCAGTGCGACGCGCTGGATGTGCATCGGCATGGAGTAGCTGACATCGGGGCCGACGAAGATGCTGCTCGTGATCGAGGCGATGAGGCCGAGTTCGGCGCAGCGCTGGTAGAGAGGGAACAGCCGATCGTCGTCGTCGCGCATCGGCGGGTCGTTCCAGCCGTTGTCGAAGGCGACACCCTTGAAGCCGAGCTTCGCGCAGCGCTCGATCTCGGCCAGCGCCCGCCTCGCATCGAGCCCGTTGATGCCGCCGAAGCCGACGAAACGGCCCGGATACCGCTCCACCAGTTCGGCGATCTCGTCGTTGGGCACCGCCCCATGCGGTTCGGGCGCATCGCGCCCCATCACCACGCCAATGTCGATGCCGGCCTCGTCGAGTTCCGCCATGAAGGCATCCATCGATTTCTCGTCGTAGGAACGGTAGGGCTCGATGTCCTGGAATAGCGGCGAGGAGGTCACCGGATCGGGGTTCTTCGGGCGGTCCCCGAAGATGCGCAGCTTGGCAAAGCTCTTGAACGGCGGCCTGACCCTGAAGTCGATGATCATCGCGTGTCTCCCTCTTGCGGATCGCGGGGTGTCGGGCGCGTCGGCGGGCCGTTCGCCGGCGCCCGCTGCCATGCGGGCGCCTTGCCGCGAACCCGCGCCCGGCCGTGCCGGCCGGCCTAGCGGGCGGCCTTGCCGAGGAAGTCGAGCAGGTTCGAGTGCAGCACGCGGGCTGCGCATTCCTCGTCGAGGCCGCCCTCGTTGAACCCTTCGAGCGAGGCCTCGAGTGATTGCGAGGGGTAGGCGCTGCCATAGATGATCTTCCGGCTCAGGAGCGGATGCTTGCCGGCCTGCACGAACTGCTCGCCGCCCGGCAGATCGGGCGTGTTCATGTAGAGATCCGGGAGGAGCCACACGTTCGCGAGCTTGGCCGCAACGGCCAGCATCTCGGTGACCATCGGCCATGCGGCGTGACAGACGACGATCCGCAGCTTCTCGAAATCCATCGCCACGCGCTGGAGGCCGAGCGGCTCGCAGAAGCTGAGGTCGGGACCCGAATTGATGCTCATCGACACGGAGACGGGGATGTCGTTGGTCTCGCAGTAGGCATAGACGGGATAGAAGGCCGGATCGTCGACCCGGCGCGGCGGGGCCAGCCAGCCCGGATCGAGCGAAATGCCGTCGAGCCCGTGCTCCTCGATGCAGAGCCTCGTTTCCTCCAGGTTCGCCGACGGCGTGGCCTCGCCGACCCCACCGAAGACCCAGAAACGGTCGCCATGCTCGCGGCGGAACCTCGCCACCGTCTCGTTGGGAATCCAGGCATTGGTCTTGGTGTGACGACCCATGACGAGGCCGCGCTCGATGCCGAGGGCGGCCATCTCGGCGATGAGCAGATCCATCGACCGCTCGGCCACCGATCGGGGGGCGGTCTTGTAGCTGACCAGACCCTGCTTGAGCTTGACGTTGTAGCGCGGCAGCTCGACGAACTCCCCGAAGGGCGGGCGGATGCGGGCGTCGTAGATCGGCTGGCGGGTCATGCCTTGGTCTCTCTCGCGGTTGCAGGACGGGCGGGGAAGTGCGGGAATGCGCGGGGTGGTGTCAGCCGGGCTTCGGGAAGGCAAGGACGTTCTCCGGCCGGATGACGAGATCGACGCGCTCGCCCGTGCCGAGGGTCTCGGCATCGGTCGGTGCGATGACGCTGATGGCGGTGTCGCCGGCCGCGAGCGTGTACTCAACGCTGGTGCCCATGTATCGGACCTGGACGACGCCGGCCCGGCCGCCGGGGTTCCTCACCACCGCGATGCGCTGGGGGAAGGCCGCGACGCTGACCGGCCCCGACGGCACTGGGCCGGCGCTGGCAAAGCGGCCGAAGACCGTGTCGACGGCATCGGACGCCACGGCCGTTCCGTCGAACACGTTGGCACCCATGAAGGAGGCGACGTAGGCCGTCGCCGGCTGGTCGTGGATCTGGCGCGGGGTGCCGATCTGCTCGATCCGCGCCGTGTTCATCACGGCGACATGGGTGCCGAGCGACAGCGCCTCGGCCTGGTCGTGGGTGACATAGACGCCGCTGAACCCGAGCCGCCCGTGCAGGGCCGCGATCTCGTTGCGCAGCTGGTGGCGCAGGTTGGCGTCGAGATTGCTCAGCGGCTCGTCGAAAAGCAGGACCGCGGGCTCGGCGACGATGGCGCGGGCAAGCGCGATGCGCTGCTGCTGGCCGCCGCTCAGCTGGCCGGGGTGCTGGCCGGCGAGGTGGTCGCAGCGCACGAGCTCCAGCGCCGCCGTCACGCGCTTCGTGATCTCGGCCTGTGGTCGGCCCCGCCGCTTGAGCGGATAGGCGACGTTCTCGGCCACGCTCATGTGCGGCCAGAGCGAATAGGCCTGGAAGATCATGCCGAGGTTGCGGTCGTTCGGCGGCAGGTTGATCGCCCCCCGTCCCGACCGGAAGACGTCGCGCCCGGCCACCGTGATGCGCCCTTCGGTCGGCGTCAGGAGCCCGGCAATGCCGTTCAGGAGCGTGCTCTTGCCGCTGCCGCTCGGCCCCAGCAGGACGAGGAGATCGCCCCGCCTGACC
>JADLCV010000035.1 GCA_020846995.1 Paracoccaceae bacterium
CTCGCCCGCGCCCGGGCCGCCGTGGCGGCGGCGAAGGCCGCGGCCGAGGCCGCCCGCGCCACCCTTCTCGCCCGCCGCGGCGAGGCCGAGGGGCTCGCCCGGACGGCCGAGGCCCGGGCCCGGCGGGCGGCCGAACTCGCCCGCGAGACCGAGCGCGGGCAGACCCGCCGCGCCGCCGCCGCGAGCCACCGCCACGACCTCGCCGCCCGCCGCGCCGCCGCCGCGGCCGCGGCGGCGGCGGCCAAGGACCTCCCCGCCGAGGTCGGCCGCCGCGCCGCCCGCCTCGCCCGGGCCCTCGCCGAGGCGCGGGCGCGGGCAGAGCGCGCGGGCGAGGGGCTCGCCGCCGCCGAGGCGGGCCTCCGCGCCGCCGCCGCCGCCGAGCGCGCGGCCGAGCGCGACGCCGCCCAAGCCCGCGAGGAGCGGGCCGGCGCCGAGGCCGCCGCGACCGCCGCGACCGCCGCCGCGGCCGAGGCCGCGACCCGCCTCCGGGCCGAGGCCGGCCGCGCCCCCGGGGCGCCCGCCCCTCCCGACGCCCCTCCGCCCGCCCCCGACGCCCTCGCCGCCGAGGTCCTGCGGCTGCGCCAGGCCCGCGACGGGCTCGGCGCCGTCAACCTCCGCGCCGAGGAGGATCTCGCCCTCGCCCGCGGCGAGCACGACGCGCTCGGGCGCGAGCGCGCCGACCTCGCCCAGGCCGTCGCCCGGCTGCGCGGGGCCATCGGGGCCCTCAACCGCGAAGGCCGCGAGCGGCTGCTCGCGGCCTTCGAGCAGGTGAACGCGGCCTTCGCCGGCCTCTTCGCCGAGCTCTTCGGGGGCGGGGAGGCCCGCCTTTCCCTCGTCGAGAGCGAGGATCCGCTCGAGGCCGGGCTCGAGATCCTCGCCCGCCCGCCGGGCAAGACGCTCGTGACGATCTCGCTCCTCTCGGGGGGCGAGCAGACCCTGACCGCGCTCGCCCTCGTCTTCGCCGTCTTCCTCGCGAGCCCGGCCCCCGTCGCCGTCCTCGACGAGGTCGACGCGCCGCTCGACGACGCCAACGTCGCCCGCTTCTGCACCGTTCTCGGCGAGATCGCAAGGCGGACGG
Organism: Paracoccaceae bacterium; assembly: GCA_020846995.1. Lineage (GTDB taxonomy): Bacteria > Pseudomonadota > Alphaproteobacteria > Rhodobacterales > Rhodobacteraceae > JAHDXW01. Next base: position 1,079 of record JADLCV010000035.1, read on the forward strand.
GGACGCGGTTTCTCGTCATCACCCACCACCCCGTGACGATGGCCCGCATGGATCGCCTCTTCGGGGTGACGATGGCCGAGCCGGGGGTGAGCCAGCTCGTCAGCGTCGATCTCGGCCGCGCCGCCGCCCGCGTCGCCTGATGGGGACCCGCGGCCGCCGGCCCCGGCCCCGCGTCCTCGCCCCCGGGTGCCCTCCCCGCGCGCGCCTGGCCTCCCGGCCACGGGCCTGTCCGCGCGGACCCCTCCGCCCTCCCGCCTTCGGCCGCCCCGTGGCGCCGACCGTCACGGCCGAGCCTGGCCTCCCCTTCAGCGTCCTGTCTCCGGCGTCCTGTCTCCGGCCGGCGCACCCGCCCCGCGCCCCGGGGCGCCGACCTCCGCCCTCGGGCCTGGTCTCCCGGCCACGTGCCTGTCCTCCGGGGAACTGCGTTTCGCGCCTCCGGCCCCCCCGGGGCGCCAGCCTCCACGGGCAGGCCTGGCCTCCCGGCCACGGGCCTGTCCCGCGCGCCCGCGAACCCGCCCCGGCCGCCGCGTCCCGACCCCCCTCAGCCGCCGCGGGCGAGGGCGGCGGCGCCCGTCCGGGCCATCTCCTTCAGCCCCAGGGGCCGTATGAGCTCGGCGAAGGCGTCGATCTTCTCGGAATTGCCGGTGATCTCGAAGACGAAGCTCTGGAGCGTCGAATCGACGACGTTGGCGCGGAAGATCTCGGCCAGCCGCAGGGCCTCGATGCGCGCCTCGCCCCTGCCCACGACCTTGAAGAGGGCCAGCTCGCGCTGCACCGCCGGCCCCTCGACGGTGAGGTCGTGGACCTCGTGGACCGGCACCATGCGGCCGAGCTGGGCCTTGATCTGCTCGATCACCTGGGGCGTGCCGGTGGTGACGATGGTGATGCGCGAGCGGTGGCCGGCGTGGTCGGTCTCGGCCACCGTCAGGCTTTCGATGTTGTAGCCGCGCCCCGAGAAGAGGCCGATGACGCGGGCGAGGACGCCGGGCTCGTTGTCGACGATGACGGCGAGCGTGTGCGATTCCTGGATCTCGGCGAAGCTCGCCCGGAGGTCGTAGGCGGAGTGCCTCGAGGTTCCCTGTTCGATCTTCAAGGGGGACATGGCGGCCTTTCCGGGGCAGGGGCCCCGCGCAGGGGGGCCGGGGAGCGAGGGGCGGGCGGGGCCGGGGGGAGGCGGCCCCCCCGGCCCTCGCCCTCAGACGAGGACGGCGCCGGCGGCGCCGATCGCGCCCTCGGTCCGTGCCTCGCCGAGCAGCATCTCGTTGTGCGGCTTGCCCGAGGGGATCATCGGGAAGCAGTTCTCGTGCTTCTCGACGACGCAGTCGAAGACCACCGGGCCGGGATGGGCGAGCATCGCCGCGATCGCCCCGTCGAGCTCGGCGGGGTTGTCGCAGCGGATGCCGCGGGCGCCGAAGGATTCGGCGAGGCGCACGAAGTCGGGCAGGGATTCGGACCACGACTGCGAGTAGCGCTCGCCGTGCAGGAGCTGCTGCCACTGGCGGACCATGCCGAGGCGCTCGTTGTTGAGGATGAACTGCTTGACGGGCAGGCGGAACTGCGCCGCCGTGCCCATCTCCTGGACGTTCATGAGCCAGGAGGCGTCGCCCGAGACGTTGATGACGAGGGCCTCGGGGTGGGCGACCTGGACGCCGATGCTCGCCGGCAGGCCGTAGCCCATGGTGCCGAGCCCGCCCGAGGTCATCCAGCGGTTGGGCGCCTCGAGGCCGAGGAACTGGGCCGCCCACATCTGGTGCTGGCCGACGTCGGTCGTCAGGTAGCGGTCCATGCCGCGGGTCGCGGCCTCAAGCCGCTGGAGCGCGAACTGCGGCTTGATCGTCGTCGCCGAGGCCCGGTAGGCGAGGCAGTCGACCCGGCGCCAGCGGCCGATCTCGTCCCACCAGGCGGCGACCGCCTCGCGGCGCGTCCGCGCCCCGCGCTCGCTCCAGATCCGCAGGACCTCGGCCAGGACCCGCCCGGCATCGCCGAGGATCGGGATGTCGGTGCGGATGACCTTGTTGATCGAGGAGGGGTCGATGTCGATGTGGGCCTTCCGGCTGCCGGGCGAGAAGTCCTTGATGCGCCCGGTGATGCGGTCGTCGAAGCGGGCGCCGACGTTGATCATGAGGTCGGCGCCGTGCATGGCGAGGTTGGCCTCGTAGAGGCCGTGCATGCCGAGCATGCCGAGCCAGTGGCGGCCCGAGGCGGGGTAGGCACCGAGCCCCATGAGGGTCGAGGTGACGGGGAAGCCCGTCGCGTCCACGAGCGCGCGCAGGAGCCGGCTCGCCTCGGGGCCGGCGTTGATGACGCCGCCGCCGGTGTAGAAGACCGGCCGCTCGGCCTCCTCGATCGCCTCGACGAGGCGGAGGATCTGGGCGGGGTCGCCCTCGGTCCGCGGCCGGTAGTGGTCGGTGCGGGCCCGGGCGGGGGGCAGGTAGGTGCCGGTCGCGAACTGGACGTCCTTGGGGATGTCGACGAGGACCGGACCGGGGCGGCCGCTGACGGCGACATGGAAGGCCTGGTGGATCGTCTCGGCCAGCCGGTCGGTGTCGCGCACGAGCCAGTTGTGCTTGGTGCAGGGCCGGGTGATGCCGACCGTGTCGGCCTCCTGGAAGGCGTCGGTGCCGACCATGAAGGTCGGGACCTGGCCGGTGAGCACGACGATCGGGATCGAATCCATGAGCGCGTCGACGATCCCGGTGACGGCGTTGGTCGCGCCCGGGCCCGAGGTGACGAGCACGACGCCCGGCCGCCCGGTCGAGCGGGCATAGCCCTCGGCGGCGTGGACCGCCCCCTGCTCGTGGCGCACGAGGATGTGGCGGATGTCGTTCTGGAGGAAGAGTTCGTCATAGATGGGCAGGACCGCCCCGCCGGGGTAGCCGAACACCACCTCGACGCCCTGGTCCCGCAGGGCCTGGACCACCATCTTCGCGCCGGTCATCTCGCGCATCTTCGCTCATCTCCCTCCGTGCCGGCGGCGCCGGCAGCGTGGCAACAAAAAACCCCCGAGGGCATCGGGGGCGGGCGGGGCGGTGCCACGGGCTGCGTCAGCGACCCCTGCGCCCCACCCCGACGGCTACGATCGCGGACCCCGCGGCCATGGCTTTCCTCCTCCCGGACGGGCGGAGATTAGGTGCGCGGGCGGGTGGCGTCAACCTCCCGGGGGGTGGCCAAGGATGTCGCAGGCCCGCCCGGGGGCGCCCGTCCCCGGGGGGACTTGCGCGCCGGCGGCCGATCTCGCAACCATGCCGCCCGGGTGCGGCTGCCGCGGGGGTCGCCCGCGCGCTGGGCGCGCAATCCCCTGGCCACGGCATCACGGGCCCGTCGAGCCCGGCGTCCTGCCGGGCGCCGCCCGCCGCGGCGGCGGTAGAACGAACCACGGGGAGGCAACATGGATCGTCGCTCGTTCCTTCGGACCACGGCGCTGGCCGGCACGGCCGCCGCCGCCACCACCCTCGCTGCCCCGGAGGTGGCGCAGGGGGCCATCACCTGGCGCATGGTCACGACCTGGCCGAAGAACTTCCCCGGCCTCGGGGTCGGGGCGCAGCGCATGGCCGACCGCATCACCGCGGCCTCCAACGGCGAGCTCACCGTCCACGTCTATTCGGCCGGCGAGATGGTGCCGGCCCTGCAGTCGATCGACGCCGTCATCGACGGCTCGGCCGAGATGATGCACGGCGCCGCCTACTACTGGCAGAACAAGTCGGTGGGGCTTTCCTTCTTCACCGGCGTACCCTTCGGGATGACCTCGCGCGAGCTCGCGGCCTGGGTCCGCTACATGGGCGGGCAGGAGATCTGGGACGAGATCTACGACCAGTTCGGCCTCCAGGGCTTCCTGTCGGGCGATACCGGGACCCAGGCCGGCGGCTGGTTCAAGAACGAGCTCAAGGGCATCGAGGACATCCAGGGGTTGCGCTTCCGGACCCCGGGCCTCGGCGGCCAGGTCTGGCAGCGGATGGGCGTCAGCGTCACGAACCTGGCCGCGGGCGAGATCTTCGCCGCCCTCCAGACCGGGACCCTCGATGCCGCCGAGTTCGTCGGCCCCTTCAACGACCGCGCCCTCGGCTTCCACCAGATCTGCAAGCACTACTACGTCTCGTCCTTCACCGAGCCCGGGCTCGCGACCGAACTCGTCGTCGACAAGGCGAAGTATCTCGCCCTGCCCAAGCACCTCCAGGAACTGATCCGCTACGTCGCCCAGTCGGAATACGACCAGGTGCCGTCGGACTTCTACGCCAACGACCCGATCGCGCTTGCCGACATGGTCCAGAACCAGGGCGTCATCGTCCACCGGAGCTTCCCCGATTCGATCCTCGAGGGGGGGGCGAAGGCGGCCAAGGCGCTCCTGGGCGAGATCCTCGCCGGCGGCGATCCCCTGACCAAGAAGACCGCCGCGAGCTTCGTCAAGTCGCTCAACATGCTGCGGACGCGCACCGAGGCGACCGACCTGACCTACGCCCTCGCGCGCGAGAAGTATTACGACATCTCCGACCTCGGCTGAGCGGCGGGAGCGCGATCAGGGAGGGGCCCCGGGGCGCTCGTCGCGCCCTCGCGCGCCGGGACCCCTCCGCCGCCGCCGGGGCAGCGCCCCGGAAGGCCACCCGCGGGACGCGGCCGGGGGGATCCGGCCCCTTGGGGGGGTGGGCGGGGGTGGAGCGACGGGGCGCTTCCGCTTGGGCCGACGTCGCCATGTGAGGCCCGTGGTCCCTCGCGCGGACCGCGCCATGGCTCCCCCCTCCTCGCCCCGAGCCACGGGCAGGGCCCGGCCGCGGGCGGCGCGAGGCGCCCGCCCTCGGGTGAGGGGGGACCGCCCGTGCCGGTGGCACGGGCGCAGGCCCTCCGAACGGCGGGCGCGAGCCCGTGCTCGCGCACGGGCGCGAGGGAGGCAACGGGACGGTCCCGCGGGGCCGGGCGTCGCCCGTGCGGAGACCGTGGACCCTTGCGCGGACCGGGGCCGCTAGAAGAGCACCGAGGGCAGCCAGGTGATGAGGCCGGGGAAGGGGAAGAGGATGGCGAGACCGATGATCTGGAGGATCACGAAGGGGATGACGCCGCGGTAGATCTGGCCGGTCGTGACGCTGTTCGGGGCCACCCCGCGCAGGTAGAAGAGCGAGAAGCCGAAGGGCGGGGTCAGGAAGGAGGTCTGCAGGTTCACCCCCACCATGACCCCGAGCCAGATCGGATCGACGCCGAGGAACAGGAGCGTCGGCGCGGTGATCGGCAGGACGATGAAGATGATCTCGAAGGTGTCGAGGATGAAGCCGAGGACGAACATCACCGCCATGACGGTGATCATGGCCCCGGTCGCGCCCCCCGGCATCGAGGTCAGGAACTCGCCCACCAGCGCATCCCCCCCCATCTGGCGGAAGACGATCGAGAAGACCGAGGCGCCGAAGAGGATGACGAAGATCATCGAGGTGATGACGGCGGTCGAGCGCGCGACCTCGGCCAGCATGGCAAAGGCGAAGCGGCCGCGCAGGAGCGCAAGGACGGTCGCCCCCACGGCCCCGACCGAGGCCGCCTCGGTCGGCGTCGCGATGCCGCCGAGGATCGAGCCGAGGACGGCGAAGATGAGCAGGAGAGGGGGGACGAAGGCGGTCAGCACCTCGCGGAGCATGCCTGCCTTCTCCTCCTCGGGGACAGGCGTCGCGGGGCAGCTTTCGGGGTCGGTGACGGCCTTGAAGACGATCCAGAGGATGTAGAGGAGGACGAGCAGCAGGCCGGGCAGGAAGGCGCCGGCGAAGAGGTCGCCGACCGACACCGTCGAGGGCGCGAAGTTGCCCTTGCTCATCTGCACCTGGGCGTGCATGCCCGAGATCATGTCGCCGACGAAGATGAGGATCGTCGAGGGCGGGATGATCTGGCCGAGCGTGCCCGAGGCGCAGATGGTGCCGCAGGCGAGCTCGGGGCTGTATTTCGCCCTGAGCATCGCCGGCAGCGAGATCAGGCCCATCGTCACCACCGTCGCCCCCACGACCCCGGTCGAGGCGGCAAGGAGGGCGCCGACGAGGACGACCGAGATGCCGAGGCCGCCACGCAGGTTGCCGAAGAGCCGCCCCATGGTCGCGAGGAGCTGTTCGGCGATCCGCGACCGCTCGAGCATCACCCCCATGAAGATGAAGAGCGGCACCGCCACGAGGACCTCGTTGACCATGTAGCCGGTGTAGCGGCCGGCGAGGAAGGCGAAGTTCGAGGGGTCGAAGACGCCGAGGCCGATGCCGAGGAGGGCGAAGATGAGCGACGTCCCGGCGAGCGTGAAGGCGACGGGGAAGCCCAGCATCAGCATGAAGATGACGCCGACGAACATGAGCCCCGAGAGGAGCTCGCCGATGGCCACGGGATCCATGCCGGGCTACTCCGTCTCGTAGTGGTAGCGGAAGTCGCCGGGCACGAGATCCTCGCGGCGGGCGAGGATGAGGACCGAGCGGATCGCCATCGCGATCCCCTGGAGCGCGAGGAGGGCGGCGAAGAGGAGGATGAAGCCCTTGAGGACGAAGAGGCCGGGCATGCCGCCGGGGTTCGACGAGGGCTCGAGAAGCCGCCACGAGCGGGCCACGAAGGGGTAGCAGTAGGCCCAGGCGACGGCGGTGAAGGGAAGGAGGAAGATGGCGACGCCGATGAGGTCGAGGAGCGCCTTGCGCCGGTCGCTCGCCGGGCGGAAGAAGATGTCGACGCGGACGTGGTCGTTGCGGTAGAGCGCATAGCCCGCCACGGCCGCGAACATCGCCCCGTTCAGCCAGACGTAGAGGTCCTGGAGCCAGAGGCGGGTGTGGGCGAAGAGGTAGCGCTCGACCACGACCCAGAAGCAGGCGATCACGACCACCGGCGCAAGCCAGGCGAAGACATTGCCGACAAGGCGGTTGAGCGCGTTGATCGCGCGCATGACGCGGGCCAGCGATGCCATCGGCGTCCTTCCCTGTTGCCGCGGGCCCGTCTTGCCGGTTCCCCCGGTCCGGTGCGGGCCCTGGCGGCCGGAGGCAGTGCCTCTATGCCGCCGCCGGGGCGCCGTGGTCAACCGCCTTCGCGCGCGGAGGAGGAGAGCGGGGGCCGCGGGCTTCCGGCACGCCAGCAAGACGGCGGGGCCGCGGAGGGGCAGCCGTCGCGGGTGCTGCGGCGGGGAAGGCCCGCGGGCGGGGCGCCGGCCGGCCCCCCCGGGGGGGAAGCGGCGGCCGCTCCGCGCGGGGGCGGAGGTCAGGCGCGCGTCGGGCGGATGTCGGGAAGCGAGATGCGCGCCACCTGCTCGGCGATGGGGTCGACGGCGAGGGGATGGGCGTCGGCCGCATGGGCCGCGGCCTCGCCGATGTCGCGCCAGGCCCCGCCCTTGTAGATCTCGAGCGCGGCGAAGCGCGACTTGTAACCCATCTTGCGGCTGCCGGGCACCCAGTAGCCGAGGTAGACATAGGGCAGCCGCGCCTCGCGGGCGAGCGCGAGGTGGTCGAGGATGACGTAAGTGCCGAGGCTGTCGGCGACGCGAAGGGGGTCGTAGAAGGAATAGACCATCGACAGCCCGTCATCGAGGACGTCGGTCAGGCACACCGCCGCCAGCGGGCGCTGACGGTCGCCGGGCGGGGGCGGGGCGGTGTATTCGATCACCCGCGAGCGGATCGGCGTCTCCTCGATCATCGCCGCGAACTCGAAGATGTCCATGTCGGCCATGCCGCCGTCGGCGTGGCGGCTGTCGAGGTAGCGGCGGAACAGCGCGAACTGCTCCTCGGTCGCCCAGGGCGAGGTCGCCTCGCGCCGGAGGAGGGCATTGCGCCGGAGCGTCCGCCGCTGGCTGCGCGAGGGCTCGAAGTCGGCGACGCGGATGCGGGCCGAGAGGCAGGCCTGGCAGTCGGTGCACGAGGGCCGGTAGAGGACGTTCTGCGACCGCCGGAAGCCCTGCTTGGACAAGGCGTCGTTGAGCCGCCCGGCATGGTCGCCCTGGAGGGCGGTGAAAAGCTTCCGTTCCATGCGCCCGTCGAGATAGGGGCAGGGTTGCGGAGCCGTCACGTAGAACTGCGGCGCGAGCGGAAGCGTGTGGCGCATGCCGGGGAGCCGATGGGTGGGGCCGACGGCCGCAGGCTAGCAAGGCGCGGGGATTTCGCCAAGGGGGTCGGGCGGGCGCGCGCTCCGGGCCGCGCGCTCCGGGGGGGGCGGCGGCCTTCAGCCGGGCGCGGCGCGCCGGATTGCCGTCGTCCCGAGGAGCCTGTCGCCGAGCCCCTGGCCGCGGGCGGAGGTCGCCATGAGCGCGGCCGAGAGGAGTTGCAGGGGCGTGATCGCGCAGGCGAGTGCGAAGAGGAGCGTGTGGGCGAGGGCGCGGCCGGAATCGAGCCGCTGCCCGGCCCCGTCGCGGAACTCGATCGCGAGAAGCCGCATCCCGGGCGTGGCCGAGCCGAGGCTGATCGTCGCCCAGCGGTAGAGGATGCCGACGAGAAGGACGAGGACGGGCAGGAAGAAGAGGCCGATGAAGGCGGTGAAGGGCAGGGCGACGAGCGCGAGGGCCGCGGTCGCGAGGGCGTCGATGACGAAGGCAAGAAGTCGCCGCGTCGGCACGCCGGCGTAGAACTCGGCCTGGAAGTCGGGGTCGGGCAGGCCGGAAAGGTCGGGAAGGGTGCGGTCCATGGTCGGGGGTCCCGGGGGGGCGAGGGGGGGGCGGGGTGCCGCCGCCGGACGGGCGGCCCGGCGGCGGCGGGGGAAGGGGCGCGGGGCGCGACGGCCTCAGGCCGCGGGCTCGCCGTTCCGCGCCGCCTCGGCGCGGCGGGCGCGCTCGTCCATGAAGAGGTCGAACTCGGTCTTGTCCTTGGCCTCGCGCAGCCGCTGCAGGAAGGCCTCGAAGGCCGCCTGCTCGTCCTCGAGCCGGCGCAGGGTCTCGGCCTTGTAGGCGTCGAAGGCGGAGTTGCCCGAGGACGGGAAGCGGTGGCCATGGCTGCGGCCCCAGCCGGGATGCCCGTGGCGGCAGGACTTGCTGAACATGCGCTTGCTCCAGATGAGGTAGGCGAGAAGGGCGAGGCCGATCGGCCAGAAGACGACAAAGCCGAGCACCGTGGCCACGATCCAGGCGGGCTTGCCGCGCTCGTCGAGCCAGGCTTCGGCCTGTCCGGGCCAGGAGGCGATGGTCGTCATGGGCGGGTTTCCTTTCGCTGCGCCCCGGCCGGGCCGGGGGGAGGGTTGAGATGTGAACTGGCTTCACATGCGACCTTATCTCGGGGGCCGCCGGGGCCGCTTCAAGGGGTCATGTAACGATTCTTCACATGCCTTCGCGCCGGGCCCGGGGCCGCGGCGCCGGCCCCTTCGGGGCGCCCACGCCCGGGGGGTGCGGTTCGGAAACCGCCGCGACCGCCGGCCCCCCCCCCGTGGCGAGGCCGCACGCCAGGGCGACCCGCATGGCTTCGCCGCCACAGCGGCGGGCCCCGCGGTCAGGCCCGCGCTTCC
>JADLCV010000036.1 GCA_020846995.1 Paracoccaceae bacterium
CCGTCCCCCGTCCGCCCCGGCGCCCGCGCCGCGCCCCCCGCCCGCAGCCCAAGACGGCGGGGCGTCGCCCGGGGCCTGCCCGGGGGGCCTTCCCTCCGCTCGCGCGGTGGCGCGGTCCGGCCGGGAGGGCCGTCCCCCGCCCGCGGCCGCCCGCCCGGGGCCCCGCGACCGGGCGCGGAGGCCGGGTCGCCCCGCGGCATGACCCGGTCCCCCGGCCGGGCGGCCCTTCCCGTCACGCGCGATCGCCCTCGCCCCGGCCCGGGCGGCCTTGCGCCTCGGGCGGCGGTCCGGGATCCTGCGCCCTTCGCGGGCGCCTTCCTTGCCCGGAGCGGAGGCGCGGGTGATCACCGGGCATGTCTTCATCGCGACGAGCCTTGATGGCTTCATCGCCCGCGCCGACGGTGGCATCGACTGGCTGCTCGCCCGCGACGATCCGGCCGAGGATCACGGCCACGCCGCCTTCCTCGCCGACAAGGACGGGGTGGTGATGGGACGGGGCAGCTACGAGGCGGCCCTCGGCATGGACCCCTGGCCCTACGACCGGCCCGTCGTCGTCTTGTCGGCGACGCTCGCGCCGGCGCGGGTTCCGGTCCGGCTCGGCGAGCGCGTCCGCGTCATCGACGCCCCCCCCCGGGCGGCGATGGCGGGGCTGGCGGCGGCGGGCTGGCGCCGGGTCTGGGTCGACGGCGGCCGGGTCGTGCAGTCCTTCCTGCGCGAGGGGCTGATCGCGGACCTCGTGGTGACGCGGGTGCCCGTCCTTCTCGGCACGGGCCGGCCGCTCTTCGGCCCGCTCGACCGCGACCTGGCGCTCACCCATGTGGCGACGCGGTCCTTCCCCTCGGGGCTCGTCCAGTCCCGCTACCGGGTGGACCCCTGACGGCCCCTTGCGGCGGCGGCCGGCGCCCTCGCCTTGCGGCCGCCCCCGGGGGGGGCGGCGCTCGCGCCCGCCCATCCGCCGGCCCCGGAGGGGGCACGGCCGAGCCCTTCTCCCGGGGGGGCGGGAGGGAGGGGCCCCGGCCCGCCCGCCACCCGGGCCCCCTTTCCCGCGCCCGCCGGGCGGGGCATAAGGGGGCATGCCCGCCCCGCCCTCGCCCTACGCCGATCTCGCCGCCCCCGACCTCGCCGCCTTCGAGACGCTGGCGCAGGCGGCCGTGGCGCGGCTGCCCGAGCCCTACCGCCAGCTTGCCCGCGCGCTGCCCCTGCGCATCGAGGACTTCCCGCCCGAGGAGATCCTCGAGGAGATGGGCATCGACGATGCCTTCGAGCTCACCGGCCTCTACGACGGGGTGCCCCTGACCGAGCGGTCGGTCAGCCAGCAGCCCGAGCGCCCCGAGGCGATCTGGCTCTTCCGCCGCCCGATCCTCGACGAATGGGCCGAGCGCGTCGAGGTGTCCCTGGGCGAGCTCGTGGCCCATGTCTTCGTCCACGAACTCGCCCATCATTTCGGCTGGTCGGACGAGGAGATCGCCCGCATCGCGCCGTGGGCCGAGTGAGCCCGCCCCGGCCGCGGCCGGCGTGAGGGGCGCACGGAGGGATCACCGCCGATCACGGGCGCGTGCCGAGGCGCCACCCGCGGGCGCCGGTCGGCTATCCTCGCGCCACCCCGGACGTGACGATCCCAAGAGAGAGGAGGCCGAGATGGACGCCTGCCCCATGATGACCCGCCGCGGCGCGCTGCGCGCCGCCGCCGCCCTGCCCGCCCTCGCCGCCCTCGCCGCCACCCCCGGCAGCCGGGCCCATGCCGCCGCCGCGATGATGGGCGGGGGCTTCGGCCCCTTCCACCGCTTCCGCCTCGGCGGCTTCGAGGTGACGACGCTCCTCGCCGGCAGCCGGGCGACCGACAACCCGCAGGGCACCTTCGGCCTCAACGTGCCGGCCGAGGAATTCGCGGCCGTGTCGCGGGCCCATTTCCTGCCCGCCGACCGCTCGCAGAACTTCTTCACCCCGACCCTCGTCAACACCGGCGCCGAGCTCGTGCTGTTCGACACCGGCCTCGCCGCGCCGGCGACCCATGCCGCGCTGGCCGCCGCGGGCTACCGGCCCGACGAGGTGGATGTCGTCGTCCTCACCCACATGCACGGCGATCACATCGGCGGCATGCGCCTCGAGGGCGGACCGGCCTACCCCCGGGCCCGCTACGTCACCGGCGCAATCGAGCACAACCACTGGACCGCCACCGCCAACGAGGGGTTCGTCACCAACGTCGTGCCGTTCAACGACCGGATGGCCTTCCTTGACGACGGCGGCAGCGTCGCCGGGGGCATCACCGCGATGGCGCTTCACGGCCACACGCCCGGCCACATGGGCTTCATGGTCGAGAGCGGCGGCGCCCGGCTGGTCCTGATCGCCGACGCCGCCAACCACTACGTCTGGTCGCTCGGCCGCCCCGACTGGGAGGTGCGCTTCGACGCCGACAAGGCCGCGGCGGCGGCGACGCGGCGGCGGCTCCTCGGGATGCTCGCGGCCGAGCGCATCCCCTTCGTCGGCTACCACATGCCCTTCCCCGCGATCGGCCATGTCGAGGCAGAAGGCGACGGCTTCCGCTACGTCCCCGTGACCTACCAGCTGATGCTCGCGGGCTGAGCGGGCGCGTGAGGGGCGAGGCGAAGGAGGGGCGCGCGCCGGCCGGCCCGCCCCCCCGTTCGCCTCGTCCCGCTCGCGCCCGCGACCCTGCGGCCGCGGGCAGGGCCCCCCTGCTCAGCCCACCGGCTCGGCCATGGCCGGGGCCGGGGCCGCGATGCGGCCGGCGACGTCGACAAGGCGGCGGACCTGGTGGGCGATCGCGGCCCGGGCCTCGTCGCCGAAGGGCTGGCCCTGGGTGTGCGAGTAGCCGTAGGGGTTGCCACCGGCCTTGAAGATCGCGGGGTCGGTGTAGCCCGGCGGCACGAGGATCGTGCCCCAGTGCATGAAGGTCGTGTAGAGGCCGAGGATCGTCGCCTCCTGCCCGCCATGGGGGTTCTGGGCCGAACTCATGGCGCTGATCGCCTTCCCCGCGAGCTTGCCCTGGGCCCAGACCGGGCCGAGGGTGTCGATGAAGGCGCGCATCTGGCTCGCGGCAACCCCGAAGCGGGTGGGGGCGACGAAGAGGTAGGCGTTCGCCCATTCCATGTCGGCGGGCCCGGCCAGCGGGATCGCCGCCATCTTCGCCGCCTGGGCCTTCCAGCCCTCCTGGCCGTTGACGACCTCGGCCGGCGCCGTCTCGGTCACCCGAAGGAGCCGCACCTCGGCCCCCCCCGCCCGCGCCGCCTCGGCGGCGATCGTCGCCGTCTGGTGGTTGGTGCCGTAGGTCGAGTAGAAGACGATCGCAAGCCGGACGTGCCCCGGGGCCGATCTGCTGGCGGTCATTGGATCCCTCCATGGTGACGTGCTGCACCCAAGCTGGGCATCGCCCGGCCCGGGCGCCAGTCCCTGCCGCCGCGCCGGCCCTGTGCGGCGCCGAACAGAAGGCCCTCAGCCCGGGTCGCGCCAGCGGTTGACGATCGGGTAGCGGCGGTCGGGGCCGAAGGCCCGCTGCGTCAGCCGCGTCCCCGGCGCCGCCTGGACGCGCTTCCATTCCGCCCCCGCGACCAGCGCCTCGACGCGCCGCACGGTCGCCGCGTCGAAGCCCCGCCCGACAAGGTCGGCCACGGCCTCGTCGCGCTCGACGAGCCCCTCGAGGATCGGATCGAGGATGGCGTAGGGCGGCAGGCTGTCCTCGTCGCGCTGGTCGGCGCGAAGCTCCGCCGAGGGCGGCCGGTCGATGACGCGGTCGGGGATCACCGTCCCCGGCGGCCCCCCGAACCAGTCCCGGCGGGTCGCGTTGCGCCAGCGGCAGGTGGCGAAGACGCGGGTCTTGAGGAGGTCCTTGATCGGGTTGTAGCCGCCCGCCATGTCGCCGTAGATCGTCGCGTAGCCGACCGCGAGCTCGGACTTGTTGCCGGTCGTCAGGAGCATCGCCCCCGACTTGTTGGCCAGCGCCATGAGGAGGAGGCCGCGCAGCCGGGCCTGGATGTTCTCCTCGGCGATGCCCGGGGCGGTGCCGGCGAAGAAGGGCGCGAGCGCCGCCGCGACCGCCGCCCGCGGCCCCTCGATGGGCAGGGTCTCGAGGCGGATGCCGAGGCGGCGGGCGAGTTCGGCGGCATCCTCGCGCGAGGCCGCCGAGGTGAACTCGGAGGGCAGCATCACCCCCCGCACCCGCCCGGGCCCGAGCGCGTCGGCGGCGATGGTGGCGACGAGGGCCGAATCCACCCCTCCCGAGAGGCCGAGGAGGACGCCCCCGATCCCCGACTTGGCGCAGTAGTCCCGAAGGCCCGCGACCATGGCGGCGTAGTCGGCCTCGATCTCCTCGGGATAGAGCGCGCGTCCGCCCGGCTCGATGCGCCAGCCCTCGGGGCCGGCCACGAGGTCGACGCCCGCGGTCGCGGTCGCGAAGGCGGGCAGCTGCCGGGCGAGCGCGCCGCCCGGATTGAGGGCGAAGGAGGCGCCGTCGAAGACCTGGTCGTCCTGGCCGCCGGCGAGGTTGAGATAGACGAGCGGCAGGCCGGTCTCGACGACGCGGGCGACCATGCGCGCCATCCGCTCCTCGATCCGGCCGCGCGAGTAGGGCGAGCCGTTGGGCACGAGGAGGAGGTCGGCCCCGGTCTCGGCCAGCGTCTCGGCGACGTCGGGGTGCCAGGCGTCCTCGCAGATCGGGATGCCGATGCGGATGGGGCCGATGCGGCAGGGGCCGGCGATGGGGCCGGGCGAGAACAGCCGCCGCTCGTCGAAGACGCCCTCGTTCGGCAGGTGGTGCTTGAAGATGCGCGCCGTGACCCGCCCGCCCTCGAGGACCAGCCAGGCGTTGTGGAGCCGCTCGCCCGCGCGCCAGGGGCAGCCGACGCCGAGCGCCGGGCCGTCGGCGCAGGCGGCGGCCAGTGCTGCGGCCGCGGCCATGGCGGCCTCGACGAAGGCGGGCTTCAGGACCAGATCCTGGGTCTGGTAACCCGAGAGGAACATCTCGGGCAGCGCCACGAGCCCCGCCCCCGCCGCCCGTCCCGCCGCCCAGGCGGCACGGGCGAGCGCGGCATTGCCGTCGAGATCGCCGACCACGGGATTGGCCTGGGCGAGGGTCAGGCGGAAACGGTCGGCCATGCCTGTCGGTCCTTCGTCGCGTGCGCCCGCGATTCCTACCAGAACCGCGGGCGGGGAAAAGCCGAGCCGCGCCCGGAGGGCGCGCCAAGCGGCTTGTCAGCCGGCGCCGCCTTCCTCTAGGCTTGGCCCCGGGCGTCGGGCAGGACGGGCGCCCGGACGTCGCGCGGGGAGGTCGAGGTGGCGGGCTTGACGGGACAAGGCAGCATCCGGGGGCGAATCGTCGCCCTGCTCGGCGCCGCCCTCGTGAGCGCGGCGGCACCGGCCGGGGCCCAGGCGCCGGCCGGGGGCGAGGTCGTCACCTGGCAGTATGCCAACGGCGGCGTCTACGAGGGCACGTTCAAGGACGGGCTCCAGCACGGGCACGGCACCTACCGGCTGCCCAACGGCTACGAATACACCGGCGAATGGTTCGAGGGCGAGATCCGCGGCCAGGGCAAGGCGCGCTTTCCCAACGGCTCGGTCTACGAGGGCGCGTTCGCCCGCGGCCGGCCCGAGGGCAAGGGCCGGATCACCTTCGCCGACGGCGGCAGCTACGAGGGCGACTGGCTCGACGGCCAGATCACCGGCGAGGGCGTGCGCGAGTTCCCGAACGGCATCCGCTACACGGGCTCCTTCGTCAACGCCCAGCTTCACGGCCGCGGCGTCCTCGAGGCGCCGGGCGGCTACCGCTACGAGGGTGACTGGGTCGACGGCCGCAAGGAAGGGCGGGGCACGATCACCTATGCCGACGGGGCCGTCTACGAGGGCGCGCTGGTCGCCGACCGCCGCCAGGGCGAGGGCAGGCTCACGCTCGCCGACGGGGCGGTCTACGAGGGCGCCTGGCAGGACGACGAGATCACCGGCCGCGGGCGGCTCGCCCGGCCGGGCGGCGACGTCTACGAGGGCGACTTCGTCGCCGGCGTCCGCGAAGGCACGGGCACGATCACCTACGCCAACGGCGACGTCTACGAGGGCGGCTTCGTCGCCAACCAGCGCCAGGGCCGCGGGAGCTTCAAGGGCGCCGACGGCTTCGAATACGAGGGCGACTGGGTCGCCGGCAGCATCGAGGGCTTCGGCCGGGCCCGCTATCCCGACGGCTCGGTCTACGAGGGCGCCTTCGTCGCCGGCCTCGCCGACGGCCGCGGGGTCATGACCTACACCGACGGCTCGACCTACGACGGGGCCTGGAAGGCGGGGGCGATCGACGGCGAGGGCACCGCCCGCTACGCCGACGGAGTCGTCTACAGCGGCGGCTTCCGCACCGGGCTGAACCACGGCCAAGGCAAGATCACCTTCCCCGACGGCTTCACCTACGAGGGCGAGTGGCAGGACGGCCAGCGCCACGGCAAGGGCCGCGCCACCTACCCCAACGGCGCCGTCTACGAGGGCGATTTCGTCGCCGGCCTGCGCGAGGGGAAGGGCCGGCTCGAGATGGCCGACGGCTTCCGCTACGAGGGCGACTGGAAGGCGGGCGAGATCGAGGGCCGCGGCATCGCCCAGTATCCGCGCGCCGACGGCCAGGTCGACGTCTACGAGGGCGAGTTCGTCGCCGGCCGCCGCCATGGCGAGGGTGTCCTGCGCTACGCCACGGGCGAGGTGCTGGGCGGCCGCTGGCAGGACGGCGTGCTGGTCGAGACGACGACGACCGTCGTCCCCACGCCGGCCGGCAACTGAGGCCCGACCTCGCGCCGCCGGTCGGATGTCGCGGCCCCGGCGCCCCGGCGGTTCCGGGGAACCGAAGCGGATTCCCCGGGGGGCCGCCTCCCCGCCGCTCGCGGGGTGACGCGGCCGGGCCGGAGGCGCGGGTCCCGATCTTCCCCACTCTCCTCCCCGACCCCCGGCCGGGGTGCGGAGGCGGCGCCACCCCGCGGCCCGCCCCGCTTCCCCGGCCCGGCCGCGCCTCCGGCCGGAGGCGATGGCCCCCGCGCCGCGGGGGCCGCGCGGGGCTTGCGCGGCCGGGCCCGGGGCTGGCATAGCGGGCGGCGATGAGCGTCCCGACCCCTTCGCCGCCAGCCCCGCCGCCCCCGCGCCTGAGCCTTCGCGTCGTCTTCGGCCGCGGGGCGATGTTCGGGCCGGGCAAGGCCGAGCTTCTCGAGCGCATCCGAGACACGGGCTCGATCGCAGCCGCCGGCCGGGCGATGGCGATGAGCTACAAGCGCGCCTGGTCACTCGTAGAGGAACTGAACGCGCTCTTCCGCGAGCCCCTCGTCGATGCCGTCCGCGGCGGGCCGCAGGGCGGCGGCGCCCGGCTGACCGCCGCCGGGGCGCGGGCGCTCGGGCACTACCGGGCGCTCGAGGCCGCCGCCGCCGCGGCCGCGGCCGGGCCCGCCCTGGCGCTCGCGGCGATGCTCGACCGGCCGCCCCCGTCGGGAAAGTAGGGCTTGCCCCGGCACCCATGGTCCCCGGCGCAGCGCGGGCCGGTCGGGGAGACGGCCGCAGGGCCGGCAGATGGGGCTTGCCCTGGCGGCCGCTCCCCTGCGATATGTCGCTTCGGATATATTGGGGGACCAGCCGGCATGTCACCTTCCGAGGCCCCCGCCGCCCCCCGGCCCGGCGCGCCACGCCGCGCGCCGGCCCCGCCGGCCCGCGTCCCGTCCGTCCCCGCCGCCGCTGCCGCCCGTCCCGCCGTCGCCGCGGCCGCGGCGGGAACGGCCTGACGCCGGCGGCAGGCGCGGGGGCGCACGATGGGCTGGCTCGGTCCCGCGGAATGGCAGGCGGTGACGCTCTCGCTCCGGGTCGCGCTCTGGGCGACGGCCGTCAGCCTGCCCCCCGGTATCCTCGTCGCCCATCTCCTTGCCCGCGGGCGCTTTCCCGGGCGCGGGCTGCTCAACGGCCTCGTCCACCTGCCGCTCATCCTGCCCCCGGTCGTCACGGGCTATCTCCTCCTCCTCGCCTTCGGCACCCGGGGGCCGGTCGGCGGCCTTCTGGCCGAGGCCGGGATCGTCTTCGCCTTCCGCTGGACGGGGGCGGCGCTCGCCGCCGGGGTGATGGCGTTCCCGCTCATGGTGCGGGCCATCCGGCTTTCGATCGAGGCCGTCGATCCCCGCCTCGAGGCGGCGGCGGCGACGCTCGGGGCCGGGCGGGCCGCGGTCTTCCTGACGGTGACGCTGCCCCTGATCCTGCCCGGCATCCTCGCCGGGGCGATCCTCGCCTTCGCCAAGGCGATGGGCGAGTTCGGGGCGACGATCACCTTCGTCGCCAGCATCCCCGGCCAGACACGCACCGTCCCCTCGGCGATCTACGCGGCGCTCCAGGTTCCGGGGGGCGAGGGAACGGCGCTGCGACTGGTCGCGGTCGCGGTCGCGGTTGCGCTGGCGGCGCTCGGGCTCTCCGAACTCGTCGCCCGCGGGGTTGCCCGCCGGATCGGCCGGACATGACGCTGACGGTCGCGATCCGCCACGACTTCGGCGGCTTCGCCCTCGACGTCGCCTTTGCCGCGCCGGCCGGCATCACCGTGCTCTTCGGCCGCTCGGGCGCCGGCAAGACGACGATCGTCAACGCCGTCGCCGGGCTTCTGCGGCCGCAGGGGGGGCGCATCGTCGTCGCCGGGCGCACGCTTTTCGACAGCGCCGCCGGCATCTTCCTGCCGCCCCATCGCCGCCGGCTGGGCGTCATCTTCCAGGAGGGGCGGCTTTTCCCGCATCTGACGGTGCGCCAGAACCTCGCCTACGGCCGCTGGTTCGCCCCCCCCGGCGGGCCCCCGGGCGAGGTCGCCGAGGTGGTGGCGATGCTCGGGCTCGGCCCCCTCCTCGACCGCCGGCCAGGGCGCCTCTCGGGGGGCGAGAAGCAGCGCGTGGCGATCGGGCGGGCGCTTCTCGCGCGGCCCGCGATCGTCCTCGCCGACGAGCCGCTCGCCTCGCTCGACGAGGCCCGCAAGGCCGAGATCCTGCCCTATTTCGAGCGCCTGCGCGACGGCGTCGCGGTGCCCGTCCTCTACGTCACCCATGCTCCCGCCGAGGTCGCGCGGCTCGCGACCACCGTCGTCGCCCTCGCCCACGGGCGGGTGACGGCCGAGGGGCCGGCGGCGGCGGTCCTCGCCGACCCCGCCGTCACCCCGCTCGGCGCCCGCGAGGCCGGGGCGATGGTGCTCGCCCGCGTCCGCGCCCACCACCCCGACGGGCTGACCGAACTCGAGGCCGGCGGCGCCCCCCTCTTCGTGCCCGCCCTCGCCGCCCCGCCGGGAACCGAGGTCCGCCTGCGCATCGCCGCCCACGAGGTCATCCTCGCGCGCGAGAAGCCGGTCGGGCTCTCGGCGCTCAACATCCTCGCCGGCCGCGTTCACGAGGTGCGGGCCGGCGAGGGCCCGGGCGCGATGGTGGCGCTCGACACAGCCGCCGGCCGCCTCCTTGCCCGCATCACCCGCCGCTCGGCCGTGGCGATGGGGCTTCGCCCCGGCCTTGCCTGCCACGCCGTCATCAAGACCGTGGCCCCTGCCCCCGCCGACCTCGGCGGCGGCGGCGAGCCCGAGTGAACGCGCCCGCCCGCCCCGGGGGCACCGGTCCCCGCCCGCGCCCTTCCGGCTGCGGACCGCCGCCCGCCCTCCCGCCCCGGGGTCAGCGCCATACCCGTTGCCTTGGCGCCCCGCTTCGTGGTCTTCATTCCGCTGCCGCCGCCATCAGGGAGCCCGCCCCCGTGCTGAGCGACCTCTTCGCCCGCAACCGCCTGTGGTCGGCCTCGCGCCAGGCCGACGAGCCCGAGTATTTCGCCCGCCTCGCCACCCGCCAGGCGCCGGAATACTTCTGGATCGGCTGCTCCGACAGCCGGGTGCCGGCCAACGTCATCACCGGCCTCGACCCCGGCGAGGTCTTCGTGCATCGCAACGTCGCCAACGTGGTCCATTCCTCGGACATGAACCTGCTCTCGGCGCTCGAGTTCGCGATCGACGTGCTCGCCATCCGCCAGGTCATCGTCTGCGGCCACTACGGCTGCGCCGGGGTGCGGGCGGCGACCGACGACGAGGTCCACGGCCTTGCCGACCACTGGATCGAGCCCATCCGCCGCCTCGCCCGCCAGCATGCCGTCGACCTCGCCGTGGCCGGATCGGCGGCGCGGCGCCGCGACCTTCTGGCCGAGTTCAACGTCGTCGAGGGTGTCCGCCGGGTGGCCGAGACGCCGATCCTCCGCGTCGCCTGGGCGCGGGGCGCCGACGTTGCGATCCACGGGCTGATCTACCGCATCGACGACGGGCTCCTCCACGACCTCGACTGCACGATCCGCCCCAACCCCGCCCCCGGCTCCGGCGCCGCGCGCCCGCTCGCCGCGACGTGAGGCCCCGGGGGCTGCGTCGGCGGCCGGGATGGCCTATATCGTCCCCATGCACCGCCGCGCCCTCCTCGTGAGCCTCGCCGCCCTCGCCCTCGCCCTTGCCCCGCGCGCCGGGCGGGCGGTAGCGATCCCGCTCGATGCGCTCTCGGCCTATGTCAACGGGCTGACGACGGCCGAGACGACCTTCACCCAGGTCAACGGCGACGGCACCCTCGCCACCGGCCGGCTGTGGCTGCACCGGCCGGGGCGCATCCGCTTCGAGTATGATCCCCCCGACGGCGCCCTCGTCATCGCCGCCGGCGGCCAGGTCGCGGTCTTCGACCCCAAGTCGAACCAGCCGCCCGAGCAGTATCCCCTCGCCCGCACGCCGCTCGGCCTCATCCTCGCCGCCAACGTCGACCTCGCCCGCGCCCGCATGGTGCTGTCCCACCGCGAGGAGGGGCCGACGACGCGGGTCCTGGCCCAGGACCCCGAGCGGCCCGAATACGGCACGATCGAGCTTGTCTTCACCGCCGGCCCGGTCGAACTCCGGCAGTGGATCGTGCGCGACGACGCCGGGGCCGAGACGACGGTGATTCTCGGCGCGCTCGTCCGGGGCGGCGCCATCCCGGCCCGCACCTTCGACCTCGAGGCCGAGATCGGGCGCCGCCAGAACCGCTGACGGCGCCGGGCTCCCGGGTCCCCGCCCGCCGCGGGGCGGCGGGGCGTCCGGTGCGAACCGCATGGCCCCCCGCCGGGTGCCTTCACCGACGCGGAGGGCCTTCCCCCGGGGCCCGTCTCCCCGTGCGCTCCGGCAGGGCATCGAGGCGAGTCCGGTGGCGGCGGTCACGAGGGCCGGGCGCCCCCGGGGGGGGAGGCCGCGGCGTGCGACGGCTGCCTTCCGTCCCCCCCGCGCCGCCCTACCGCCGGCGGCAGTCGCGAAGCTGGGCGTCGTAGCGGCCGGCGCGGGCCTCGACGGCACCGGCGATCCGCAGGAGCCAGGGCTTGGCGCGGTGGCTGCCGCGGGAATAGCCTGCCCGCCCCTCGTGATAGGCAAGGTATTGGGCGCTCGCGTCCGCCTTGGCGATGCCGAGTTCGGTCGTGCTCTGGTGCATGTACCAGCCCATGAAGTCGGTCGCGTCGCGGATGCGGTCGCGACGGGCACCCTGGTTGCCGGTCGCGTCCTCGTACTCCTCCCAGGTGCCGTCGAGCGCCTGGGCATAGCCGTAGGCCGAGGACTGGCGGCCCATCGGGATCACCCCGAGGGTCCACTCGATCGGCGTCCGGGCATTGCCCACGAACTTGCTTTCCTGATGGATCATCGCCATCTGCACCGGCACCGGCACGCCCCAGCGCCGCTCGGTCGTGCGCATGGCCGAGAGGTAGCTGGGCCGTTCGGCGACGATGGCGCAGGCGTTGTCGAGGTCGCGCGGGGGCGTGAACCCCCCGCCGCAGGACGCAAGGAAAAGGAAACACAGGATTGCCGCGCCCGTCCGCTTCATCTGCCCACTGCCCGCTGCCTGCCTCGGATGCCCGGGATTTTTCTCCACAATAGCCTGAAAGCCATTGAAGGGAAACGGCAAACTTGCATGGTGACAAAGCGGATGCCGCGATCGTGAGGTGCGGGGCAGGGCCTTTGTCGGGGCCTCTCCGACATACTGTTTCGGCCCCGGGGCGCCGGTCGCGGTGGACAGCGGCCGGCGTTAGCGTCTAGATAACCATGCGGGAAAAGGGTCACGGCCATGCTCAAGACCAGCGCGAAGTATCATCTCGGCCAGATCGTCCGGCACCGCCGGCACCCCTTCCGCGGGGTCGTCTTCGACGTCGACGCGATCTTCTCGAATACCGAGGCCTGGTATGATTCCATCCCCGAGGACAGCCGGCCGGCCAAGAACCAGCCCTTCTATCACCTCCTGGCCGAGAACGAGCACAACTACTACGTCGCCTATGTCTCCGAGCAGAACCTCGTGCCCGACGACACCGGCCAGCCGGTCGATCACCCCGACGTCCACGACCTCTTCGGCGATTTCGAGGACGGCCGCTACCCGCTGCACTTCCAGCTCAACTGACGGGCGGGGCCGGGGCGGCCGGGGACCCGATTTCACTTGACGGCGCGCCGCGGTCACGGGTTGACTTGCGCCGGGATGGTGCCGGCCCGCCACGCCGGGGCCGGGCCCGCTGATGGAGGACGGGATCATGACAGGACATCGCCGTCGGGCCGGACAGGGGATGGCCGGAGGGCTCCTGGCCCTCGTGGCCGCACTCGGCCTGCTTGCGCCGGGCCTGCCCGCGGCCGCGGCCGGGGGCGTGGCCGACGAGGGCTGGATCGAACTGGCGCAGATCACCCGCCCGATTCCCGCCCCGACCCCGACCCCGACCCCGACGCCCACGCCGCCGCCGGGACCGCCGCCGATGCCGGCCCCGCCCGGCCCGCCGCCGCTGCCGGTGGCGCTGCCGCCCTACTGGGCGGGGATCGGCGGCCAGCCGGTCGGGCCGCTCGACGAGGCGGCGATCCGGGCCCGCATCGCCTCGGGCGAGATCACCGCCGAGACGCTCGTGTGGACCGACGGCATGCCGGCCTGGGCCCCGGCGGGAGAGGTCGAGGCGATCGCCGCCCTCCTGCCCGGCGCCCCGGCGCCCGCTCCGGCGCCCGCCCCGGCGCCCGCCCCGGCGCCCGCCCCGGCTCCCGCCCCGGCTCCCGCCCCGGCGCCAGCGCCTGCGCCCGCCCCGGCGCCCGTCCCCGGGCCGACGCCTCCCGATCCGGCGACCAACTCCGCGGGCTATCTCGCCGGCCAGTGGCAAGCCGAGGGCATGATGATGGTCGAGGGCATCGGCATGTCGCCGGTCGAGACGACCGTGACCTACAACACCGACGGCACCTTCCTCATGAACGGCTCGCTCCAGGTCAACATCCAGGGCTTCGGCGCGGCCGAACTCATCCTGCGGATGGAAGGGACGTGGAGCGTGCAGGCCTCGACCTCGACCCAGATCCTGATCCGGCGCGTGGGCACGCTCGAGATCTCCTCGCAGGCGCTCGGAGTGTCGGAGACCTCCGACGAAAGCGGGGTCCAGCCGCTCGCGATCCTCGGCCCCGACAGCTTCCGCGACGAGGATCTGACCTACACCCGCGTGCGCTGAGGCCAGCGCCCGGGGACGTGCGGCGGCCGGGTCCCCCCCGCGGGGCCCGGCCGCAGCCATTCCGGGCCCGCCCCCTGCCTTCGCCCCCGGAGGCGCGGGGGGGGGCGCGCCCTTGCCTTCGGCGGCGGGCCGGGCGAGAAGGGGCGGGCGGCGGGGATGGCGCTCCCGGGGGAGGCCGATGCATCGCTTCGAGAGGCTCGCCTTCCTGGCCAGCGCCGTGGCGGTCGCGCAGGAGGCGCGCGAGCGGCTGGTCGCCCGTTACGGGGACCACCCGCTGGCGACCGCGCAGGCCATCGTGGCGCTGGGCGGCGACGGCTTCATGCTCCAGACCCTGCACGCGACGACCGGCCTCGGCCTACCGGTCTACGGCATGAACCGCGGCACCG
>JADLCV010000037.1 GCA_020846995.1 Paracoccaceae bacterium
CGCCAGCAGGACAACGCCTTCCCGCGCATCACCGAGCAGGTGACCAAGCGGGCCTGGCAGGCGAGTTCGGTCCAGGCCCTGCCCGCCATCATGCACCGCGCCTTCAGCGCCATGCTGACCGGCCGCCCGGGCCCGGTGCATGTGGAGGTGCCGATGGACGTCCAGGTCGAGGCGGCCGACGTCACCATCCACCCGCTCGCCCGGCGCCTTCCGGTTGGGGTCGTCCATCCCGATCCCCAAGCCGTCGAGGCGGCGGTGCGCCTGCTGCTCGCGGCCGAGCGCCCGGTCATCGTCGCCGGCGGTGGCGCGATCGGCGCCAACGCCGCGGCCGAACTCACCCGGCTTGCCGAGCGGATCGGGGCCGCGGTCGCGATCACCTGGAACGGCAAGGGCGCGATCGCCGAGGACCACGAGCTTTTCGTCGGCGCCGTCGGCCAGACCGGCACCACCTGCGGCAACCAGATCACCGCCTCGGCCGATGTCGTCCTCTCGGTCGGCTGCCGCTTCACCGACTGGTCGGCCTCGTCCTACGCCAAGGGCGTCTCCTTCTCGATCCCGCCCGGCCGGCTCATCCACATCGACCTCGATCCCCGCGAGATCGGCAAGAACTACGAAACCGAGGTCGGCATCGTCGCCGACGCGCGGGTCACGCTCGCCGCCATCATCGCCATGATCTCCGACGCCGACGGGCGCCGGGCGGTGGCACGGCGCGAGCGGTTCCTCGTCGACGTGCAGCGGGCCCGCGCCGACTGGCGGGCCCAGGTCGGCCCGCGCGAGACCAGCCGCGAGACCCCCTTCACCTCGCAGCGCCCGCTTGCGGCCCTGCGCAAGGTGCTCGACCGCAACGGCATCGTCGTCGTCGGCTCGGGCAACACGCAGGGCGCGGTGAAGCAGAGCTTTCCCGTCTACGAGCCGCGCACCCACCTCACCTCGGGGTCGTATTCGCCGATGGGCTGGGCGGTTCCCGCGGCCCTCGGGGCCAAGCTCGCCTGCCCCGACCGCCAGGTCGTCGCCATCGTCGGCGACGGCGATTTCATGATGTCGCTGCCCGAGATGGGGACGGCGGCCATGAACGGCATCGCCGTCGTCTTCCTCGTCCTCAACAACTCGGGCTACATGTCGATCCGCGGCGGCCAGCGCAAGTTCATGGGCCGCCACATCGCCTCGGAGTTCAACAACCACCGGGGCAACGGCCAGCCGTGGTCGGCCGACCTCGCCGCCTCGGCCCGCGCCTTCGGGCTCGAGGCCTGGAAGGTCAACCGCGACGAGGATCTCGAGCCGGGCCTGAAGGCGGCGCTCGCCTGCGGCGGCCCGGCACTCGTCGAGGTCGTCGTCTCGCGCGATGCCGCCGGGCCCTTCGCGACCGGCTGGTGGGATTTCCCCTCGCCCGCTTACTACGAGCCCGAACAGGCGGCCTACGCGGCGATGCGCGCGCGCGAGCAGCATCTCTAGCACCGGCCGAAGGGCGCGGCCGGCGACCCCGGCCGCCGGCAGAAACCACCCTCGGGACCCTGGCCGGATGCGGTTGGGGGGGAAGGATTGGCCGATGATCCGCCACCTCAAGACGGCACGCATCAGGCAGGGGGCGACGAGCGATCCGGCCGTCACCGCGACCGTCGAGGCTCTCCTGCGCGAGGTCCTCGAGGGCGGCGACGCCGCGGTCCGCCGCCTCATGATCCGTTTCGACGGGCTCGACCGGGCAAGCTACCGGCTCGAGGACGACGAGATCCGGGCCTGCATCGGCGGCCTGACGCGGCAGGAGCGCATCGACCTCGACTTTGCCCAGGCCCAGGTCCGCCGCTTTGCCGAGGCCCAGCGGGCCACGCTCGCCGATCTCGAGATCGAGACCCTGCCCGGGATCGTCCTCGGGCACCGCAACATCCCCGTCGCCAACGTCGGCTGCTACGTCCCCGGCGGACGCTATCCCCTGCTCGCCTCGGCCCACATGACGGTCCTGACCGCCAAGGTTGCTGGCTGCCGGCGCGTCATCACCTGCGCGCCTCCGTTCCGGGGCGAGGTCGCGGCGCGGATCGTCGCCGCCCAGGCGCTGGCGGGGGCGGACGAGATCTATGTCCTCGGCGGGGTGCAGGCGATCGCCGCCATGGGCCACGGGACCGAGACGATCCGCCCCGTCGACATGCTCGCCGGTCCCGGCAACGTATATGTCGCCGAGGCCAAGCGGCTGCTCTTCGGCAAGGTCGGGATCGACCTCTTCGCCGGTCCGACCGAGACGCTCGTGATCGCCGACGCGACCTCCGACGGCGAGATGGTGGCGACCGACCTCCTCGGCCAGGCCGAGCACGGGGTCAATTCCCCGGCCGTCCTCATCACCGATTCCGAGACCCTAGCCCGCGACAGCCTGGCCGAGATCGACCGCCTTCTCCGCATCCTGCCGACGGCGGCCGTCGCTGGCCGGGCCTGGGAGGACTTCGGCGAGGTCATCTTCTGCGACACGCGGGACGAGATGGTGGCCGAGGCCGACCGCATCGCCTCCGAGCACGTCCAGGTCATGACCGCCGACCCCGACCAGTTCCTCGAGCGGCTGACCAACTACGGCGCCCTCTTCCTCGGCCCCCGCACCAACGTCGCCTTCGGCGACAAGGTCATCGGCACCAACCACACGCTTCCGACCCTGCGCGCGGCCCGCTACACCGGCGGGCTCTGGGTGGGCAAGTTCCTCAAGACCTGCACCTACCAGCGCATCCTTACCGACGAGGCGGCGGCGCTGATCGGCTCCTACGGTTCGCGGCTCTGCCACATGGAGGGCTTCGCCGGCCATTCCGAGCAGGCGAACCTGCGCGTCCGCCGCTACGGCAGGCGCAATGTCGGCTACGCCAGGGCTGCCGATCCGGTATGATGGCCGCGACGGCGGCCGCAGCGAGATCCACGATCACCCGGGAAACCATAGCCCCACTCATGAGGAGGAGACCATGACCCCATTCGCACGCTTGCTGCTGGCCACAGCGATCGCCTTGCCGGACGTCGCGCCGGCCCTGGCCGAGGGCTCGCTCGAGGGCATCCACCACTGGGTCTCCGAGAGCGAGGTCAACGCCCTCAAGGTCATCACCGACAAGCTCGCGAGCAAGGGCTTCACCTGGGTCGACAGCGCCGTTGGCGGCCTCTCGGGGGCCAACGCCACGCAGGCGCTCCGCACCCGCATCGCCGCCGGCAATCCCCCGGCGACGATGCAGTTCCTCGGCTACGAGGGCATCGACTGGGCGGCCGAGGGGGTGCTCGTGTCGCTGAACGACCTCTACGCGGCGAACGGCTGGGAGGCCGCCCTGCCGCCGCAGATCCTGCAGTTCGTGAAGGCCGACGACACCTTCTTCGCCACCCCGGTCAACATGCACCGCCAGAACTGGGTGTGGGCGAACAAGGCGATCTTCGACCAGCACGACATCACGCCGCCGACGACCTGGGAGGAGATGATCGCCGCCGGCGACAAGCTCAGGGCTGCGGGCGTCACGCCCCTGTCGCTCTCGGACGAGACCTGGCAGATCCTCGAGGTCTTCGAGTCGATCCTCGCCGGTCAGGGCGGGGCCGAGTTCTACCGGACTGCGGTCATGGGGCTTGATCCCGACGCGCTGGCGAGCGAGACCATGGTCAAGGCCTTCGACACGCTGCGCGCCGTCAGCGGCATGGTCGACGAGGGCATCGCCGGGCGCGACTGGGCCGTGGCCACGGGCCGGGTGGCCGCCGGCGAGGCGGCGATGCAGATCATGGGCGACTGGGCCAAGGGCGAGTTCCTGGCCAAGGGCATGCAGCCCGGCGTCGAGTTCCTGTGCTTCCCGACCCCCGGCGAGGCCCATTTCAGCTTCGTGATCGACGCCTTCGGCATGTTCAGGAACAGCGACCCGAACGTCACCGCGGCCCAGATCGCCTGGGCCGAGTCGATCATGGACCCCGAGGTCCAGCGCCAGTTCAACCTCATCAAGGGCTCGATCCCGGCCCGCATCGACGTTCCCGTGGACGACTTCGACGCCTGCGCTAAGCAGGGCTTTGCCGACCGCGAGGCAGCGATCGCGTCGGGCGCCATGCTGCCCGGCCTGACCGACGGCTTCGCCGTGCCGCCGCAGTTCGCCGGCGTCTTCTTCGACGTCGTCGGCGCGTTCTTCGTCACCGCGGGCATGACCTCGCAGGACGCCGTCTCTTCCCTCGTCGCGGGGATCGAGAACGCCCGCTAGCCGGCCGGCGCCGGCCCCGGCCGGCGGGAACCCCGCGTTCCGGCCGGCCCGACCACCGCCAAGGGGAGAGGAGGCCGCGTTGCGCAGAGCACCTTCGTTCAGGGACCGCCTGGCCCGCCGGCTGCCGCAACTGGTCCTGTCGCCAAGCCTCGTCGTCGTCTTCATCGGCGTCTACCTCTTCATCGCCTGGACCGGCTGGGTCTCGGTCTCCTCCTCGCGGATGCTGCCGCGCTACGACTTCGTCGGGCTCGAGCAGTACGGACGCCTCTGGGCCACGCCCCGCTGGCAGACCGCGGTCACCAACCTCTTCATCTTCACCGCGCTCTTCCTCGCCGTCACGATCGCCCTCGGCCTCCTGATCGCGATCCTCCTTGACCAGCGCATCCGGGCCGAGGGCTTCCTGCGCACGATCTACCTCTATCCCATGGCGCTTTCCTTCATTGTCACCGGCACCGCCTGGAAATGGGTCATGAACCCGACCCTCGGGGTGCAGAAGGTGATGAACGATCTCGGCTGGGACAGCTTCGTCTTCGACTGGATCACGCGGCCGGAGTTCGCGATCTACTGCATCGTCATCGCCGCCGTCTGGCAGTCGACCGGGTTCGCCATGGCGATCTTCCTCGCCGGCCTGCGCGGGATCGACAACTCGATCATCAAGGCGGCCCAGATCGAGGGCGCGGGCCTGCCGCGGATCTACTGGTCGATCATCGTTCCCATGCTGCGACCTGCGCTCCTGTCGGTGGTCGTGCTCCTCAGCTACATCTCGATCAAGAGCTTCGACCTCGTCCTCGCGCTCACCAACGCCGGCCCGGGGTCGGCGACCGAGATGCCCTCGACCTTCATGTTCTCGGCCACCTTCAGGCGGAACCAGATGGGGGTCGGGGCGGCGAGCGCGATCATGATGCTGATGGCGGTGGCGGCGATCTTCGTCCCCTATCTCTATTCCGAGCTCCGGGAGGATCGCCATGGCCGCTGAGCGCAGTTCCGCCTCCGCGCGGCGCGCGCGGTTGGTCGGGCGGGCCTTCATCTACGGCACCCTCGTCCTCCTCGCCCTCCTCTACCTCATGCCGCTCTGGGTGATGGTCGTGACCTCGCTCAAGTCGCTCGACGAGGTCTATGCCGGCTCGTTCATCGGCCTGCCGCGGGCCCTCACGCTCGAGGCCTGGGAAAAGGCCTGGGCGACCGCCTGCATCGGCACCGAGTGCGGCGGGCTTCGCCCCTACTTCGTCAACTCGATCCTGATGACCGTGCCCGCGGTGGTCATCTCGACGGCGATCGGGGCGATGAACGGCTACATCCTGACCAAGTGGCGCTTCCGGGGCGCCAACCTGATCTTCGGGCTGATGCTCTTCGCCTGCTTCCTGCCCTTCCAGGCGGTGATCCTGCCGATGGCGCAGGTCCTCGGCCGGCTCGGCCTCGCCGGCACCATCGCGGGGCTGGTCTTCGTCCACAGCGTCTACGGCATCACCTTCACGACGCTCTTCTTCCGCAACTACTTCGTCACCATTCCCGACGAGCTGACCAAGGCCGCCCAGATCGACGGCGCGGGCTTCTTCCGCATCTTCTTCGCGATCATGCTGCCGGCCGCGCTGCCCATCGTCGTCGTCAGCTCTATCTGGCAGTTCACCCAGATCTGGAACGACTTCCTCTTCGGGGTGTCGTTCACCTCGGGCGCCTCGTCGCCGGTGACGGTGGCGCTCAACAACATCGTCAACGTGACCATGGGGCGCAAGCAGTACAACGTCGACATGGCGGCGGCCATGATCGCCGCCGTCCCCACCCTCGTCGTCTACGTCGTCGCCGGCCGCTACTTCGTGCGCGGCCTGACGGCGGGTGCAGTGAAAGGCTGATGGCATGGCAACGCTCGAAATCGACCGGGTGAGGAAGACCTTCGGTTCGCTCGACGTCCTCAAGGAGGTCTCGATCGCCATCGGCGACGGGGATTTCCTCGTCCTGCTCGGGCCCTCGGGCTGCGGCAAGTCCACGCTCCTGAACATGATCGCAGGGCTCGAATCGATCACCGGGGGCGAGATCCGCATCGCCGGCGAGGTCATCAACGACCTCCCGCCCAAGGACCGCGACATCGCCATGGTGTTCCAGTCCTACGCCCTCTACCCGACCATGACCGTCCGCCAGAACATCGAGTTCGGGATGAAGATCCGCCGCGTTCCGGCCGCCGAGCGGGCCCGTGCCACCGCGGCCGCGGCCGAGATGCTGCAGATGGGCCATCTCCTCGACCGCCGGCCAAGCCAGCTGTCCGGGGGCCAGCGCCAGCGCGTCGCCATGGGCCGGGCCATCGTCCGCCAGCCGCGGCTGTTTCTCTTCGACGAACCGCTCTCGAACCTAGACGCCAAGCTTCGCGTCGACATGCGCACCGAGATCAAGCGCCTCCACCAGCGGCTCGGGACGACGATCGTCTACGTCACCCACGACCAGATCGAGGCGATGACCCTCGCGACGCGGATCGCGGTGATGCGCGACGGGGTCGTCGAGCAGTTCGGGCCGCCGCAGGAGGTCTACGACCGTCCCGCGAACACCTATGTCGGCCGCTTCGTCGGCTCGCCGGCCATGAACATCGTCCCCACCCGGCTCGAGGCGGGGGCGGCGGGAGCCGAGGCGGTGGTGACCCTGCCGGGCGGCGAGGCGCGGATCGGTGCCATCCCGCTTTCGGCCGGCACGCTCGAACGCTGCCGGGGCAGGGACGTCCTCATGGGCATCCGGCCGGAGCATTTCGCGCCCGGCCGGGGGATCACCGTCGATGTCGATGTCGTCGAGCCGACCGGCCCGGACACGCTCGCGATCTTCACCCTCGGCGGGGTCGAGGTCACGGCCCGCCTCGAACCCTTCGCGGCCAGCGCCGGCCGGAAGCTCGACCTCGCGATCAAGACCGACAAGGTGGTGCTGTTCGACCCCGGCACCGAGACGCGCCTCGACTGACGCCGCCCGTGGACGCCGACCTCGTCATCATCGGCTCGGGCATCGGCGGGGCAACCCTCGCCGCCGCGCTCGCGCCCTCGGGCCTGCGCATCGTCGTCGTCGAGCGGGGCGAGCACCTGCGTCCCTGTCCCGAGGCCCGCGACGAGGTGGCGATCTTCAGGCGCGGCCATTTCGCCTGGCGGGAAAGGTGGACGGGCCCGGACGGGATGCCCTTCGTCGCCGCCTGCCACTACCACGTCGGGGGCGCCTCCAAGTTCTACGGCGCCGTCATGTATCGCTTCCGCGAAGGCGACTTCCGGCCGCGGGCGCAGCTCCGGGGGACGACCCCGGGATGGCCCCTTTCCTACGCCGACATGGAGCCCTGGTACGGCCGGGCCGAGGCGCTTTTCCGCGTCCGCGGCACGGCCGGGGAGGATCCGACCGAGCCCCCGCGCTCGACCCCCTACGGCTGGCCGGCGGTGCCCGACGAGCCGGCGATGGCGCGGGTGCGGGAGCGGCTGCGGCGCGCGGGCGTCCATCCCGCCTCGCTCCCGCTCGCCATCGACATCAAGGCCTGGCTCGCCGGCGGCATGACCGGCTGGGATGCCTTCCCGAACACCGGCGAGGGTAAGATCGACGCCGAGACCGGCCCCCTCCGGGAGGCGCTGAGGCACCCCAACGTGACGCTCCTTCCCGGCACCGAGGCGATCGGGCTCGAGACCGACGCCGCGGGGGCACGGGTGGTCGCGGCCGTCCTGCGCGGCGAGAACGGCGGGCGGCGCCTTGCCGCCCGCGGCTTTGCCGTCGCTGCCGGCGCCATCCAGACGGCAGCACTCCTCCTGCGGTCGGCCGGCGCGACCCATCCCCGGGGGCTCGCCAACGGCTCCGACCAGGTCGGCCGCAACTTCATGAACCACAATTCCTCGGCGATGCTCGCCATCGACCCCCGGACGACGAACTCTTCGGTCTATCAGAAGACCCTGAGCTTCAACGATTTCTACGACCGTGACGAGGCCACGGGCGCGCCTCTCGGCAACGTCCAGAGCCTTGGCCGCATCACCGGCCCGATCCTGCGGGCGAACTTGCCCTGGCTTCCCGCCCCGCTCGCGCGGCTCTTCGCCCGCCATGCCTTCGGCTGGTTCCTGCAAAGCGAGGACCTTCCCGACCCTCAAAGCCGGGTCACGCTCCGGGACGGCGGCATCGTCATGCACTGGGCCCGCAGCAACCTCGAGGCCCACGAGCTTCTCATCGCCCGGACCCGGGCGGTGATGCGGCGGGCGGGCTTTCCGATCGTGTTCGTGCGCCGCTTCGACCGCCGTACGACCTCGCACCAGTGCGGGACGGCACGGCTGGGCGCGGACCCCGCGCGCTCGGTCGTGACGCCCGACCTGCGCTCCCACGAGGTCGAGAACCTCTGGATCACCGACGCCTCGGTCTTCCCCTCCTCGGCCGCGGTCAACCCCGCCCTGACGGTCGCGGCACTCGCGCTGCGGGCGGCCGGGGGCATCGAGAAGGCGCTGCGGGGGACATCCTAGGGCGATGCGCCCCTCGGGCGAGCGGGAGAGCGGGACCCGAGGGGGGCCCCGGGCCGCGCCGGCGCTCAGGCGAAAAGCCCGAGGCAGCGGAGGAGGTCGGGCCAGGCCGCGAGGCGGGCCCGGCTTGCCCCGGGGTCGCGGGCGGCGACGGTGTGGGTGACGAGGTTGAGGAGCGAGGCGAGGGGTCCGGTGCTCTCGACGAAGGTCCCGACCTTGGTCGTGACGCGGAAGACGAAATCGGTGTGCGCCGCCGCCCAGGTGTTGAGGTCGTCGGTGGTCACCACCACGGTCATGCCGCGCGCCGCCGCCGTGCGCACGATCGGCTCCGATTCGGCCGCATAGGGCACGGTGTCGACGACGATCAGGCAGCCCCCGGCCGCGGCCCCGATCCACTCCGCAAGCCCCGAATCGTGGGGCGAGAGGAAGCGGACGCGGTCGCGGACGATGGCGAGGCGGCGGGCGAAGTCCTCGGCGACGCCGCGCACGGTCTGGAAACCGGTGACGAAGACCTCGCCCGCCTCGTGTATGGCGGCCATCGCCCGGTCCCACTCCGGCCGCGCCACCTGGGCCGAGAGCGCCAGCATGGCCTCGGCATCGCGGCGGATGAGGGTGCCGATCTCGCCGTCCAGAAGCCGCACGTACATCTCGGCCTCGGGCAGCTGGGCGGTGCCGGCGGCGTGGAGGTCGGCCTTGAGGGCCGCGAGCCCGCGGTAGCCGAGCCGGCGCAGGAAGCGGCTGACGGTGATCTCGCTCACCCCCGTGCGGGCCGCGATCGAGGCCCCGGTCTCGAGCCCGATGCGGCCCTCGTGCAGCGTCAGCCACTGCGCGATCGTCGCCTCGGAGCGCGTGAGCCCGTCCCCGAGTGCCTCGAGGCGCCGGTGCAGGGGCGATGGGGGACGCCTGGGCTCGGCCTGGCTCATGGTATTCCTTGCATCATGTCAGCGATATGTTAGCGTCCTGTCAGGCGCCGCGCAAGAATCGGCCGAGGCCATCAACGGGGAAATGCCATGAAACGTCCTCTCCTTGCCCTCCCGCTCGCCCTTCTCGCCTCGGCCGCCTCGGCCGAGACGCTCGCGCTCTACAACTGGGGCGACTACATCAACCCCGAGGTGATGACACGCTTCACCGCCGAGACGGGGATCGAGGTGACGCTCGACACCTATTCCTCGAACGAGGAGATGCTGGCCAAGATCCAGGCCGGCGCCACCGGCTACGACATCGTCTTTCCGAGCGTCTGGATGCAGGACATCATGGTCAAGCTCGGCCTCCTTCACGAGACCCGCATTAACGAGCATCCCGACTTCAGCCGCATCAACCCGGCCTTCATGCGCTCCAAGGAGGATCCCGACTCCTCCTTCTGCCTGCCCTATGCCTGGGGCACGGTCGGCGTCTTCTACAACGAGGACATCACCGGCCCGATCAACGGCTGGGCCGACTTCTTCGCCATCCCCGAGCGCACCGGCGCCAAGATCTCGCTCCTCGACGACATGCGCGAGGTCCTCGGCATGGGGCTCATCATGACCGGCCATTCGGTCAACTCGACCGACCCGGCCGAGATCCAGGCGGCGGCCGACTATGTCATCTCGCAGCGCGGCAAGGTCACCGCCTTCACCTACGAATCGATGGCCCTGATGACCTCGGGCGACCTCGCGGCAGCCCATTTCTTCGTCGGCGGTCATGTCTTCTTCCTCGACATGCCGAACATCAAGTACGTCATCCCCGTGGAAGGGGCGACGATGTATCAGGAGAACGTCTGCGTGCTGAAGGACGCCCCCCACAAGGAGGCGGCGCAGCGGTTCCTCGAGTTCTACCTCCAGCCCGAAATCGCCGCCCTGAACGTCAGCCAGCAGTTCAACGGCACCCCGAACATCCCGGCCAACCAGCTGACCCCGGACTTCATCAAGAACAATCCCAACGTCAACGTCCCCGACGCGACGTTGGCGCGGCTCCAGATCTTCGAGGATCTCGGGGCGGCGATCCGCGTCTACGACCGCGCCTGGAGCGCGATCAAGACGGCGCAGTGACGTCCCTCGGGCGGTCCCGCCGGGCCGCCCCCGCTGCCGGGCCCGGGGCATGAGCGACCTTCTGACCATCACCGGCGCGCGCCGCGCCTTCGTCACGCCCGAGGGGCGGGCCGTCCCCGCCCTCGACGGCATCGACCTCGCCGTGCACGACGGCGAGTTCGTGACCCTCCTCGGCCCCTCGGGCTGCGGCAAGACCACGCTTCTCCGCGCGATCGCCGGGCTCGAGGCGATCGACGCCGGCACGATCATGCTCGAGGGGCGCGACCTGACACGGCTTCCCGCCCACCGGCGCCCGGTCAACACCGTGTTCCAGAGCTATGCGCTCTTCCCGCACATGACGGTGGCGCGCAACGTCGGCTACGCCATGGAGGTGCGCGGCCTGCCGCGGGCCGAGCGCGAGGCCCAGGTCGCCGACGCCCTCGCCAAGGTCGGACTCGAGGGCATGGCCACGCGCAAGCCCTCCCAGCTTTCGGGCGGCCAGCAGCAGCGCGTGGCGCTCGCCCGCGCCATCGTCGCCAAGCCGCGCCTCCTCCTCCTCGACGAGCCGCTCTCGGCCCTCGACCGCAACCTCCGCCAGGCGATGCAGATCGAGCTCAAGGACCTCCAGCACCGCCTCGGCATCACCTTCGTCTTCGTCACCCACGACCAGGACGAGGCGCTGACGATGTCGGACCGCATCGTCGTCATGCGCAGCGGCCGGGTCGTGCAGGCGGGAACCCCGCGCGAGATCTTCCGCCGCCCGGCGACGCGCTTCGTGGCCGAGTTCATCGGCGAGACGAACCTCCTCTCCGGCACCGTCGAGGGCGGTGCGGCCGGTCCCATCCTGCGCACCAGCGGCGGGCTCTCTCTGCGCATCCCGCCCGGCACCCCACCCGGCGCCCGGGCGACCGCGGTCCTGCGCCCGACCGACTTCACGCTCGGCGCCGAGGGGATCGCGGGGACGGTGACGCGCGCCGTCTATCGCGGCGCCGACCTCCATCTCAGCGTCGCCCCCGAGGGTGGCGGGCCGACCCTCGGCGCCATCGCCCGCGACAACGCCCTCGCCCCGCAGCGGGGGGCGAGGGTCACGCTCGGCTACGATCCCGCCGCCATCCACATCATGGAGGGCGAGGGATGAGCCCGCGCGAGCGCGCCCGGATCGTCGTCCTCCTCGCCCCGGCGACGCTCTTCCTCGGTGTCTTCTTCCTCGGACCGCTCGTCATCATCGCCGTCTACTCGCTGCTCACGCCCGGGCTCTACGGCGGCGTCGAATGGACCTTCTACCACTGGAACTTCGGCCGCATCTTCGGCTGGGCCGACGGGATCATGGAGGTCTTCCAGCCGGTCTACCTGCGCATCCTCCTGCGCTCGCTCTCCTTCGGGCTCCTCACCGTCCTCGTCTGCCTGACCCTCTGCTACCCCGTGGCCTTCTGGATCGCGCGCCTGCCCCAGCGCTGGCGGATGCTCTTCCTTTTCCTCATCACCCTGCCCTTCTTCGCGAGCCTCATCGTCCGCCTCTACGCCTGGCTCCTGATCCTCAAGCCCTCGGGGCCGCTCGGCATGGCCTTCACCGCCCTCGGGATGGAGCCGCCCGAACTTCTCTACAGCCCCGCCGCCGTCATCCTCGGCATGGTCTACATCTTCATTCCCTTCATGTTCCTGCCGCTCTTCGCGGCCGTCGACAACCTCGACCGGGCCCTCGTCGAGGCCTCGGCCGACCTCGGCGCGACCCCCTTCCAGACCTTCCGCAAGATCATCGTACCGCAGACCCTGCCCGGCATCGCCGGGGGATCGGTGATCGTCTTCATCCCGGCGGTGGGCAACTTCATCGTCCCCGACATCCTCGGCGGCGCCAACGGACTCATGATCGGCAACCTCGTCGAGCAGCAGTTTCTCTCCTCCCGCAACTGGCCCTTCGGCTCGGCCCTGGCGATGGTCATCATGGGCGTGGTGCTGGTCGTCCTCGTCACCTTCACCAGCCGCGCGGCCAAAGCGGGGGCGGTGCGATGAGACTCTCGCTCGGGCTCTTCTCGCTCCTCTTCTTCGCCTTCCTCTACGCCCCGCTCGTCGTCATCATCGTCTACTCCTTCAACTCCAACCCCGTGAACATGCTGGTCTGGGACGGCTTCACGCTCGACTGGTACAAGGGCCTCTTCGGCATCGGCGAGCGCTACCTCGACCCCAACCAGCGCGTGATCTACCTCGAGTCGACCCCCCAGCTCATCGCCGCGCTGAAGAACTCGCTGACGGTCGCGGCGGTGACGACCTCCTTCTCGACCGTCGTCGGCACGGCGACCGCACTGGCCGTCGCCCGCTCCCGCTTCCGCGGCCGGGGCTTCTGCGGCGGGGCCATGTTCCTGCCGATGATGATGCCCGACATCGTGCTCGGGATCGGGCTCCTCGTCTTCTTCTCGACCATCGGCATGCAGCTCTCGCTCGTGACCATCATCATCGGCCAGTGCACCTTCCTCACCTCCTATGTCTTCATCGTCGTCCAGGCCCGCCTCGCCGGGCTCGACCCGAGGCTCGAGGAGGCCTCGGCCGATCTCGGCGCGAGCGAATGGGTGACCTTCCGCAAGGTGACGCTGCCCCAGCTTGCGCCCGGGATCCTCGGCGGCGGGCTGCTCGCCTTCATCATCTCGATGGACGATCTCGTGATCACCTACTTCATCTCGGGGGCGGGGTCGCAGACGCTGCCGATCTTCGTCTTCTCGATGGTGCGGCGGGGGGTGAAGCCCGAGATCAGCGCCATCGCCACGCTCATCATCCTCGCCTCGGTGATCGTCGCCGCGACCGGCCTGTGGCTGCGCGCCCGCGGAGAGCGGCGGTGAGCGCGGGCCCGCCCCGGGCGCGCGCCCGCGACCTCGGCCTGCCCTTCCCCGGAACGCCGGGCCCCCTCAACGCGATCACCGACGTCGCCGGCGTCGAGGTCGGCTTCTGCACGCTGACCGATCCCGGGCGCGGGCTGCGCACGGGCGTGACCGCGATCCTGCCGCGCGGCCACGGACCCGCGCCAGACCCCGTCCGCGCCGGCCACTTCGCCCTCAACGGCAACGGCGAGATGACCGGAACCCACTGGATCGACGACCACGGAAGCTACCTCGGGCCCATCCTCGTCACCAACACCCACGCCGTCGGCGCCGCCCACGAGGGCGCGGTGCGCTGGATGCTGGAGACCTACGCCGACCATTTCCGCGGCGCCCATGCCTGGGCCATGCCGGTCGTGGCCGAGACCTACGACGGGGTCCTGAACGACATCACGCGCCTTGTCGTGACGCCCGCGCACGCGCTCGCGGCGCTCCGGGCCGCCCGCCCGGGGCCCGTGGCCGAAGGCAGCAGCGGCGGCGGCAACGGCATGATCGCCTACGAGTTCAAGGCCGGCACCGGCACCGCCTCGCGGCGCACCGAGGCCGGCGGGGCCTGGACGATCGCGGCGCTGGTGCAGGCCAACCACGGGCTCCGGCCCTGGCTCACGGTCTGCGGCCGGCCGGTCGGGGCGCTCATGCCCGAGGGCCGCCTGATCCGGCGCGAGACGGGGTCGATCATCGTCATCCTCGCCACCGACGCGCCGCTGTCGCCGCTCGCCCTGCGGGCGGTCGCGAAGCGGGCGGCGATCGGGGTCGGCCGCGCCGGCACTCCCGGCGGCCACGGCTCGGGCGACATCTTCCTCGCCTTCTCGACGGCCGGGGCAGGCGGGATGGCCGCGCCGGGGGAAGCCATGACGACCGTGCGCGAACTCAGCCCCGACCACCTCGACCCGATCTATCTCGCCGCCGTCGAGGCCGTCGACGAGGCGGTCGTCAACGCCATCGTCGCCGGCGAGGACACCCCGACCGTCAAGCCCCCGGGCGGGGTCTGCCGCGCCATCGACACCGCCCGCCTCGCCGCCCTTTTCGCCTGACCCGGCGGGGCGAGGCACGCCCCCGGGCCGCGTCCCCACCCGCCCACCCCG
>JADLCV010000038.1 GCA_020846995.1 Paracoccaceae bacterium
GACCCTGGTCGCGTTCGGCCTGTCGCACCCAGCCGCGCAACGTCTCGCCGCTGCAGCCGATCCTCGCCGCGATCGAGGCGATCGCCGCCCCCTGCGAGGCATCCTCGCCCGGATGCTCCCTCACCATAAGCACGGCGCGCGCTCGCACTCCAGGCGGGCATGTCTTCGCTGTCTTCCTCGGTTCCATAGCTCCATCCTCGCAAGAACTGGAGCCTCCGGCAAACCCGGGGCGGTTCAGTGGCGAAGCGGTCGAGCTGTCGGCAATCGTCTTCATGGCGTGATCTCCCTGGCGGTTGCTGCCGCCGGTCGGGTGGGTGTCAGTTCACCCGGAGATCACGCCGCCTTCCAATATCTGCCAGTTCCGAGACACGACCGACCTGCGGCAGAAGGATCCTCTCGTCGGGGGCCACGCCGGAACGGCCGCCCCGGCGCCGGCGGGCCTGACGGCGGGGTAGCCCGAAATCCCTCGTACGAAGGATTTCGGGTGATCGGGCCCGGCGGCCGATGCCGCCCGCGGGCGGGCGCGGGACGATGCCGCCCCGCCGCCTCCCGCCCGTGCGCCCGGCGCCAGGCCACCCGCCAGGGTCGGACGATCAGGCGAGGAAGCCGCCGTCGCTGTCGTCGCCCGCTTCCTCGACGAGGCGGTCGAAGTCGGGGATCTGTACCCCGCGCTTGCCCACGAGCTCGATCACGCCCGCGCGCCTCAGGGCCGAGATCTGGCGGCTCACGGTCTCGAGCGTCAGGCCGAGGTAGTCGGCCATCGCCTCGCGCGTCAGCGGCAGCTCGAAGGCCGCCGCCGCGCCCGGGCGGGCCGGCGTCAGGGCCGCGTCGCGCCGGGCGATGATGGCGATCAGGCTCGCGATCTTCTCGCGCGCCGTCTTGCGGCCGAGAAGCAGCATCCACTCGCGCGCCGCGTCGAGTTCGTCGAGCGTCATCTCGAGCAGCCGCTGGGCGATGTGGGGGGTGGTCGCGAGGATGTCCTCGAAGGGCTTCTTGCGGAAGCAGCACATGACGAGATCGGTGGTCGCGGTGACGTCGTAGGCGGCCGTCGCCCGCCCCGGCCGGCCGACGAAATCCGAGGGCAGGAGGAGGCCCACCATCTGCCGCCGCCCGTCCTCGAGCGTCTGGGTCAGGGTCGCGATCCCCGACACGACCGAGCCCACCCAGTCCATGCGGTCGCCCGACCAGGCGACCGTCTGGCCGGCCTCGAAGCTGCGGTAATACTTCGACTGCTCCAGCCGGCCGAGCTCGTCGGCCTCGCAGCGCGCACAGACCGCCCGGTGACGGATCGGACAGTCCGAACAGTCCTGGTGGGCAAGCTTGGCGTCCTGCACCGACATCCCCGGGGCCCCGCGCGCGTCCTGCTTGATCTGTGTCAATGCCTCGGCCGCCATCATCACCGAAAACATGCCTCCATGGAAACGGATTCGACGCTCGCGCGCCTCGGGCTATTTGACGCGCGTGTGCCCCGCTACACGAGCTATCCGACCGCCCCCAATTTCGCGGCCGCGGTGGGCCACGAGGTCTTCGCCGGCTGGGCGGCGGCGATCCCCCGCGCCACGGCCATCTCGCTCTATGTCCATGTCCCCTTCTGCCGGCGGCTGTGCTGGTTCTGCGCCTGCCGCACCCAGGGGACCTCGAGCGATGCCCCGGTGCGGGCCTATGTCGAGACGCTCAAGGCCGAGGTGGCGCTGGCCGCCGCGGCGCTGCCGGCGGGCACGCGCCTGGCCCGCCTGCACTGGGGTGGCGGCACCCCGACCCTGATGCCGCCCGACAGCATCGCCGACCTTGCCGGGACGATCCTCGCCGCCTTTCCCCTCGCCCCGGGGGCGGAGTTCTCGGTCGAGATCGACCCCAACGAGATCGACGATGCCCGCCTCGATGCGCTGGCGGCGGCCGGGCTCACCCGGGCCTCGATCGGGGTCCAGGACTTCGACCCAGAGATCCAGGCGATCATCGGCCGCGACCAGAGCTACGAGGTGACCCGGAGCGCAGTCGAGGCGATCCGCGCCCGCGGCGTCCGGAGCCTCAACGCCGACATCCTCTACGGCCTGCCCGCGCAGACCGCCCGCGGGATCGCCGACAGCGTCCAGAAGCTCCTGTCGCTTTCCCCCGACCGGGTGGCGCTCTACGGTTATGCCCACGTCCCGTGGATGGCGCGTCGCCAGACCATGATCCCGGCCGACCGCATCCCCCCGCCGCGCGAGCGGCTGCGGCTTTTCGAGACGGCGCGGCGGCTCTTCGTCTGGGACGGCTACGAGGAGATCGGCATCGACCATTTCGCCCGCCCCGCCGACGGGCTCGCGCTGGCGGCGCGGAGCGGGCGCCTCCGGCGCAACTTCCAGGGCTACACCGACGACACCGCCCCGGTGCTCGTCGGCCTCGGCGCCTCGGCGATCTCGCGCTTCCCGCAGGGCTATGCCCAGAACGCCGCCGCCACCTCGGACTACGTCCGGGCGATCCGCAAGGGCCGGCTTGCCACCCACCGCGGCCACGCCTTCACGGCCGAGGACCGCTGGCGCGGGCGGGCGATCGAGGCCCTGATGTGCGACTTCCGCATCCGTGCGGCGGACCTTGTCGGGGGTCTCGGCGCCCCCCCCGAGGCGGTGGCGCAAGCCTTCGCGACGGCGGCCGAGGCCTTCCCCGGAATGGTCGCGACCGACGCCCTGGGCTTCGAGATCCTCGCCGCCGGCCGGCCCCTCGCGCGCATGATCGCGCGGAGCTTCGATGCCTACGACCTCTCCAGGGCCGGCCACAGTTCGGCGATCTGACCCTCAGGTCCGCTCCCCCTCCCCCTCCCCCTCCCGGCCGCCGAGCGCCGCCCGCATCAGCGCCCGCCGGAGCGGCGGGAGGTCGTGGAGGAGGGCGAGGGCGCGCGCGCGCAGGGCCGTGAGGGGCGGCGCCCCGGCGATCGCGGCGCGGTTCAGGAGGTCGATCGCGGCCATGCGGGCCGCGATCTCGAGCCAGCGGCGGCGGTGGTAGGCATCGAGCATGGCCGCCGAGCCGAGGCCCGCGGGGTCGGCCGCGGCGAGGTCGCAAAGGAGGGCGAGGTCGGCGAGGCTCATGTTCAGCCCCTGGGCGCCGATCGGCGGGACGACGTGGGCGGCCTCGGCCATGAGCGCCACCCGCTCGCCCGCCATGCGGTCGGCAAGGCGGGCGATGATCGGCCAGAGCGCGGCGGGCGAGATCGGCACGAGCGGGCCGAAGAGCGCGGCCGACCGTTCGGTGAGGGCGGCGGCGAGGGCCGCGGGCGCGAGGGCCGCGACCGCCCGGGCGTCGCGGTCGGGCATCATCCACACCACCGCCGAGGCCGGCCGGCCGTCGCGGTCGGGCAGGGGCACGAGCGTGAAGGGCCCGCCCGCGCGGTGGATCTCGGTCGAGGTGCCGGCGTGCGGAAGGGGATGGCTGACGGCGAGGACGAGCGCGCGCTGGCCGTAGCGGATGGTGCGGGCGCCGATGCCGAGGGCCCGGCGGATGGGCGAGGCGCGGCCGTCGGCGGCGACGACCAGCCGCGCCCGCACGCCGGTGCCGTCCGAGAGCGTGGCGAGGGCCTCGCCGCTGCGGGTGAGGAGGCGCGTCGTCGCCACCCCGGGGCGGAAGCGCACGCCGGGGAGTACGGCGAGACGCGCCGCCAACTCGCGCCGCAGGACCGCGTTCGGCAGGTTCCAGCCGAAGGGCCCGGGGCCGAGGTCGGCGGCGCGGAAGTCGCGCCGCGCCAGGACCGCCCCGCCCGGCCCCGAGGCATCGACGATCGCCATCGCCGCGAGCGGCGCGCCGTGGGGGGCGAGGCGGTCCCAGAGCCCCGCCGCCCGCAGGACGGCGAGGGAGGGGCGGAAGAGCACGGTGGTGCGGAGGTCGGCGCCGGCCTCGGCGGCGCCGGCCGGCGGCGGGGCGGGATCGACACAGAGGACGCCGAAGCCCGCGCTGCCGAAGGCCGCGGCCGCGGCCAGCCCGGCGATCCCGCCGCCCGAGACGAGGATGTCGGTCCGCTCGCGGCGGGCGCTCACGGGTGCCCGGCCCGCGCCTGCGGCGGCGCCTGTCCGTGCGTCCGCCGCCCCGGGCGCGGCACGCGGGGCGCCTCCGGCCCCCCCTTCCGGGTCCGCCCGGGGGGCGGGGCCGGGCGAAGCCGCCCCCTCCGCCCGCCGGCCCGCCCGGCGTGGCCGCGGGGCGCGGCGTGCAGCGCCCGCCGGCCGCCGGTTGTGGGCCGGGGGCGGCCCTCAGGCGCCAAGGCCGGCGAGGAAGGCCGCGAGGTCGGCCGCATGGTGTTCGACATGGGGCGCGGGCGCGGGCATCGGCGCGGGGGCGACGTGGACGGTACGCATGCCCATCTCCCAGGGGGCGAGGAGGTTGCGGGGGTCGTCCTCGAACATCGCCGCCCGTGCCGGGGCAAGGCCGTCGCGGGCAAAGACGGCCTCGAAGGCCGCGCGGACGGGCTTGGGGCGGAAGCCCGCGTCCTCGACCCCGTAGACGGCATCGAAGCTATGGGCGAGGCCGCGCGCGGCGAGCACCCGGCGGGCGTAGGGCACCGAGCCGTTGGTGTAGACGATGCGCCGCCCGGGCAGGGCGGCGATGCGGGCGGCGAGCGCGGGATCGGGGGCGAGGCGGTCGAGCGGCACGTCGTGGGCGTAGTGCAGGAAGGGCCAGGGGTCGATCGCGTGCTCGGCCATGAGCCCGGCGAGGGTCGTGCCGTGGCGCGTCCACCAGCCCCGGCGAAGCCGTCCCGCCTCGGCCTCCGAGACCCCGAGCGCGCCCATGATCCAGCCCGTCATGCGCGCGTCGATCAGCTCGAAGAGCCGCGCCCCGGGCGGGTAGAGCGTGTTGTCGAGGTCGAAGACCCAGGTCTCGACGGCGGCGAAGGCGGCGGCATGGGGGGCTTGGGCCATGGCGTTCAGGTAACCCCGGCGGGGCCGGCCATCAAGCCGGGGAATCGCATCCGGGTTTCCATGGGGTGGCCGTCCCTCGGGTCGCGGGCGGGCGCGGGGCCCGCGGGGAGGGTCGTTCCGGCTCCGGTTCGGGCCCGTTCCCGGCCGCCCGGGGGCCTGCGACGGCAGGGCCACACCCCGCGGCCTGACCCTGCGCCCCTCGCCGGGCCGCGCCCGCCGCCGGATGCCATGGCCCCCCGCCTTCGCCTCCGGGCGCTTGCATCCCATGGCATGCGGTGGCTAGATCGGCCGCGGGGGGGGTGGTCCGATGCGCGATCCCAAGCCGGCGGCGAGCGATGCCTATGCGCTGATTGTCGCCGCCATCGACCGCGGCGACTATCGCCCGGGCGACCGGCTGGTCGAGAACGAGCTTGCCGAGCGCTTCGGCGTCTCGCGGACGCCGGTGCGCGAGGCGCTGCAGCGGCTCGAGACCCAGTCGATGCTGACCCGCGACGGCCGCAGCCTGATCGTCGCCAGCCTCGACCACAGCCAGCGGGCCGAGCTTTACGCCGTGCGGACCGAACTCGAGGCCCTGGCGGCGCGGCTCGCGGCCCGCCACGCCACCCCCGAGGAGGTGCGCGTCCTGCGGGCCATGGTCGTCGCCGACCGCCCCCTCGCCCTCGACCCGCCCGCGCTCGCCCGC
The DNA here is from genome assembly GCA_020846995.1 of Paracoccaceae bacterium. Lineage (GTDB taxonomy): Bacteria > Pseudomonadota > Alphaproteobacteria > Rhodobacterales > Rhodobacteraceae > JAHDXW01. Next base: position 5,566 of record JADLCV010000038.1, read on the forward strand.
GCCAACTGGCGCTTTCACCGCATGATCCACCTCGCCTCGCACAACCGCTTCCTCGTCCAGCAGCTTGACCTCGTCCACCGCTCGATGGCGCTCCTCGCCTCGACCTCGATCGGGGCCGAGGGCCGGGGGCCGGCGACGATCGAGGAGCATCACGCGATCGTCGAGGCAATCGCGGGGAGGGACGAGGCGGCGGCGGATGCGGCCCTCCGCGCCCACATCTCGCGGGCCTTCGAGACCCGCCTGAGGCTCGACGCCGAGGCCGAGCGGCGCTGAACCGGCGCGCCCCCGGGCGGCGGGGCGAGGGTCAGATCGTCGGGCCGGGGACGAGGCGGCTGCCGTCGGCGAAGCGCGCAAGCCGGAAGCGGGCGAGGTCGTGGCCGGAGGGGTCGCCCGCGACGAGGTCGGCGACGACCCGGCCGACCCCCGGGCCGATGCCGAAGCCATGCCCGCTCATCCCGGTCGCGAGGACGAGGCCGGGAAGGGCCGCGACGTGGTCGATCGCCGGCACGACGTCGGGGAGGGTGTCGATCATGCCGCCCCAGGCGGCGGCGAGGCGGACCGGCCCGAGGGCCGGGAAGAGGGTGCCGAAGGCCGCGGCAAGGCGGGCCAGCGTCGGCCCGTGGGGGCGGGGGTCGAGGATGCGCAGGCGCTCGAAGGGCGAGGGCCGGTCCGCCGGCCAGCGCCGGGCCGTGAGCCAGCCGTCGGGATAGCCGAGGGGGGACCAGGGGAGGACGCGGCTCGAGGCGAGCTCGGCCCGGATCTGGGCCCGGAAGGCGCGCAGGTGGCGAAAGGCGTCCGGTCCCACGAGGACCTCGTGGAAGTCCGAGGGGGCAACAAGATAGCCCCCGTCCGACCGGCGGCGGAAGGCGAGGCGGCGGTCGGAGACGGCGGCCTCGGTCACCATCGGCAGGGGGGCCGTCGCCGCCACCGTCGCCCGGACCGAAAGCTGCGGCAGGCCGACGCCGTGGGCCCGCAGGAACAGCGAGGACCAGGCGCCGCCCGCGAGCACCGCCGCGTCGCAGCCGATCCGGCCGGCCTCGGTGATGACGCCCGCGACCCGGCCCGCGGCCAGATCGAGGGCCCGCGCCGCGCAGCCCTCGACGATCCTGACCCCGCGCGCCGCGGCGAGGCGGGCGAGCGCCCCGACCGCGCGGGCGGGCTCGGCGCGCCCGTCGGAGGGGGTGAGAAGCCCGCCCTCGAAGCGCCGCGCCGCCCCGGGGAGGAGGGCCGCGACCGCCCCGGCGTCAAGCAGGCGGGTGTCGAGCCCGTGGGCGCGGGCGGTCGGCAGCCAGGCCGCGTAGCGCTCGAGCCGGTCGCGGTCGGCAGCAAGGTAGAGGACACCCCCGCGGACAAGGCCGGTCGCCCGCCCGGTCTCGGCCTCGAGCCGGTCCCAGAGGCGGTGGGCCTCGACCATCAGCGGCAGTTCCGCCTCGTCGCGCCCCTGGGCCCGCACCCAGCCCCAGTTGCGGCTCGACTGCTCGGCCCCGACCCGCCCCTTCTCGACGAGGACCGTGCGCAGGCCGCGGATGGCAAGGAAGTAGGACGCCATGATGCCGATGATCCCGGCCCCGATCACGACCACGTCGGCCGCGGGCGGCGGCGGGCCGGGAAAGGCCGGGGGGGCGAGGTCGGTGACGGGCGCCCCCCTCATCGCGCCAGATCGTCGAGGAGGCGGAGAAGGAGGGCCTGCCCGGCCTCGAACTGCTCAAGGGCGAGGGATTCGTCGGGCTGGTGGGCATCGGCGATGTCGCCCGGCCCGCAGACGACCGCCGAATAGCCTGCGGCCTGGAACTGGCCGGCCTCGGTCCCGTAGCTGACGACGTGGCGGCCGCCGTCGCCCGTCAGCCGGCGCACCAGCGCCGCGGCCGCGCCCGCGGGCTCGGGGACCAGCGCGGGGACGCCCATCGTCGCCTCGACGTCGATCCCGGCCGAGGGGTGGATGCGGGCCATGGCGCGCGCGACCTCATCTGCGGCGGCCCGCAGGCGCGCCTCCCACGCCGCCGTCTCCTCGCCCGGCACGACCCGGATCTCGAAGGACAGGCGGCAGTCGCGGGCGGTGATGTTGGCGGCCGTCCCGCCCTCGATGCGGCCGACGTGGAGCGTCGTCCACGGCGGATCGAAGCCCGCCGCCGCGTCCGGGGGCGGGGCGGCGGCGTTGGCCGCGTTCATCGCGTTCGCCCAGCCGATCAGGCGCGCGGCCTCCATGATCGCCGAGACCCCGTGGGGCAGGCGCGAGGAATGGACCTCGTGGCCGCGGACATGGATGCGGAAGGCGAGGCCCGCCTTGTGGGCGACGACCGGGCGCAGCATCGTCGGCTCGCCCACGATCACGGCCGCGGCCGGCGGCAGGTCGGCGCGGAGGGCCGCGATCATCGGCGGGGCGCCCGTGCATCCCACCTCCTCGTCGTAGGAGAGCGCAAGCTGGAGCGGCCGGCCAAACCCGCCCCGCGCCGCCGCCTCGACAAGGGCCCAGATCGCGAGGGCATCGAAGCCCTTCATGTCGGTGGTGCCGCGGCCGAAAAGGCGGCCGTTGCGGCGGACGAGCGTCCAGGGATCGGTCGTCCACGGCTGGCCGTCGACAGGGACGACGTCGCTGTGGCCCGAGAGGAGGACGCCGCCGGCGACGGCGGGGCCCGCCTGGGCATAGAGCGCGGCCTTGCTGCGATCGGCGTTCCACGTCCGGCGAGGGGCGATGCCGTGACCGCCAAGGTAGTCCCCGACCCAGTCGACGAGGGCCAGGTTGGGGTCGCGGCTGACGGTCGGAAAGGCGACCAGACGCTCAAGGATCTGGAGTGCCGTGAGCCGCGTCGCCATCCCTGCCCTCCCCGCGCCCCGCGGCCCCGGCCGCCGGTCCCTCCGGGCAGCCTGCGGCGGCGCCGCGGCGGGGTCAAGCCGGCGCCGGGCGGGCCCGCCCGGGGGGCGCGCGAAATCATGTTGCCGGATGAAAAAAACTTGCTAACACTGGCGCGAACGGCCGCCTGGGGCCTTCCGGGGCCGGCCGGAACCAGAAGAATAACAAAGAATAACAACGAACAACAACGACAAGACCGGCACAGGGAGTGTCCGATGCCCGACGGGGCGGCACCCGTCCTCGCGGTCAGCGGTCTCAAGACCGTGTTCCGCACGCGGGGGGGCGAGATCCACGCCGTGAACGACGTGGGCTTCCGCCTGCGCCCGGGCGAGCTTCTCGGCGTCGTCGGCGAGAGCGGTTCGGGCAAGTCGGTGACGATGATGTCGCTTCTCGGCCTCCTGCCTTCGCCGCCGGCCGAGGTGCGGGCGGGGGTGGTGCTCTTCGACGGCCGCGACCTCCTGAAGCTTGCCCCCGAGGAGCTGCGCGGGGTGCGGGGCGGCGGCATCGGCTTCATCTTCCAGGACCCGATGACCTCGCTCAACCCCGTCTTCACGGTCGGCTTCCAGATCATGGAGCCGCTGCGGCGGCACATGGGGCTTGACCGGAGGCGGGCGGCGGCGCGGGCGGCCGAGCTTCTCGACCTCGTCGGCATCCCCGACGCGCGGGCGCGCCTCGCGGACTTCCCCCACCAGTTCTCGGGCGGGATGCGGCAGCGGGTGATGATCGCCATCGCGCTCGCCTGCGATCCCCGGGTGCTGATCGCCGACGAGCCGACGACGGCGCTCGACGTCACCATCCAGGCCCAGATCCTCGAGCTTGTGCGCGACCTCCGCCGCAAGCTCGGCATGGCGATCATCTGGATCACCCACGACCTCGGGGTGATCGCCGGCATCGCCGACCGGGTGATGGTGATGTATGCGGGCCAGGTGGTCGAGGAGGCGCCGGTGGCGGCCGTCTTCGCCAACCCGCGCCATCCCTACACGCGGGCGCTCCTCGAGACGATCCCCCATGTCCGCGGCCAGCGCGCCCCGCGGCTCAAGGTCATCGAGGGCCAGCCGCCGATCCTCCTTGCCGCCCCCGCCGCCTGCCCCTTCCGCGCCCGCTGCGCCCATGCCATGCCCCGCTGCGCGGCCGAGAACCCGGCCCTGCGCGCGGCCGGCACCGGCCATGCCGTCGCCTGCCACTGGGACGCGCCCGCCGGCCGCGAGGCCCGCCATGGCTGAGGCCGCCCGCCGCCCGCTGGTCGAGGTGCGCGGCCTGCGCATGTATTTCCCGATCACGGCGGGGCTGTTCCGCCGCAAGGTCGGCGACGTGAAGGCGGTCGACGATGTCAGCCTCGACATCTTCGAGGGCGAGACGCTCGGCCTCGTGGGCGAGTCGGGCTGCGGCAAGTCGACCTGCGGGCGGGCGATCCTGCGCCTCTACGACATCACCGCGGGCTCGATCCGCCTCGATGGCGTCGAGATCGGGCATCTCGGCCAGGCCGAGCTGCGCCGCCTGCGGCCGCGCATGCAGATGGTCTTCCAGGACCCGCAGGCCTCGCTCAACCCGCGGATGACGCTCGCGGGGATCATCGGCGAGCCGCTGGTCGAGCACGCCCGCATGACCCCGGCCGGGCGGCTCGAGCGGATCTATGCGCTGATGGACGCGGTGGGGCTCAACCGCGCCTTCGCCAACCGCTACCCCCACGAGTTCTCGGGCGGCCAGCGCCAGCGCATCGGCATCGCCCGCGCCCTCGCGCTCAACCCCGGGTTCATCGTCTGCGACGAGCCGATCGCCGCCCTCGACGTCTCGATCCAGGCCCAGGTCGTCAACCTCCTCGAGGAGTTGCAGGCCCGCTTCGGGCTGACCTACCTTTTCATCAGCCACGACCTCTCGATGGTGCGCCACATCGCCACCCGGGTGGCGGTGATGTATCTTGGCGGCATCGTCGAGATCGCCGACCGCGACATGCTCTATTCCGCACCCCTCCATCCCTACACCCAGGCGCTGCTCTCGGCGGTGCCCGAACCCGACCCCGAGGGCGAGAGCCGGCGGCGGCGGATCATCCTCGTGGGCGACGTCCCCTCGCCGGCCCGACCGCCGGCGGGCTGCCGCTTCTCGACGCGCTGCCCGCGGGTCATGGACATCTGCCGCCGGCAGGCGCCCGAACTCCTGCCGGCGGCCGCGGGCGGCATGGTCGCCTGCCACCTCCACACGCTTCAGGACCAACCGACCGCCGGCCGAACCGGCGGCCCCCGGGCAGCACCGAGGGAACCTTCCGGGCAGATCCAACAAGGAGAACTCAGATGAGACTCAAGACAGCCCTGTGGGGCGCCGTGGCGCTTGGCGCCTTCGCCCCGGCCGCCGCCCTCGCCGAGCGCGGCAGCGACGGCCAGGTGAACATCATCTACTGGCAGGCGCCCTCGATCCTGAACCCCTACCTCTCGGGCGGCACCAAGGACATCGAGGCGGCCTCGATGGTCATCGAGCCACTCGCCCGCTACGACCAGAACGGCGTCCTCGTGCCCTATCTCGCGGCCGAGATCCCGACCGTCGAGAACGGCGGCGTGACCCCCGACCTGACCGCGATCACCTGGAAGCTGAAGCCCGGCCTCGTGTGGTCGGACGGCAGCCCGGTGACGACCGCCGACGTCGTCTTCACCTACGAATACTGCACCCATCCCGAGGGCGGCTGCGCCCAGCTCTCGAAGTTCGACGGCGTGTCCGCGGTCGAGGCGGTCGACGACCTGACGCTGAAGATCACCTTCGAGCGGCCGACGCCCGTGCCCTACGGGCCCTTCACCGGCGGCCAGGGGCCGGTCATCCAGAAGGCCCAGTTCGCCAACTGCCTCGGCGCCGCCGCCCCCGGCTGCACCGACGCCAACTTCAAGCCGGTCGGCACCGGGCCCTTCCGCGTCACCGACTTCCGGCCGAACGACGTCATCCAGATGGAGGCCAACCCCAACTACCGCGACCCCGCCAAGCCCGCCTTCGCGACCGTCACCTTCAAGGGCGGCGGCGATGCCGCGGCGGCCGGCCGGGCGGTGCTCGAGACCGGCGAGTTCGACTATGCCTGGAATCTCCAGCTTGCCCCCTCGGTCATCCAGGGCATGGTGGCGGCGGGCAAGGGACAGGCGGTGTCGGCCTTCGGCACCCTCGTCGAGCGGATCGAGACCAACCTCACCGATCCCTCGCCCGACCTCGCCGAGGGCGAGCGCTCGACCCTCAAGCATCCCCATCCCTTCCTGTCCGATCCCCTCGTGCGCAAGGCGCTGTCGATGGCGATCGACCGCGAGCTTCTGGTCGAGGTGGGCTACGGCCAGGCCGGGCGGCCGACCTGCACCATCGTCCCGTCGCCCCCGAACTACGCCTCGACCCGCACCGACTGCTTCGCCCAGGACATGGCCGGGGCGAACGCGCTTCTCGACCAGGCGGGCTGGGTGCGGGGGGCCGACGGCGTCCGCGTCAAGGACGGCCGGCGGCTCGCCATCCTCTACCAGACCTCGACCAACGCCGTCCGCCAGGACTTCCAGGCGCTGGTCAAGCAGTGGTGGACCGAACTCGGGGCCGAGGTCGAGCTGAAGAACGTCTCGGCATCGGTGTTCTTCGGCGGGGATCCGGGCTCGCCCGACACCTTTCAGAAGTTCTATGCCGACGTCGAGATGTATGCCAACAACTTCGACGGCACCGACCCCCAGAACTACCTTGCCAACTACCGCTGCGGCAACGAGCCCCGGCCCGAGACGGGCTGGCAGGGCGAGAACATGAACCGCTACTGCGACCCGGCCTATGACGCGCTCCTCGACGAGCTCGCCCGGACCGCGAACTTCGAGGAACGCGGCCGCATCGCCCGCCAGCTCGCCGAGATGCTGACGGTCGACAGCTACGTCGTCATCCCGCTCGTCGATCGCGGCCGGGTGTCGGCGCATTCGAACTCGCTCGGCGGCGTCGTCCTCAACACCTGGGACAGCGAACTCTGGAATGTGGCCGACTGGTACCGGATCAAGTGATCCCGGCCGGACGGGCGGGCCCCCGGGCCCGCCCGCCCCCCGGCCCCGCGGCCCTCCGGCCACCGCCCGCCGCCCGAACCGAGGCATCCCGCGATGCTCACCTACACGCTGCGACGGCTCCTGACGGCGGTGCCGACGCTCATCTTCATCTCCTTCGTCATCTTCCTCCTCCTCGAGCTTGCCCCCGGCGACCCCCTCGCCGACCAGCCGCTGACCATCCCCGCCGAGGTCCGCGAGCGCATGCGCACCGCCATGGGCCTCGATGCCCCGGCCCATGTCCGCTACTGGAAATGGCTCGTCCAGTTCGTCTGGATCGAGCCGCAGGTGATCCTCGACGGCTGGCTCGGCACGGGCCTCGCGGCGGGCGAGGAGCGCATCCTCTCCTGGCAGTTCCGCGCCCCGGTCTTCGACATCATCTGGCAGCGCATCCCCCAGACCCTCAACGTCGTCGGCATCGCCTACCTCGTCGGCGTCGGGATCGCGCTCCCGATCGGCATCGTCTCGGCCTACCGGCAGTATTCCTGGTTCGACCAGATCGGCACATTCGTCTCGATGGTCGGCTTCTCGGTCCCGACCTTCTTCACCGGCGTCCTCTTCATCGTCATCTTCTCGGTCAAGCTCGGCTGGTTCCCCTCGATCTACGACACCACCCTTCGGGTCACCGACTGGTCGAGCTTCCTTCGCCAGGTGTCGCAGATGATCATGCCGGTGGCGGTGCTCGCCCTCTACAACGCCGCCCAGATCAGCCGCTTCATGCGCTCCTCGATGCTCGACAACCTCAACCAGGACTACGTCCGCACCGCCCGCGCCAAGGGCATGGCCGAGGGCACCGTCGTCCTCGTCCACGTCCTGCGCAACTCGCTCATCCCGGTGGTGACGGTGATCGCCCTCGGCGTGCCGACGATCTTCGCCGGCGCCATCATCACCGAGCAGGTGTTCAAGGTGAACGGGCTCGGCCAGCTTCTCATCACCGCCATCCAGGCCAACGACCTGCCGATGGTGCAGACGCTCGCCTTCGTCTTCGCCGGCCTCATCATCACCTTCAACCTCGTCGCCGATGTCATCTACGGCATCCTCGACCCCCGGATCCGCTATGACTGAGCTTGCCCCCGCCCCCTCGGCCGCGGTCGCCGCGCGGGCCCCGCGCAGCCAGTGGCGCGACGTCTGGGACCAGTTCCGCACCCACCGCGGCGCCCTCTTCGGGCTTCTCGTGTTCGGGGCCATCGTGCTTTTCACGGTCATCGGCCCCTCGCTCTGGACCCTCGATCCCAAGTTCATCGCCATCCGCGCCCGCGACCTCGGCATGGGCGCGGACCATCCCTTCGGCACCGACCAGCTCGGCCGCGACATCTTCGCCCGCATGATGGCGGGCGGGCGGGTGTCGCTCGCGGTCGGGCTCACGGCGATGACGCTCTCGATCTGCCTCGGCACGCTGATCGGCGTCGTCGCGGGCTATTTCCGCCGCCTCGAGGGGCCGCTCATGCGGCTCACCGACCTCTTCCTCGCGCTGCCGCTCCTGCCCCTCCTCCTCGTCATGGTCATGCTCTTCCGCGAGAGCCTGGCGCGGCGCTTCGGCCCCGAGACGGGCATCTTCCTCCTCATCGTGGTGGCGATCGGCATCACCTCGTGGATGCAGACGGCGCGCATCGTGCGGGGCGAGGTGCTCGCGCTCAAGGAACGCGAGTTCGTGCTCGCCGCGCGCTCGATCGGCACCCCGCCGCGGCGGATGATCCTGCGCCACATCCTGCCCAACGTCCTCTCACCGATCCTCGTCTCGGCGACGCTCGGGATCGCCACCGCCATCATCACCGAATCGGCCCTGTCCTTCCTCGGGCTGGGCTTCCCGCCCGATTTCCCGACCTGGGGGCGGCTCCTCTTCGACGGCGTCGACTACCTCCAGCAAGACCCCGAGCGGGTGATCTGGCCGGGGGTCTTCATCTCGCTCACGGTCCTGAGCGTGAACTTCATCGGCGACGGCCTGCGCGACGCGCTCGACCCCCGCATCCGCGGACGCTGAGCGCGCGCGGCGCGGCCCCCGCGCCGCCCGGCCGGGGGCCGCCCTTCCGCCCGGCGGAACGGGGGCCGGGCCCGCGCCCCGGCCCGGACTGCTAGGCTCCCGGGGTCGGGCGAGCGCCCGTCCAGCCCCCCGGGAGGGCCCGCCATGCAGACCGAACGCGCCTATGACGACCCTGCCGCCCTCGGCCCCGTCGAACGCGGGCCGGTGCCGCGCGCCCAGGGCTTCGCGCGCTGGGTGCGGGTCGCCGAGGTGGACCTCGCCGCCCTTCCCCCGGTCCGGCGCTGGGACTGCCTGCGCACGCCCGAGGCGATCACCGTCGACGGCCGGCTCGACGAGGCGGTGTGGTCGCGGGCGCGCTGGAGCGAGCCCTTCGGCATGATCCACGACGGCAGCCCGACGCCCCTCGCCACGCGCTGCGCGCTCCTCTGGGACGACGCCTTCCTCCATGTCGGCTACCGGGTCGAGGATCCCGACATCCGCGCCTCGATGACGGGCTTCAACGATCACGTCTACCGCCACGACGAGGACGTCGAGTTCTTCTTCGCCGGCGACGGCCATTATTTCGAGATCGGCCTCAACGCCCTCAACACGAGCTACCAGATCCGCTGGACCTGGATCGAGCGGCTGGTGCGGGAGCAGCGCTTCGCCGAACTGGAGGCGCTCTTCAAGCTGCCCGACGTCCTCTACTACGTCGCCCGCGAGGGCGAGCGGCTCGGGCGCTGGGCCGATCTTTCCTACCGCATGCCGGGGCTTCGCCATGCCGTCCACATCGACGGCAGCCTCAACTGCCCGGAGGTGCGCGACCGTGGCTGGACGGTCGAGATGGCGCTGCCGTGGGCGGGGCTGGCCGGGATCGCCGGAGGCCGGCCGCTGCCGCCCGCCCCGGGCGCAAGCTTCCGCATGACCGCCTACCGCTGCCACCACGACCGCGTCCTCCGCCGCGCCAAGGGCTGGGCCTGGAGCATCCAGGGCAACGACAACATCCACATCCCCGAGCGCTGGACCGAGGTCACCTTCCGCGCCGAAAGCGCCTGAGCCCGCCCCCCGGGGTCGCCGGATAGCGCGGCCGGGAGGCCTTGCGCGCGATCGACCGGACGATCCGGAGCCCGCGGCCGCAGCGTGCCGGGACGGCGACGCCCGGACGAGCAGGCGGCGTTCAGAAAAACCCGCCGGGATCGTCGCCGGGGAAGCCGGGCGCCATCCCGGCGCGACGATCGAGGCCTTCGCCACCGGCGAGCACCGCGTCGATCGCGCCCGATCGCGGGCGACATCGGGCCGAAGCCGATCCTGCGCCGGGTCCGGGCGCCGCGCGGCCAGCGTCCGATCGCCCGCGGCCATCACCGCTTCGAGTGGCTCCACATCACCGCCCTCGTCTCGCCGGCCACCGGCGAGAGCGTCCGGCATCCCGCGCCCCGGGCATCGGC
>JADLCV010000039.1 GCA_020846995.1 Paracoccaceae bacterium
GCCGCGACCTCGGCCGCGGCGGCGGCGGTGCGGTCGGGGCTTCCCGCCCGCCCCGGCGCCACCGAAAGCGTGATGCGTCCCCGCCAGGGCAGGGCCGGCTGGTCGGCCGCCCCGGTCCAGGGATCGGGGCGGCCATTGCCGGCAAGCTGCTCCATGAGCAGGAAGGGATAGAACATCACCGCCTGCCCGCCGGCATGGATGGCTGCAATCGCCTCGAGGACGGATTCGTCGGCCGGCGTGCCGCCGTAGACCGGCCGGTCGTCGACCAGGGGCAGGACCGCGGCCGTCGCGCGGACCAGCCCGCCCACGCGCCACACCATCCCCTCGCCCTCGCCCTCGGCCCGCTCGACCTTGGGCTTCAGGCGGCACTCGCCGCAGCGCAGGTCGTCGCCGAACCACGACACCACCAGCCCGACCGAGCCGCAGGCGGGGAGTTCCTCGCGCAGCATCACAAGCGAAGTGGCAAGGTCGGTCTGGCCCGAGGGCGTGTTGACGTTGACGGGCACGTTCTCGCCCGGCCCGGCCTTGCGGTGCACGGGCGTCGTCGCCAGCGCGAACTCGCCCGTGCCGGGGATCAGCGCCACCCCCCGCACCCCGTCGGCAAGGTCGGGCGCCCCGTCCGCGGCCGCGGCCCGCCGGAAGACCTCGAACGAGAACTGCGGCACGCGGTTGCCGTAGGGCCCAAGGTCGAGGTCCTCGATGACGACATAGGCGGTGCCGCGATAGGCGGGCACCCGCCCGGTGCCCTCGACGGCCTCGATCTTGGGATCGGGAAGCTGCGTCTCCGACCCCGTGTAGACGCGCAAGGAGAGGTCGTCGCGCGCCACCTCGGCGCCATCGGCCCAGATGCGGCCGACGCGGGCGATCTCGCCCGCCCCGAGCGCGATCGCGAGGCTCACGGTGTAGCCGAACTCGACCGTCCGCGGCTGCGGCGCGCCCTTGCCGCCGCCGCGACGGGTTTCGGTCTCCTGGAACTGCGAGGCCCAGATCACCTGCCCGCCCATGCGCATCCGCCCGAAGGTCAGCGGCACCGGCGCCCCCTCGCTCGCCCCGGTCAGGCGAAAACGGTCGACCCGCCCGGTCTCGACCGGCTCGGCACCAAGGCCCATCAGCCGCTGGTCGATGACGCGCCCGATCGTCGCCCCGACGGCGCGCCCGATCACCGCCCCGGTCAGCCCCAGGACCGTGCCGCCGAAGCTGCCGCCGATCGCCGCGCCCACGGCGGAAAGAACGATGGTGGCCACGCAGGCTCCCCTCTCTCGCTTCAGATGCCGTTGTCAGGAAAGGCAAAGCGCGCCGCCACCCGGCGCACCCAGGGCCCCGTCAGAGGGCTCTCGAGCACGCCGTGGCCGCTGTAGGCATGCACGAAGCTCGGTCGTGCGCCGACCTCGGCCTGCAGGCCGAGATGCTTGGCGACCGCGCCCTCGCGCATCCGGAAGAGGATCACCTCGCCCGCCGCGGCGGGCGCGCCCGGCGGGCGCGGCCGCAGGTGGCGAATGGCCGCGGCCCAAAGGATCTCCTCGCGCCCGGCCTCGCCCCAGTCGGGGGTGTAGGGCGGCACATGGGCCGGCTCGGCCCCGAAGAGCTCGCGCCAGATGCCGCGGACCAGCCCCAGGCAGTCCGCCCCCGCCCCCCGGCACGAGGCCTGGTGGACATAGGGCGTGCCGATCCAGCCACGCGCCGCGGCCACCGCCCGCGCGCCCGCACTCATGGCCATGGCGGCCTCCTGCCGAGACTGCCGCCGTCTTTCGCCCCCCCCGCCCGGGCCGGCACCGCGGCCAGCCAGTCGTCCCCGGGAATGTCGGGAAAGCCGCGGAAGTTCAGGACGTTGTCGAACTTGAGCTGGCAGGTCTCAAGGCGCTTGTCGCAGCCCGCCTCAAGCCGGATCGCATCCCCCGGTGCGACCACATCCCCAAGCCCCTGCCAGAGCTCGACCTCGCGGCCCGCGGCCGACAGGCGGTCGTTCTTGACGACGCCGACCAGCCCCGCCGCCGCCCCGCTCAGGATCTCGAGCCGGCCGGCCTCGAACCAGCGGTCGTCGAAACCCGTGAAGTCCGCGAACCGGAACAGCCGCCCCCCGGTCACGGTCTCGACCGCAACCTCGGCGGCATAGCCCGCCTGGCTCAGGTCGAAGCGGCAGCGCCCGTCGCCGAGGACGGCCGCGCAGGGCCGCTGGAAAAGCGCGCCCTGAGGGGCGTTCAGGGCCTCGGTCAGCCCCCGCAGCTCGGCCCGGAAGGCGCCCCGCGCCCGCACCACCTCGCCGAGCGTGCCGCTGAAGATCAGCGCCCGCTCCTCTGCGTCGGCCCAGTTGACCCGCCACACCCGGACCGCGGCACCGTCGTAGCGTCCGGCGACGATGTCGGCCTCGGTCACCGCCGCATCCGAGAGCACCCCGCCCGCCTCGCTGTTGTCGACCGCGAGCCCCGAGGTCTGCTGGAGGGCGCGGGCCGTCATGCCGGTTGCGGCGCGGAAGGTCACGCCCTCGAACACGAGGTCACGGTCGTGGTCGGTGAATCCCTGCTCGACGCCGTCGCGCCGGCGCACGGCCCAGGCCCGGCAGACCGTCGTCACCCCGCCCGCGAGATGGGCCGCGATCGTCCCGCTCACAGCCGCACCTCCACGACCGGCACCACCGGCACGTCGCCGGCCTGAAAGCTCGCCACCGAGACCTGGATGCGGTCGGTGTCGAAGCGCACCGGAACGTCGAACTCGAAGCCCGCCGTCACCCGCGCCCCCCCGGGCGGCGGATCGGCAAAGCTGACGGTGCCGGCCGCCGCATCGACCGTAAAGTCGGCGCCCAGCGTCCGCGGCACCCCATCGATCCCGACGAGCACGCTGCCGGCGACGGGCTTGGCGATCGGCCGGACATAGCTCCAGCCGCCCGAACGGTAGGTCTTGGCGAGCCGGAAGGCGGTCGCGCGGGCATCGCCCGTCCCGATCACCTGGTCCTCGAACCCCACCGCCCGCGACGCCGGCGACGACTTGTAGTCGGCCCAGTCCTTCCAGCGGAACCCGTGCAACTGGCCATGCCGGGCCTCGAAGAAGGCGATCAGCGCCTCGAGGTCGTCAAGGCTGCGCAGCCCGACGCCCGCGTCATAGCGCCTCCTCGCATCCGCCCAGGGGCTGTTGCGCTCCTCGAACCCGTTGACGAGCGTCACGATCTCCGTGCGCCGCTCGGGCCCGCCGACCGAGCCGAAGCTCAGGTTGGCGGGAAACCGCACCTCGTGAAAGCCCATCGCCTCACCTGTTGCGCTGACCGCGGGCGAGCGCCCGTGCCATCTGGGCCGCGATCTGCGCCTGACTGCGCTCGAAGCCCGCGACATCGGGAGTCGTGACGTTGACAACGACGCTGACCCCCCGGCCGCCGTCGCCGGCGCGGACGCCCAGCCGGCCGTCCGGCCCGCGCGAGAGGGGAAGGATCGCCTCGGGCCCGGCCTCGCCCATCAGCCCGCGCCCCCCCCGCAGGGGAAAGCTCACCGGCCCCGCGACGATCCCGCCCTCGGCAAAGGGCATGACCCGCCCGGCCGCGAAGCCCCCCCCCTTCTCGAACGGCAGCAGCCCCCCGACGAGGCTGCCGATGCCGCGGGCCAGCGCCCCGCCCAGCGCGTCCTGCACCGGCCGCATGGCGATCGCCTGCACGGTGTCGATGATCGAGCGGCCGAGAAGCCGCAGGGCATCCGAAAGCTTCATCCCGTCGAAGACGAGCCCGTCGAAGGCCCGCCTGAGCCCGCTGCCGATTCCGGCCGAAAGCACGTTGACCTCGCGCCCGGTCATCCACAGGGTCTGGCGCATCGCCTGCAACTCGGCGTCGAAGGCCGCCGCCATGCCGCCCGCCCCGGCAAGGCTTTCCTCGAGCGCCTCGACCCCTGCCGCCAGATCCTCAACCGTCGCCATCCTCGCCTCCCTCGCTCCGGCCGTCGGGGAAGGCCCGGGCAAGCTCCTCGAGCCGCGCCCGCGTGATCGGCGCCGGCCCCGCCGCCACCCCCAGCATCACCGCCAGCTCGACCGGCGTGAGCTGCCAGAACGCGGCCGGGCTCAGCCCCAGCCCGCGCATCCCCGCCCGCATCAGCCCGGCCCAGTCGAGCCTCCTCACCCCTCCTCCGGCAGGGCGAAGGCACGCGCGAGCAGCGCCGCCGCGATCCGCGCCGCCGCGATCGCCCCGCCCGCGATCTCGGCCGACCGGAGGTCGGCCGCCCCGCCCTGCCAGCCGCCCCCGCGCAGCCCCGCGACCAGCACCGCCAGCACGTCGCGGGCCGAGAAGCGCCCCGCCTCGAAGCGCTCGGCCAGCGCCACGAGGCTGTCGGCGCCCAGTTCGGCCTCAAGCTCGGCCAGGGCGCCGAGCGTCAGCTTGCAGCCGTGGCGCCGGCCGTCCATCTCGAGCGCGACCTCGCCCGCCCAGGGATTGGCCATCACAGCACCGTGAAGGTCAGCACGCCCGCCGAGGCGAGCGACAGCTCGTAGGTGGCCTCGCCGTTGTGGCTGCCGGCGTATTCGATGGCGGTGATCTGGAACGGGCCCTCGATGATGCCGAAGGACGGCACCACCACCTGGAACCGCGGCAGGGCGCCGTCAAAGAAGATCTGGCGAGCACGCTCGTCGGTGTTGGCGTCGCGGAAGACGCCCGAGCCGGAGATCGCGGCCGACTTCACGCCGGCGCCGGCCAGAAGCTCGCGCCAGCCGCCCTGACTCTCGAGGCTCGTGACATCGACGGTCTCGGCGTTGAAGCTGATGCGCGTCGCGCGCAGCCCGGCCACCGTCGCGAACTGCCCGTCGCCGGTCAGGTCGATCTTGACCAGGAGATCCTTGCCGTTCTGGGCACCCATGCCGTCCTCCTCAATCCTCGATCCGGGCGCGGAAGGTCAGCTCGATCCGCCGCCCCCCGTCGCGCTCCCTCGCCGCCCGCGCGGCCAGAAACCAAAGGCCGACCAGCCGGCCCCGGGACAGCACCAGGGGCGCCCCGACCAGCGCGTCCGACACCGCCGCCGCCGCCGCCTTGGCCCGCTCGAAGCCGCCCGGGCCGCCGACGACACTGACGGTAAAGTCGTGCTCGGCCCCGCCGCCCGTCCTGTCCGAGCGGTCGCGCGCCACCTCGGGCCCCAGCGCCACATGCAGCCCCGTCGCCGTTCCCGGCGGGATCGCATCATGGATCGCCCCGCCGACGAGGGCGCCCAGCGCCGCGTCGGCCACGAGCCGCGCCTGCACGGCCGTCTGCAATGCCCCTGCCGCCCCGTAGCTCATGCCGGAACCTCCTCGCGACAGTGGCAGACAAGCCAGGCGCCGCGCCGGTCGGCCTCGGTGACGGCGAGGATCGCGTAGGTGCGCGTGCCCTCGCGGAATCGCTGCCCGGCGGCGGGGCGGGAGGGGGCACCGACCGGCGCTCCCCGCACGTGCACCCGCAGCGGGACCGCCGCCCGCGCCGCGAACTCGTCGTCCTCCCGCCGGCCCGGTCCGGGCCGGACGTCGGCCCAGAGCGTGCCGGCCGCCTGCCAGGTCTCGCCGTAGCCGCCGCTCGCGTCGGGCACGCGGACCGCCGTCTCGAGGACGAGCTTCCGGGTCGGGTTCACGGGCGGCCTCATCGCCCCCTCCCCCCCACCCCGCCGAGAAGGCGGGGGTGGCGCCAGCGCTCGATGAGCGCCATCACCCCGAAGGGCATGGCACTCGCCCCTCCCTCGAGTTCGTGGCGCTCCTCGTGAAAGTGGGCGGCCAGCAGGAAGACGGCCTGCCGCAGGTCGGCCGGCACGTCGCCCCAGGCCGGCCCGAAGCCGGCGATGAAGTCCACCGCCACCGATCCCCCCGCCGGCACCGCCGGCAGGAGCCAGCCCGCCCCGACCAGCCGCGGGCGGTGGCCGTCCACCACCAGGCGGTAGTCGGCGGCCGGAACGGTGCTCGACTGCCCGGCGCAATCGGTCAGGACAACGGCCGTCACCGCCGCCACCGGCGCCACCGGCAGATCCTGCCCGTCCGCCTCCCGCCAGTCCCCGAGCGTCAGGCGGAAATCGCGGGCGATCAGCACCTTGCCGGTGCGCCCCTCGATCGCGGCCAGGGCCGCCCGAAGAAAGCTCCCGACCAGCGCATCCTGCACGCTGTCGTCGGCAAAGCCGGTGCCAAGGCGCAGATGCGCCCGGAAATCGGCCACCGGCAGCGCGCCCTCGGGCACGCCGGTCAGTTCGGTCAGCATCGCCGCCTCCGCCCGCGAAACGAATGGGGCCCGCCCCGCCACCCCGCGGGCGGGGCGGGCCCGGCCCGGTCAGGAGACCGCGAACTTCAGGAGCTTGATCGCGGCAAAGTCGCTGACGTCGCCGCCCACGCGCTTGCTCGCGTAGAAGAGGACGTGCGGCTTGGCCGAGAAGGGGTCGCGCAGGATGCGCAGGTCGGGCCGGTCGGCGATGGTGTAGCCGGCCCGGAAGTCGCCGAAGGCGATCGCATAGGCCGAGGCGCCGATGTCGGGCATGTCCTCGGCGATCAGGACGGCATAGCCCATGAGCCGCGCGGGCTCTCCCGCCGCGAGCCCGTCCGACCACAGGAAGCGGCCGTCGGCATCCTTCATCTTGCGCACCGCGCCCGCGGTCTTGGAGTTCATGACGAAGGTTGCGTTGGCGCGGTAGCCGGCCTCGAGGGCATAGACGAGGTCGACGATCGCATCGGCCGGGTTGGTGGCGTTGAAATCGCCCGCCGCCCCCGTCGCCACATAGCCGAGGTTGCCCCAGCTCCAGCTTCCCTCGGCGGCCTTGGGATGGTCGAGGAAGCCCTTGGGCTTGCCGGTGCCGTTGCCGGTGACGAAGGCCTCGGCCTCGGCCCGGGCGAAGCGGTCGGCGATGCGGCCCGCGAGCCACGCCTCGATGTCGAAGGCCGAATCGTCGAGCAGCCGCTGGCTCGCCTTGGGCATCGCCGTCAGTTCGTGGAGCGGGATCGAGATGCGCTCGATCGTCGGCGTCGCGGTCTCGGTGATGGTCGAGGATTCGTCGGTCCAGCCCGAGCCGAGGTCGGTGCGGTCGACGAGCACGTCGTAGGCGATCGCCTCCACCGCCACGACATTGGCGATGGCGCGGATCGAGGCCGCCCCGCGCAGGACCGAGCGGATGGTCTCGGCCGTCTGCGGATCGACGAGATAGCCGCCGTCGCCGTTGACCGCGGTCGTCATCCCCTTGCCCTCGAGAACGAGGCCCCGCAGCCCGTCGTCATCGCCCGAGCGCAGGTAGGCATCGAAGGCCTTGCGGTGCAGTCCCTGCGGCTCGGCCGCCGCGAGATGGGGGCGGGCAGGCGAGATCGTCTTGCGGTCCAGCATGGTCAGTCGCTCTTCCTGAAGTTGCAGCCTTGCCTTCAGATCGGTCTGAAAGCTCCTGAAGTCATTCAGAAACCCGGTCATGGCAGCCGTCACCGCCGCGGCCCCGGGCGCGTCTTCGGTCGCATTCATCGCGTCACCTTCCTTCTCGGATCGAGATCGCCGGCGGCCCCGGCCAGCATCCGGCGCGCCTCCTCCAGGGCCGCCGCCAGGTCGTGCAGAACCCCGTCCGCGGCCCCGTCCCCGCCCTTGGCGTCGACGCGGGCCTCGGAGAGCAGGGGGAAGGTGACGAGCGACACCTCCCAGAGGTCGATCTCGGCCAGCCGCCGCTCGCCGTCGCTGCCGCGGTCGGCCTTGACCGTGCGATAGCCGATCGAGAGGCCGTCGATCGCCCCCGCCGCGAGCAGCGCCGCCGCCTCGCGGCCGCGGGCCACATCGACGAGCAGCCTGCCCCGGACCCAGAGGCCGCGGTCGTCCTCGCGCACCTCCTCCCAGACCCCGATCGGCTGGGCGGGGTCGTGCTGCCAGAGCATCTTGACCCGCCGGCCGGTGGCCGCAAGACGGGCCAGCGAGGCCGCATAGGCCCCCGCCAGCACCACGTCCCCGCTCTGGTCGCGCCGCCCGAAGACCGAGGCATAGCCCGCGACCACCGCCCCCTCGCCGACCGTCAGCCCCTGCTCGGGCCGGTGGAACTTGCGCTCCAGGGGGCCGCCCGCATCCATCGTCCGCATCTCTTCCCTCACTTGCCCAGCACTCCGATCAGCGCCTCCGCACCCTGGGCAACGAGGAACGCCGCCGCCCCGTAGACCCCCAGCCACAGCCGCCGCTCCAGCCGGTCGAGCGCCGTCTCGATCTGCCCCAGCCGGTATTCGAGCGCCGCCCAGCGCTCCTCGGCGACGCGCTCGTTGGCCTCGATCCGCGCCGCCGTGGCATCGAAGCTGTCATAGAGAAAGCGCGACCCCCCGGTCGGCCGTCGCTCGCTCATGCCCCCTCCGGGTGCGGCGGCAGGCCCAGCAGCACCCGCTTCTCGGCATCGGTCAGGAAGGCCGCGGCGCCGACCCTCGACCAGTGCTGGTCGCGCTCGGCCGCAAGCGCCGGCACCCGGTCAAGGTCGGGGCGAAGCTCGACCGCCTCGCCGCCGAAGCGCCCGAGCCATTCCGCCATCGCCGCCACGACGCGCGCCGCCAGCGGCACCACCGTCAGTCGGTAGAAGGCGCGATGCGCCTCCTGATAGTTGGCATAGGTCGCCTCGCCCGGGATCCCGATCAGCATCGGCGGCACGCCGAAGGCGATCGCGATCTCGCGTGCCGCCGCCTCCTTGGTCTTCTGGAACTCCATGTCCGAGGGGCTGAAGCCCATCGGCTTCCAGTCGAGCCCGCCCTCGAGCAGCATCGGCCGGCCGGCGTTGCGGGCGCCCTGGTGATGGGCCTCCATCTCCTCCACGAGCCGGTCGTACTGCTCGGCGGTCAGCCCGCCGGTGCCGTCCACGCCGCGGTAGACGATCGCCCCCGAGGGCCGCGCGGCGTTGTCGAGAAGCGCCTTCGACCAGCGCGAAGCGGCGTTGTGGACGTCGATCGCCGTCGCCGCCGCCTGCAGCGGCGAGAACCCGTAGTGGTCGTCCTGGGGATGGAAGGCGCGCAGATGGCAGACGACGGGCGCCGGACCGGTGACATCGAAGCGATGCGTGCGGGCTCCCACCGTGTAGTCGTAGGCGACCGGCCAGCCGTCGGCCCCGGGCACGAGGCTCATGCGGTCCGAGCGCAGGACGTGGATCTCGCCCGGCAGCCGCGTGCTGCCCGCCACCGCCTCGAGATAGGCGTTGCCGGTCAGCAGAAGCTGGCCGTAGAGCGCCTCGAAAAGCTCGGCCCGCCCCTGGCCGGGGTTCGGCCGGGCCAGAAGCGCGAGCAGCGGATGCTCCTCGTAGCGCCGGGCCGCGTCCTGCAACACCAGGGGCAGCGCCGCCGCCGCCTCGGCGATCACCCGGACGGCGCGAAAGGCGACCGGATTGCCGAGATAGCCGTTGCGGGTCAGGGACACGGCATCGCGCGGGCTCCACTGCACCCGCCCGCCGCCCGCCCAGGCGATCACCCGGCCCGTTGCCGAGGCCTTGCGGGCCGGCACCGGGGCCACCCCGCGCCGCAGAAAGTCGAACACCATCCGCCCTCTCCCCTGCCCGCCGGCGCCGGCGCCCGCGCCCGGGCCCCCCATGGCCGCGGGTCCGCACGCCGCCGGCCGCCCGCTCGCGGGCGTCCCGGCCGCCGGCCATCCCTCCGTTGCCGTTCAGACGCTGCGCACCCGCGGCCGCCGCCAGGACTGCGCCGGCAGGATCATGAGCTCGGTCAGCGCCCAGACCAGCGCGTCCAGTCGGTCTGGGCTTCCCGTGCCGAGGTAGCCCGTCGGGGTCATCCGGCACATCTGGTCCTCGAGCGCGGCCAGCACGCCGACATGGGCGACCCGCCCCTGCTCGTAAAGCGCCGCCACCGGCTCGGCCCGCGCGGCCTTGCCGCGGCTCGCCCGCAGGGCCCGGTAGGGCACCAGCCCGTCGACCTGGCGGATCACGCTCTCGACCAGGGCGCCGCCCTGGTTGACCTCGGCCACCAGCCGCTCGGCCCCGTGCCGCCGCATCGCCGCGATCGCCGCCCGCGCCCACTCGTCGGGGGTGGCGCCGGCGACCGTCGCATCCTCGAGGACGAAGGCGCGCCAGTCCTGCGGCGGGCCCTCGGCCCTGACCCCGGCGACGACGATGCCGCAGGCGTCGGCGCGGCCGTGGGCGCTGACCGGCGGGTCGACCGCCACCACCACCCGGTCGAGCGGCGGCACCACATCCGCGCGCGCCCGGTCGAGCGCCGCCGCCGACCACAGCGCCCCCTCGACCTCCTCGAGCATGACCCCGTCGAGTTCCTGCCGCCCGAGCCGGGTGTGACCGTAGCGGGCCCGCACCTCGGCCAGGAACGAGGCGGCAAGGTTGGCCCGGTTGGCCTCGGTCGGAGCCCGCGTGAGGACGGTCGAGGGCGCCGCCATCAGCGCCTTCAGGACCCCGACGTTGCGCGGCGTCGTCGTCACCACCTGCCGCGGCCGCTCGCCCAGCCGCAGCGCGAACTGGAGGTTGTCCCAGGCCTCGATGCCGCGCTTCCACTTGCCAAGCTCGTCGGCCCAGGCGGCATCGAACTGCGGCCCCCTGAGCCCCTCGGGCTCGTGGGCGGAAAAGACCTGCGCCGTCGCCCCGTTCGGCCACACCAGCCGGCGCCGCGTCGCCTCCCAGGCCGGGCGACGATCGGGGGGGGCGCAGGCCAGGATGCCGCTGTCGCCGAAGACCATGACCTCGCGCGCCTGGTCGGCCGTCTCGCCCACCAGCGCCACGCGGCGCGCCCGTCCCGGGGCGCCCGGCCGCGACCCCTCGACGGCGGCCCGGACCCATTCGGCCCCGGCGCGGGTCTTGCCCGCGCCCCGCCCGCCCAGCACCACCCAGCTTCGCCACTCGCCTTCGGGAGCGATCTGGTGCGGCATCGCCCAGAACTCGAAGAGCCAGGGCAGCGCCGCGAGCGCCCCGTCACTCAGCCCCGCAAGGAACTCCTCCTGGGTCGCGATGGGCGCGCAGGCGAGCCAGGCGGCGCCCGATCTCGTCGCGGGCAGCCTCGAAGTCGAGCCCCGGTCCGGCATGTCCCTCCCCATCCGCCTGCCGGCGCAGCCGGTCGGCCCGCGCCCGTTCCTCGAAGGCGAGCGTCATCGCCTTGCCGAGCGCCCGCACCGCCTCGCCGATCTCGCGCGCCGCCTCCGGCCCCTCGGCCTCGAGCCGCGCGATCGCCGCGGCCAGTTCCCTCACCGTCCGCGCGAAAAGCGCATCCGCCTCGGCGACGAGGGGCCCGCCCCCGTCGCCCTCCCCTTTCGGGGTTTCTTCCGACATGCCGCGATCACCCGCCCCACCCGCCGAAAACGAAAACGCGGCTCCGGGTTGCCCCGGGCCGCGCGCCCACCTCGTCCAGCATGGCGCTCCTCTACCAGCAGGAGTTCGCCAAGTCAAGCACTATCGCCCCGGTTGCAACCGGCGCACGCCCCGGCAGCACTCCGTTCACCGCCTCAGGGGTTGCCGCGCCCGGCCTCGATCTCGCGCCAGCGGGCGACGTTCCTGTTGTGCTCCTCGAGGGTCTCGGCAAAGACGTGCCCGCCGTTCCCGTCGGCGACGAAGTAGAGCAGCGCCGTCGCCTCGGGGTCGAGGGCGGCGGCGATGCTCGCCCGCCCGGGGTTGGCGATCGGCGTCGCCGGCAGCCCGTCGATGACGTAGGTGTTGTAGGGCGTCTCGGCGCGCAACTCGCTCTGCCGCAGCCCCCGCCCCAGGACCGCCTTGCCGCCGGTGATGCCGTAGATCACGGTCGGGTCGGACTGGAGGCGCATGCCGATGCGCAGCCGGTTGGCAAAGACCGAGGCGATGCGCCCGCGCTCCTCGGGCTTCCCGGTCTCCTTCTCGATGATCGAGGCGAGGATCAGCGCCTGTTCGGGGGTCTCGACCGGCACGTCCCCGGCCCGGCCGGCCCAGAGCCCGGCGAGAAGGTCGGCCTGGCGCACCGCCATCTCGGCCAGCAGCGCCGCCCGCTCCGCTCCCCTCCGCACCTCGTAGCTGTCGGGGGCAAGGCTGCCCTCGGGCGGAACCTCGGTGACCTCGCCGGCAAGGAACTCGGCCGCCCTCAGGGCCTCCACCACCTGCCAGCTCGTCACCCCCTCGGCCAGCGTCACCCGCAGCCGCGTGTCGCCCGCGGCCAGCGCCTCCGCATAGTCCGCCGGCGCCGGCCCCGCCCCGGGGTCGAAGCGCACGACCTCGCGGTAGCGGGCCGTCGCGGGCTCGAGCTCGCGCAGGATCACCTCGGCCGCGCTGACGCCGATGCGGAACACGACCTCGGTGCCGCAGGTGCTCTGGCCGCCGCGGGTGACCGCCTCGACGATCCCCGCCATCGAGGCCCCGGCCGGGATGAGGTAGCTCCCGAACCTGAGCTCGTCGGACTTGCCCGAATACTGCGCCCCCAGCCGGAAGACGCGGGCGTCGCGCAGGGCACCCGCCGCCTCGAGGTCGCGCGACACCTGCAGGAGCGTCGCCCCCCGCTCGATCCGCAGGCAGATCGCCTGGACGAGCGGCCCCGGCTCGGCGTAGACCCGCCGGCCCCAGTCGAGAAGCCCGGCGAGGACCAGGGCGACGACGATCCCGAGCGTCAGCGCGTTCGAGGCGATGTTGCGCCACATCAGCCCGGAACCTGCCCGAGCACCAGCGTGGCGTTGGTGCCGCCAAAGCCGAAAGAGTTCGACAGCGCCACCCGGACCCGGCGCGCGACCGGCCGGTGGGGGGCAAGGTCGATCGCGCTCGCCACCGCCGGGGTGTCAAGGTT
Source organism: Paracoccaceae bacterium (assembly GCA_020846995.1). Classification (GTDB taxonomy): domain Bacteria; phylum Pseudomonadota; class Alphaproteobacteria; order Rhodobacterales; family Rhodobacteraceae; genus JAHDXW01. Next base: position 12,658 of record JADLCV010000039.1, read on the forward strand.
GATCGTCGCCGGCGCCACCTGGTCGCGGATCGCCAGGGCGCAGAAGATCGCCTCGACCGCCCCCGCCGCCCCGAGGAGATGGCCGATCGAGGACTTCGTCGACGACATCGTCACCCCGCCCGCGGCCGGCCCGAGCAGCCGCTCGACCGCCGCCAGTTCGATCGTGTCGGCCATCGTCGAGGTGCCGTGAGCGTTGATGTAGTCCACCGCGCCGGGCTCGAGCCCCGCCCGCGCGAGCGCCGCGGTCATCGACCGAAAACCGCCGTCGCCGTCCTCGGAGGGTGCCGTGATGTGATAGGCGTCGCCCGACAACCCGTAGCCCAGGACCTCGGCGTAGATGCGGGCCCCGCGGGCCTCGGCATGGCCTAGCTCCTCCAGCACGACGACGCCCGCGCCCTCGCCCATGACAAAGCCGTCGCGGTCGGCGTCATAGGGCCGGCTCGCCGCCGCCGGCTCGGCCCCGCGCTTGGTCGAAAGCGCCTTGCAGGCGTTGAAGCCGGCGACCCCGAGGGCGCAGATCGGGGCCTCGGTGCCGCCCGCCACCATGACGTCGGCATCGCCCCACTGGATCAGCCGCGCCGCATCCCCGATCGCGTGGGCCCCGGTCGAGCAGGCGGTCACCACGGCATGGTTCGGTCCCTTGAAGCCGTAGCGGATCGACACCTGCCCGGCGACGAGGTTGATGAGCGCCCCGGGGATGAAGAAGGGCGAGATCCGCCGCGGCCCCCGGTCCCTGAGAAGGACGGCCGCCTCGGCGATCGACTGCAGGCCGCCGATGCCCGAGCCGATCATCACCCCCGTCCGCAGCCGGTCGGCCTCGTCCTCGGGCTTCCAGCCCGCGTCAGCAAGCGCCTGCTCGGCCGCCGCCATCCCGTAAAGGATGAATTCGTCGACCTTGCGGCTTTCCTTGGGCTCCATCCAGCGGTCGGGGTTGAAGGTGCCGTCGCTGCCGTCGCCGCGCGGAACCTCGCAGGCGTAGGTGGTGGCAAGGTGGCTGGCGTCGAAGCGGGTGATGGTGCGCGCCCCCGACCGGCCGGCCAGCAGCCGCCGCCAGGTGACCTCGACGCCGGTGCCAAGCGGCGTCACCAGCCCCAGCCCCGTCACAACCGCCCGCCGCATCCGCGCCTCCGCCCGACCCGCCCTCTGGGGCCCGGATACACGGGAAATCCGCGGCCGAAAAGCCCGCCGGCCGGGAGCGCGGGCGGCCCGCCGCGCGGCCGGTCCCGGGCGGCACCGGCGGCCCTTCCCGCGCCCTCAGTCGCGCCGGGCCACCGCCTGCCGGGCGATCAGCCCGAGGGCCGCGGCGAGAAGCTGCTGGGCCGTCGTCGCGCCGATCCCGCCCAAGTCGCGCGCGGCCATGAACTCGACGAAGCCGAGCCCCGCGATCCGCGCCCGCGCCGCCACGCCCTGGAGCAGGCCCAGCACTTCGCCATAGCCAAGCCCGCCCGCGGTCCGCGCCATCACCGCCGGCATGATCGCGGGATCGAGCGCGTCGAGGTCAAGGCAGATCACCACCTCGGCGCCGGCAGGGATCAGGCCGACCGCCCGCGCGATCCCCTCGCGGCGGACCTCGGCCGCGGTCACGAACTCGACCCCGCGGGCCCGCGCGTCGGCAAGCTCGCCCGGCCGGGCCGAGCCAATGCCGCGGGCCCCGACCTGCACCATCCCCGCGACATGGCCCATCTCGCTCGCCCGCCGCATCGTCGAGGACAGGCCGAGCCGCTCGCCCTCGACCTCGTCGCGCCAGTCGATGTGGGCATCGACCTGCAGGATCCAGACCCGCGCCGCGGCGAAGGCCGCGAGCATCGGAATCTGCACCGAGTCGTCCCCGCCGATGAGGACCGGCACCGCCCCGGCGGCGAGCGCGCCCGTCACCGCCGCCCCGATCCGCGCCCGGTTCGCGCCCGCATCGGCCTCGTCGGTGACAAGGTCGCCCGCGTCCGCGGCCCGCGCCCCCGCGGGCAGGGTCGGACCGCCGAGGTCGAAGTTGACGTGGCCGAGGTTCGCGGCATGTCCCGCCGCCGCCGCCCGAATCGCGGCCGGACCGCCCCGGCAGTAGGCACCGTCGCGGCCGTAGGGCGTGCCCGCCTCGGCGCCCATCAGCACGACGTCGGCTGCCTCTCCCCGCCAGCGCGGCAGCCCCATGAAGCCGCCGCCCGAGGCGGGCGCGAAAAGCTCCCCGAGGTTCGCCATCACCCCTCCCCGCCCACGGTCACCGGGTCGCGGAAATGCAAGCGGCGCCCCCCGGGGGGGGCGCCTGCCGCAGGCCGCGCCGGCCCTGCCTCAGCCCTGCGCCTCGGTGATGAACTTGACCGCGTCGCCGAAGGTCTGGATGGTCTCGGCCGCATCGTCGGGGATCTCGATCCCGAACTCCTCCTCGAACGCCATCACGAGCTCGACCGTGTCGAGGCTGTCGGCGCCGAGATCGTCGATGAACGAGGCGTTCTCGGTCACCTTGTCCTCCTCGACGCCCAGGTGCTCGACGACGATCTTCCGCACGCGCTCCGCGATGTCGCTCATTTCCAGGTCCTCGTTGGGTTCGGGGGAGGTCCCCCCCCTTGCTTCCTGTCCCGCCGGTGTCAGGGTCAGGGTGGCACCCGAAGGGTCGGCGCCGGCCGGCCCTCCGGGAAGGTCCCGGCCCGATCAGCGCCGCCTATAGCATGTTCTTTGGGGCTGGCAAACGCTTTCCCCCCGGCCCCGCGGGGGCCCTCGCGAGGGGCTCAGAGCATCGCCATGCCGCCGTTCACATGCAGCGTCGCCCCCGTGACATAGCCCGCCTCGGGGCTGGCAAGGTAAAGGACAGCGGCCGCGATCTCCTCGGGCGACCCCATCCGCCCGGCCGGCACCTGGGCGAGGATCCGCCCCTTCTGGTCCTCGCTCAGCCGGTCGGTCATGGCCGTGGCGACGAAGCCCGGGGCGACGAGGTTGACGGTGATGCCGCGGCTCGCGACCTCGGCGGCCAGGCTCTTCGAAAGGCCGGCGAGGCCCGCCTTGGCGGCGGCATAGTTGGCCTGCCCGGGGTTCCCCGTCACCCCGACGACCGAGCCCACGGTGACGATGCGCCCCCAGCGCGCCTTCATCATCCCCCTGAGCACCCCCCGGCAGAGGCGGAAGGCCGCCGTCAGGTTGACCTCGATCACCGCCTGCCAGTCGGCATCCGACATTCGCAGAATGAGGGTGTCGCGGGTGATCCCGGCGTTGTTGACAAGGATGTCGACGCCACCGAGCGCCGCGGCCGCCCGCCGCGGCAGGGCCTCGAGCGCCGCGGCATCGGCAAGGTCGCAGGCTAGGACCGCCGCCCGCGACCCCAGCTCGTCCGCCAGCGCCTGCAGCGGACCCAGCCGCGTCCCCGACAGCGCGACCGCCGCCCCCGCCCCGTGCAGGGTCCGCGCCACCGCCGCCCCGATCCCGCCCGAGGCGCCCGTGACGAGCGCCGCCTTTCCCGTCAGATCGAACATGCCATGCCTCCCGCCCCGCGCCCCGCTGCCCTGCCCGCCCCTTAGCAGCCGCCCGCCCGTCGCGCCACCATCCAGCTCCCGCCCGGCCGGCGCCGACGCCCGCAGCCCGGCAAGGCGACCGCCGATCGCGACCAGACCCCGTCCCGCGGCCCTCGCCGCCGCGGCCGGCCTCTCCGGAGGGAAGACGCGCATCCGTACCGGGGCATTATCGGACCCGGCACCCCGGGGTGCGACGCCATCCCGCGCAACCCGCCCCCGAGGTGGCGCGTGCCGCCGGGCGGAGTCGCCCCGGCGAGGATCCTCGCCCGCCCGCGCCAGCCCTCGCCCCGGCCACGTTCCTCCCCCGGGGGACGCGCGGCCGCCCCCGCGGGGCGCCGGCCGCCACGGCCCGGCTAGAGGCTCCCCGCCGCCGCCCGCACCTCCTCGGCGGTGCCCACGGGCCGGGTTGCCGCGTCCCGCGCAATCCGCCGGATCATCCCCGAAAGCGCCCTGCCGGCGCCGATCTCCCAGAACTCGGTCACGCCCCGCGCGGCCATCCAGCCGACCGACTCGCGCCAGCGCACGACGCCCGTGACCTGGCGGACGAGCAGGCGGCGGATCTCGTCGGGCTCGCTCACCGCCGCCGCGAGCACGTTGGCCACGACCGGCACCCGCGGCCGGGCGATCGGCACCTCGGCGAGCGCCGCCGCCATGGCCTTCTCCGCGGGCGCCATCAGGGCGGAATGGAAGGGGGCCGAGACGGGCAGCATCAGCGCCCGCCTCGCCCCCCGGGCCCGGGCCAGCGCCACCGCCCGCTCGACCGCCGCCCGGTGGCCCGAGACCACGACCTGGGCAGGATCGTTGTCGTTCGCCGCCGCGCAGACCTCGGCCCCGGCGGCCTCGGCCGCGACCGCCGCCGCCTCCTCGAAGCCGAGCCCCAGCAGCGCCGCCATCGCCCCCTCGCCGACCGGCACGGCCGCCTGCATGGCCCGGCCGCGCAGCCGCAGCAGGCGCGCCGCATCGCCAAGGCCGAGCGCCCCGGCGGCGCAGAGCGCCGAATACTCCCCGAGCGAGTGGCCGGCGACGAAGGCCGACCGCGCCCTGACCTCGACCCCCTCGGCCGCGAGCGCCGCGATCGCCGCCATCGAGGTCGCCATCAGCGCCGGCTGGGCATTCGCGGTCAGGGTCAGGGTCTCGGCCGCCCCTCCCCAGATCAGGGCCGAGAGCGGCTCGCCCAGCGCCTCGTCGACCTCGTCGAACACCGCCCGCGCCTCCGGCCATGCCTCGGCCAGATCGCGGCCCATGCCGATGACCTGGGCCCCCTGACCGGGAAAGACAAAGGCGCGCATCATCCGTCCTCCTCTGCGGCTGGCCCGCTTCTAGCAAGCGCGGGGCCCCCCGAAAAGGGCCGGCCGGCCCCCCTCCGCGCCCCGCGGCAGGGGCATTTGACGATGCCGCTCAAGGCCCTGCCCGCCGTTCCCGGGCCGGCGGCGCGGCCCGAGCGGTTGCCCCGCGGGCGATCCTCGGCCGCCCCGCGCGCGGCCCTTGCATCGCCCGCCCCGGCGGCTATAAGGCGGCGTCCTTCCGCAGGTCACGCAGCGGCGCATCCTCTCCAGGGCGGGGCGGAAGGATTACCCGCCCCAGGAAGTGCGCCCGATACGGGATACCTCCTCCGCATGTCGCTCTACGAACATGTCTTCATCGCCCGCCAGGATCTCTCCAACGCCCAGGCCGAGGGGCTGATCGAGCACTTCGGCACCGTGCTCGCCGACAACGGCGGCAAGGTCGTCGCCTCGGAATACTGGGGCGTCAAGACCATGGCCTACAAGATCAACAAGAACCGCAAGGGGCACTACGCCTTCCTGCGCTCCGACGCCCCGCCCGCGGCGGTGCAGGAGATGGAGCGGCTCATGCACCTGCACGAGGACGTCATGCGCGTTCTCTCGGTGCGCGTCGAGGCCCACGAGGAAGGACCCTCGGCCCCGATGCAGAAGCGCGACGACCGCGACCGCGGCGACCGCGGCGACCGCGGCGACCGCTTCGATCGCCGCCGCTGATCCCCCGCGTCGAGCAAGGAACCAAGCCATGGCCAACAAGCCCTTCTTCCGCCGCCGCAAGGTCTGCCCCTTCTCGGGCGAGAACGCGCCCAGGATCGACTACAAGGACGTCCGCCTCCTCCAGCGCTACATCTCCGAGCGGGGCAAGATCGTGCCGTCGCGCATCACCGCCGTCTCGGCCAAGAAGCAGCGCGAACTCGCCACCGCGATCAAGCGCGCGCGCTTCCTCGCCCTTCTGCCCTACGCCGTGAAGTGAGGAGAGCGCGATGCAGGTGATCCTTCTCGAGCGCGTCGCCAAGCTCGGCCAGATGGGCGAGGTCGTGAACGTCCGCGACGGCTACGCCCGCAACTTCCTCCTGCCCCAGGGCAAGGCGCTGCGCGCCACCGAGGCCAGCCGCAAGGTCTTCGAGGCCCGCAAGACCCAGCTCGAGGCGCGAAACCTCGAGACCCGCCGCGAGGCCGAGGCGGCCGCCGCCCGCCTCGACGGGCAGGCCTTCGTCATCATCCGCTCGGCCTCCGACACCGGCGCGCTCTACGGCTCGGTGACGACGCGGGACGCCGCCGACGCGGCGACCGCCTCGGGCTTCGCACTCGCCCGCGGGCAGATCGTGCTCGACCGGCCGATCAAGGAACTCGGCCTCCACGTCGTCTCGGTCGTCCTCCATCCCGAGGTCTCGGTGCCGATCACCCTCAACGTCGCCCGCTCGGCCGACGAGGCCGCGCTCCAGGCCACGGGCAAGTCGATCCAGGACCTTGCCGCCGAGGCCGAGGCGGCGGCCGACCAGGAGGTCGCCCAGCTTCTCGACCAGATCGGCACGGCGGCGGGCGAGAACGCCTGAGCCCTCCCGCGCCCCGACGGCCCCGCGTTCCCCGAGGGCCCGCGCAGGCCAGCCCGGCGCGGGCCCCGCGCGTCTTTCCGGCATCGCTCCGGCCGTGGCCCGCGGCGGGAATGCGACGCCGGCTGTCGCCGGCAACGCTGCAGCCGATGGCCTCCGGCCCCATCCTGTCCGCACGTCGCACCGGGGGAGGGCCAGGATGGCGGGACGGCCGCCGCGCAAGATCGACCCCGGCCGCGGCCTCCGCCTCGGCGACGGCACCCCGAACGACGCCGACCGGGTCGAGATCGGGCCGACCGCGCTCGCCTTCCGCGAATGGGAGGCAGCGGGCCTTGCCCTGCCCGACCTCGCGCGGATGCGCGAGTATCGCTGGCGGCGGCTGACCGCGGCGCTCGCGGCACAGGACATCGGCGGGCTCCTGCTCTTCGATCCCCTGAACATCCGCTACGCCACCGACACCACCAACATGCAGCTCTGGAACTCCCACAACCCGTTCCGCGCCGTGCTCCTCGCGGCCGACGGGCACATGGTGATCTGGGAGTATCGGCAGGCGCCCTTCCTTGTCGCCCACAACCCCCTCGTCGCCGAGGTCCGGCACGGCGCCTCGTTCTTCTACAACGTCTGCGGCGACCGCACCGAGATCGACGCGCGCGCCTTCGCGGGCCAGGTCGGCGAGGTCATGCGTGCCCATGCCGGCGGGAACCGCCGCCTCGCCGTCGACAAGATCATGGTCCACGGCCTCCGCGCGCTCGAACAGGCGGGCCTCACGGTGCTCGAGGGCGAGGTCGTGACCGAGCGCGTCCGCGCCATCAAGGGCGAGGACGAGATCCTCGCCATGCGCTGCGCCCATCACGCCTGCGAGACGGCGGTGGCCGAGATGGAGGCCTTCGCCCGCGCCGAGGTGCCGAAGGGACGGACGAGCGAGGACGCGATCTGGGCCGAGTTGCACGCCGCCAACATCCGCCGCGGCGGCGAGTGGATCGAGACCCGCCTTCTCACCTCGGGGCCGCGGACCAACCCGTGGTTCAAGGAATGCGGGCCGCGGATCGTCGGCACGAACGAGATCGTCGCCTTCGATACCGACCTCATCGGCTGCTACGGCATCTGCATCGACATCAGCCGGACGTGGTGGATGGGCCCGGCGCGGCCGACGAACGCCATGGTCGCGGCCTTCCGCCATGCCCTCGACCACATCGCCTCGCACAAGGAGGGGCTGCGCCCGGGGGTCAGCGTGCGCGACCTCGTCTTCGGCGGCCACGAGCTTGCCCCCGAATACCAGGCCCAGAAATACTCCTGCAAGATGCACGGGGTCGGGCTCTGCGACGAATGGCCCTTCGTGCCCTACCCCGGCGGCTGGGCCGAGGGCGCCTTCGACGTCGTCATCGAGCCCGGCATGGTCATCTGCGTCGAGGCGCTGGTCAGCCCCGAGGGCGGGGACTTCTCGATCAAGCTCGAGGACCAGGTTCTTGTCACCGCCACCGGGACCGAGACCCTGACGCGCTATCCTTTCGACCCCGCCCTCGCGGGCCTCGCCTGACCGCGGCGCGCACCGGCCGGGCGCGGGGCCGCTGGTTCGGGCGTCGCCGGCTCGGGGGCCGCGACCTCGGCGCCAGCGCGGACGGCGGTGAAAAAGCAGCTGCGCGCGCCCGTGTGGCAGGCCGGCCCGGTCTGGGCGAGGACGACGAGGAGGCTGTCGCGGTCGCAGTCCAGCCGGAACTCGACCAGACGCTGGCGGTGCCCGCTGGTCCTGCCCTTGACCCAGAGCTCGCCCCGCGAGCGCGAGAAGTAGGTCACCTCGCCCGTGGCGAGCGTGCGCGCCACCGCTTCGGCGTTCATCCACGCCACCATCAGGACCTCGCCCGTGGCATGGTCCTGGGCCACGGCAGGAATCAGCCCGCCGGCGTCGTAGCGAAGCGTCGCGGGGTCGAAGTCCATGGGCGGGCTCCTTGGCAAAGGCAGGCAGCCGGGACTATCTATTCCCCGACCCCTGCCGCCGGAAGGCCGATGACCGCCGAGACCGACCTCATCAAGCTCTACTCCGGGCGCATCCTCGCGCTCGCGGCCGACATCCCCCACCTCGGGCGCCTCGCGGCGCCAATGGCCAGCGTCCGGCGCCGCTCTCCCCTCTGCGGCTCGACCGTCACCGTCGATCTCGACGTCAGCGACGGGCGCATCAGCCGCTTCGCCCAGGACGTCCGGGCCTGCGCCCTCGGCCAGGCGTCGGCGGCGGTCGTCGGGGCGGTCGCGCCCGGGCGCACGCGGGGCGAGATCGACCGCGCGCTCGCCGAACTCCGGGCGATGCTGAAGGAGGGCGGCCCCCCGCCCTCGCCTCCCTTCGAGGGGCTCGCCGTCCTCGAACCCGCGCGCGACTACCGCAACCGCCATGCCTCGATCCTTCTCGCCCTCGAGGCGACGGCCGAGGCGATGGCGGCGGCCGAGGCCCGTCCCGGCGAGTGACGGCGGGCGCCGCGACGACGCCGGCACGGCGCCCGCGCGCCCCAGGCGCCCCAGGCACGGGCCCGACGCGCGGGCGCGCACTCTCTCGCCGCAGGCGCCCGCAAGGTGGCGCTCCCGCGTCCTCGCCGGGACCGCGGGGTTGGCTGGGCGTGCCCGTCCCCGTCCGCCGGCACCTCGCCGCGCCGCCCCGCTCCCGGGGACCTCGCCGCGGGGCCGCCGCCGACCGGCCGGCGCGCGCGGCCCGGCCGCGCCGGCGGCCCGACCGCGAAAAAGAACCGCCGCGCACCCGGGGGGTGGCGGCGGCAAGGAGGGTCCCGGAACAGCTCCGGCAGGACGCGGCGGGAACGGGCAGGAACCCGCGCGCGGGGGGCAGAGGGCCGGACGGAGGACCGCAGGCAGAACTCAGAGGCCGGCGGCGAGATGGAGCGCCGCGGCGAGGAGGACGAAAAGCGCCGCGGCGCCGACCGCATCGCCCATGAGACGGGCCCCTGCGGGGTGGGCTGCGGCATCGGCGGAACGGTCGGACATCACGGCCTCCCCTTCGTGTTGCTGATCTGTTCTCATGATTCCTGCGCGATGTCAAGAACATTTGCCGAACAGTGCCGCCGTTCCCGCCCGTCGACCGGCGGCCGAGGTCACGTCTCGCCCCCGACCCGGATCTAGCCCACGCCGAGAAGCCGGATAGCCTTCTCCTGCTCGGTCAGCCACAGCAGGATGCGCGCCGCCCGCCCGCGCGGACGCTCGAGGGCGGGGTCCTCGGCAAGCAGCCGGCGGGCGTCGGTCTGGGCGATCGCCATCAGGCCGGCGTGACGCTCGAGGTCGGCGATGCGGAAGCGCGGCAGGCCCGACTGGGCGGTGCCGATGAGGTCGCCCGCGCCGCGCATGGCCAGATCCTCCTCGGCAAGGCGGAAGCCGTCCTCGCTGTCGCGCAGGAGGGTGAGGCGCCGGCGCGCCGCCGGGCCGAGCGGGGAGGAATAGAGGAGAAGGCAGGTCGAGGCTGCGGCACCCCGCCCCACCCTTCCTCGCAGTTGGTGAAGCTGGGCCAGCCCGAAGTGCTCGGCCCCCTCGATGACCATGATCGAGGCCTCGGGCACGTTCACCCCGACCTCGATCACGGTCGTCGCGACAAGGACGCGCGTCTTCCCGGCGACGAAGCGGGCCATGGCGGCATCCTTCTCGGGCCCCGGCAGCTGGCCGTGGACCAGCCCCACCACGCCCTCGCCCAGGGCCGCGCAAAGGGCGGCGTGGCGCTCCTCGGCGGCGGTCAGGTCGACGGCCTCGCTCTCCTCGACCAGCGGACAGACCCAGTAGGCCTGGCGGCCGGCGGCGACGGCGCGGGCAAGATGGGCGACGACCTCGCCCAGCCTTTCGCCCGCGACCAGCCGCGTCGTGACCGGCTGGCGCCCGGGCGGCTTCTCGTCAAGGAGCGAGACGTCCATGTCGCCGTACTGGGCGAGCGCGAGGCTGCGCGGGATCGGCGTCGCCGTCATCACGAGGACGTCGGGCGCGGCGCCCTTGGCGGCAAGCTCCATCCGCTGGGTGACGCCGAAGCGGTGCTGCTCGTCGATGACCGCGAGCCGCAGATCGGCGAACGCGATCTCGCGCTGGAAGAGCGCGTGCGTGCCGATGACGATCTGCGCCTGCCCGGAGGCGATGAGGGCGAGCTTCGCGACCCGCTCGGCGCCCTTGTCGCGGCCGGTCAGAAGCTCGATCCCGACCCCGGCGGCGGCGGCCAGCGGCGCGAGACCCTCGGCATGCTGGCGGGCGAGAATCTCGGTCGGCGCCATCAGCGCCCCCTGCCCGCCCGCCTCGACCGCGACGAGCAGCGCGAGCAGCGCCACGAGCGTCTTGCCCGCCCCGACGTCACCCTGCAGGAGGCGGTTCATGCGCTGGTCGCCGGCCATGTCGGCCGCGATCTCGGCCAGCGTGCGAAGCTGCGCCGCCGTCGGCCGGTAGGGCAGCGCCGCCAGCACGCGCGCCTGAAGGACGCCGCTGCCCCGGCTCGACCGCCCCTTGCCGCGGCGGATCGCGACGCGCGCGAGCGCGAGCGTCAGCTGGTGGGCGAGGAGTTCGTCATAGGCAAGCCGGCGGCGGGCGGGATCGGAGGGGGCGAAGGCCTGCGGCCCCGCGGGCCGGTGCGCGGCCATGACCGCCGCCCGCCAGCCCGGCCAGCCCTCGCGCCCGAGCAGCGGCCCGTCGATCCACTCCGGGAGTTCTGGGGCGCGGGCGAGGGCTCCGGCGACGGCCTTCGCCACCTGCTTCTGGCTCAGCCCCGCGGTCAGGGGATAGACGGGCTCGAAGGCCGGCAGCGCCGCCGCCTCCTCGGGCCTCAGCACATGGTCGGGATGGACGATCTGGGCGACGCCGTCGTAAAGCTCGAGCCGGCCCGACACGAGCCGCCGCTGTCCGGTCGGCAGCAGGCGCAGCAACGGCTCGCCGCGGGCGCGGAACCAGACGAGGAAGAACTCGGTCGCGGCGTCGGTGACGAGGACGCGGTAGGGCCCGGTCGGCCGCTGCGGCGGCCGGTGGGGCCCGACCGTGACCTCGAGCGTGACGAGGGCCGGCGGCACGACCTCGCGGATCGAATCGACCCGCCGGCGGTCCAGCCCCGAGCCCGGCAGCAGGAAGATGAGGTCGCGCGGGCGGGTGACGTCGAGCGCCGCGAAGAGACGGGCGCTGCGGGGGCCGACGCCCGCGATCGTCTCCACCGGCGCGAAGAGCGGGTAGAGGATTTCCGGCCGCCCGCCCACCCCTCAGCCGCCGCCCGCCAGCGCAAGCCAGGCGGCCTCGTCGATCACCCTCAGGCCAAGCTCCTCGGCCTTCCGCGCCTTCGATCCCGCCCCCAGCCCCGCCACCACGAGGTCGGTGCGGGCCGACACCGAACTCGCGACGCGGGCCCCGAGCGCCTCGGCCCGCACCTTGGCCTCGTCCCGCGTCATCCGCTCGAGCGTGCCCGTGAAGACCACGGTCAGGCCGGCGATGGGGCTTGTCCCGGCCCCCGGCCGGCCCGCCGGAAGGATGTCGAGTTCGGTTGCGAGCCGCGCGATCGCCGCCCGCTCGGCCGGCTGGTGGAAGGCCGTGACGACGGCGGCGGCAAGGACGGTGCCGACCTGGTCGATGGTCAGGAGCTCCTCCCAGTGCCGGCCCTCGCCGACCTCGGCTGCGTCCATGGCGGCGGCGAAGGCGGCCCAGGTCCCGTAGTGGCGGGCCAGCACCTTCGCCGCCACCTCGCCGACATGGCGGATGCCGAGGGCGAAGATCAGCCGCTCCAGCCCGATGCGGCGACGGCCCTCGATCGCGGCGAAGAGCTTCGCCGCCGACCTCGCGCCCCAGCCCTCGCGGGCGGCGAGCCCCGCCCCGTGGCGGGCCTGAAGCGTGAAGATGTCGGCGGGCTCGCGAAGCCAGCCCTCGGCATGGAACTCCTCGATCGACTTCGCGCCCAGCCCCTCGATGTCGAAGGCGCCGCGGGCGGCAAAGTGCTTCAGCCGCTCGACCGCCTGGGCCGGGCAGATCAGTCCGCCGGTGCAGCGGCGCACCGCATCGCCCGGCTCGCGCACGGCCGCCGAGCCGCATTCGGGGCAGAGGGCGGGGAAGGCGTAGGGGACCGCCCGGGCCGGGCGGCGCGAGAGATCGACGTCGGCCAGCTGGGGGATGACGTCGCCCGCCCGGTAGACCTGCACCCAGTCGCCGGCGCGGATGTCCTTGCCGTCGCGGATGGCCTCGCCGCGGGCATTGCGGCCGGCGATGTAGTCCTCGTTGTGGAGGGTGGCGTTGCTGACGACGACGCCGCCGACCGTCACCGGCGCCAGCCGGCCGACCGGCGACAGGGCCCCGGTGCGGCCGACCTGGATGGCGATCGCCTCGAGCCGCGTCCAGGCGGTCTCGGCGGGGAACTTGTGGGCCCGCGCCCAGCGCGGGCTCGCCTCGGTGAAGCCGAGCCGGCCCTGGAGGGCGAGATCGTCGAGCTTGTAGACGACGCCGTCGATGTCGTAGCCGAGCGTCGCCCGCTGGGCCTCGATCGCGGCCCAGTGGGCGACCAGCGCCCCGGGCCCGAGCACGCGCACGAGGAGCGGGTTGACCGGGAAGCCGAGGGCGGCGAGCCGCGCCATCGCCTCCGTCTGGGTCGTGGCGAGCGGGGCCGAAAGCTCGCCCCAGCCCCAGGCGAAGAAGGCGAGCGGGCGCGAGCCGGTGATGGCCGGATCGAGCTGGCGCAGCGAGCCCGCGGCGGCGTTGCGCGGATTGGCAAGGATCTTCTCGCCCGCCGCCGCCTGGCGGGCGTTGAGACGGGCGAAGTCGGCGTGGCGCATGTAGACCTCGCCCCGTACCTCGAGGAGTGCGGGGGCATCCTTGAGGCCGGCGGGACTGTCGGCAATGGTGCGGGCGTTGGCGGTGACGTCCTCGCCCCGGCTGCCGTCACCGCGCGTCGCCGCCTGGACGAGCCGACCGCCCTCGTAGCGCAGCGAGAGCGAGATCCCGTCGATCTTGGGCTCGGCGGTGTAGGCGAGCGGGGGGTCAGCCGCGCCGAGGGCGAGGAAGCGGCGCAGGCGGGCGTCGAACTCGACCACGTCGACGTCCGCGAAGGCGTTGGCGAGCGAGAGCATCGGCACCGCATGGACGACTTCGGCAAAGCCCTCGGCAGGGGCGGCGCCGACCCGCAGGGAGGGGCTGTCGGGGCGGCGGAGGGCGGGAAAGCGCGCCTCGATCGCGGCGTTGCGCCGCTTCAACGCGTCATAGTCGGCGTCGCTGATCGCCGGGTCGTCGGCGCCGTGATAGCGGATGTCGGCCTCGAGGATGGCGGCGGCGAGGCGGGCAAGCTCGACCGCCGCCTCGGCCTCGGTCAGCGCCCGAACCGGCGTCGCCGCGCTCGTCGTCGCGCTCATGGACCCCTCCCGCGGCTCCCCCGGGGGGCAACGAGTAAGGCAGAATCGCCCCCAAGGGAACGCGCCGCCCCCGCGTCGGGACCGCCGTCCCCGCGTCAGGACCCTCCCCCGCGTCGGGACCGCCGTCCCCGCGTCAGGATCCGCCCCTGCGTCGGGATCCCCTCCCCCGCGTCAGGGCCGCCGCCCCCTCGACGGCGCGGGCGCGAGAGGGCGAGGACGGTGGCCCTCCGCCCGGCCCGCCGGGTCCGCAGCCGCGAAGGCACGGCGTGGCGTCGCGCCCCCGCGGCCCGTCCGCGCCTTCCCCGGAGCAGGCGCCGCCGCGCCACGACTCACGGGGTCCGTCCGTGGCTCCCCGGGAGCGGACGCCGGCCCGTCCGTCCGTGGCTCCCCGGGAGCGGACGCCGGCCCGTCCGGCCGGGGCGCTCCCGCCCCCAGGGCCGGAGCGGTCGGCCGGCGACCCGTCCCCCGGAGGGGTTGCGCCGAGGCCCGCCCCGCGCGGGGCCCGGGGTCCGCCCTGCGCGGGGCGGAGACGGCGGCCGCCCTCGGGCGCGTCCCCGGCCGCGGCCCCCGGGGGCGGCACCCGGCCCCGGCCCCGCGCCGCGGCGCCCCGGCCCCACGCCGCGGCGCCCGGGGCCCGTCCGCGGCCTTCCCGGGGCAGGCGCCGCCGGGCCGCGACTCACGCGGGCCGTCCGTGGCTCCCCGGGAGCACGCGGCGCCCCACCCGGCCGGGGCGCTCGCGCCCCGGGGGCCGGAGCGGTCGGCCGGCGCCCCGTCCCCCGCAGGGGTTGCGCCGGGGCCCGCCCCGCGCGGGGCGGAGACGGCGGCCGCCCGCGGGCGCGTCCCCGGCCGGGGCCCCCGGAGGCGGCACCCGGCCCCGGCCGCGCGTCCCCGCACCCGGGGCCCGGCCGCTGATCCCCCGGAGCGGGCGCCGGTCCGCCCGGCCGGGGCGCTCGCACCCCGCCCCGGCTCAGGCGCCGACGGCGACGCGGCCCTGGGCGTGATGATGGGGTGCAGGGTCGCGCAGGACATAGCCGCGGCCCCACACGGTCTCGATGTAGTTGTCGCCGGCGGTCGCCTCGGCGAGCTTCTTGCGCAGCTTGCAGATGAAGACGTCGATGATCTTCAGCTCGGGCTCGTCCATGCCGCCGTAGAGATGGTTGAGGAACATCTCCTTGGTCAGCGTCGTGCCCTTGCGCAGGCTCAGAAGCTCGAGCATCTGGTATTCCTTGCCGGTCAGGTGGACGGACCGGCCCTCGGCATCGACGGTCTTGGCGTCGAGGTTGACGGCGATCTTGCCGGTGCGGATCACCGACTGGGCGTGGCCCTTGGAGCGGCGGACGATGGCGTGGATGCGCGCCACCAACTCCTCGCGGTGGAAGGGCTTGGTGAGGTAGTCGTCGGCACCGAAGCCGAAGCCCTTGAGCTTGGCCTCGGTGTCGTCGTTGCCCGAGAGGATCAGGATCGGGGTGTTGATGCGCGCGAGCCGCAGCTGGCGTAGGACCTCGTGGCCGGTCATGTCCGGCAGGGCGAGGTCGAGCAGGATCAGGTCGTAGTCGTAGAGCTTGGCGAGATCGACCCCCTCCTCGCCCAGATCGGTGCAGTAGACGTTGATGTTGGCGTTCGTCAGCATCAGTTCGATGCTGCGCGAGGTGGTCGGGTCGTCTTCCACCAGAAGGACGCGCATGGCCGAGCTCTCCGCACTTTGCCCCCGTGATCCCGCGACCATCGGGGACAATGGTTAACCTGCCGTTACACTCGCAGGTTGCAGGAGATTTTCAACCCTGCGTTGAAGTGGCGCCCGTCAGCCTTGACGCAAGCGGCGGATCGCCGTCACCTTCAGCGCCGCCTCGCCATGGGCCTCGACGGCGGCCCGCCAGAGCGCGAACTCCTCCTCCGACAGGCCGTAGCGCTCGAGCGCCTCGGCGAGCGGGATGAGCCCGGCGGTCACCGCCTGCACCACCCGCGCCTTGCGGCTCGCGACCCAGCGCCGCGTGTCCTGCGGCGGCAGGTCGGCGCGAGTGAGCACGCTGCCGTCAGGCAGGGTCACCTGTCGCGGACCATCGACGCGCTTGAGATACATCGCTCCCCTCCATCGACCCCACCCTTCCCACCGGCGGCAAGGCTCGCGCCGCAGGCTTAAGGGAGGGTGAAACCGGCGGTTGAGACTGCGCCGGTTTTTCCTATATTCGGCCCGACCCTTTCCCGGCCCCGGACGCCCCCATGCCCCTCGACCGCGCGCTCGCGAACTCGCTTGGCTTCACGAAGCCGCCGGCGGCGACGCGCGTCGTCGTGGCGATGTCGGGGGGGGTCGATTCCTCGGTCGTGGCGGCGATGCTCGTCGCCGAGGGCTACGATGTCGTCGGCGTCACCCTCCAGCTCTACGACCACGGCGCGGCCACCGCCCGCCGGGGCGCCTGCTGTGCGGGCGAGGACATCCACGATGCCCGCCGGGTCGCCGCGCGCCTCGGCTTTCCCCATTACGTCCTCGACTACGAAAGCGTCTTCCGCGCCGCCGTGATCGAGGAGTTCGCGGCCAGCTACCTCGCCGGGGCGACGCCCGTGCCCTGCATCCGCTGCAACCAGCGCGTCAAGTTCCGCGACCTGATGGCGACGGCGACCGACCTCGGGGCCGACTGCATGGCCACCGGCCACTACGTCCGCCGCCTCGCCGGGCCGGCCGGTCCCGAGCTTCATCGCGCCGCCGACCCGGCCCGCGACCAGTCCTACTTCCTCTTCGCGACGACACCCGCGCAACTGGCGTTCCTGCGCTTCCCGCTCGGCGATCTCCCCTCCAAGGCCGCGACCCGCGCCCTCGCCCTCCGCCACGGGCTCGGCGTCGCCGAGAAACCCGACAGCCAGGACATCTGCTTCGTCCCCGGCGGCGACTACCGGGCGGTGATCGCCAAGCTCCGCCCCGGGGCGGCCGAACCGGGCGACATCGTCGATCTCGCCGGCCGGGTCCTCGGCCGCCACGACGGCGTCCTCGGCTTCACCGTCGGCCAGCGCAAGGGGCTCGGGCTCGGCGGGCTCGAGGCGCCGCTCTACGTCGTCGCCCTCGACCCCGACCGCCGCCGTATCGTCGTCGGCCCCCGCGCCGCGCTCGCGACCCGCCGCGTTCCGCTGGCCGAGGTCAACTGGATCGGCGACGACGCGCCCGCCGCGGGCGCCGAGGTGGCAGTCGAGGTCCGTGTCCGCTCGAGCCGTCCGCCGCGCCCGGCCCTCCTGCGGATGGGCGCGGGCGGGCGGGCCGAGGTCGAGCTTCTCGCCGCCGAGGAGGGGGTGAGCCCCGGGCAGGCCGCGGTCTTCTACGCCGCCGAGGGCACGCGGGTGCTGGGCGGGGGCTGGATCGTGCGGGACGGGGCCCGGGCGGGAGCGGACGGCAGCGCCGCACTTGACGCCCCGCCGCCCCGGCCCTGAAGGAAGGGGCGCGCGGGTCCCCCCGCGGGGTCCGGCCGCGCCCGTGCCCCCCGCCGCCACTCCGGGCGCGGACCCGTCCGGGGGGCTCAGGACGGGGTGGGGGCAGGGCGGCCGAGGGCGGCAAGGAGTGCCCGCGCCGCGCGCAACCCCGGATCGGGCCCGCCGCGGCCGAGGCGGTCCATGGTCAGGGCCATCGCCGCCGCCTGCGCCTGCCGTGCCGGGCCCGGGGCGAGAAGGGCGAGGAGCGCCGGCGCCATCCTCGCCGGCGTGCAGGCCCGGCCGAGGAACTCGGGCACCGCGCGGGTGCCGCTGACGAGGTTGACGAGCGTCACCGTGTCGATGCGGAGAAGGGCGCGGGCGAGCAGCCGCGAGAGCGGATGGACATCGTAGCCGACGACCATCGGCACCCCCGCCGCGGCAAGCTCGAGCGAGACCGTGCCCGAGGCGGCAAGGGCGGCGTCGGCGGCCGCGAAGGCCGCGGCCTTGGCCGCCCACCCGTCGCGCCCGGGCTCGACGATCGTCGCCGCGACCGGCCAGCCCCGGGCCGCCTCGGCGACCGCCGCCGCCACCCCGGCCAGCGTCGGCACGACGACGCGAAGACCGGGCCGGGCGGCGGCGACAAGGCCGAGCGTCGCCCCGAAGGGGCGCGCGAGGCGGGCGACCTCGCCCCGCCGCGAGCCCGGCAGGGCGAGGACGAGCGGGGCCTCGGGCGGGATGGCATGGCGGGCACGGAAGGCCGCGGCCGCCGCCGGCCCGGCCGCGGGGGCCGCCGCCGCGGGATGGCCGACGAAGTCGCAGCCCATGCCGGCCTCGCGCATCAGGGGGGGCTCGAAGGGCAGGAGGGCGAGGACGTGGTCGATGACCCCCGCCATCCGCCGCGCCCGGCCCGGCCGCCACGCCCAGACCGAGGGCGCGACGTAGTGGATGGTCCGGAGCCCCGGCCGCGCCGCCCGCGCCCGCGCCGCGAGCCTGAGGCCGAAGTCGGGGCTGTCGATGGTGACGAGCGCGTCGGGGTCCATGGCCGCGACATGGGCCGCCGCTTCGCCCAGCCGGCGGGCGAGGCGCGGCAGCGCGGGGATGACCTCGGCCAGCCCCATGACCGCGAGATCCCCGATGGGGAAAAGGCTTTCGAGGCCCGCGGCCGCCATCAGGGGCCCGCCCACGCCCGACACCGCGACCTCAGGGCAAAGCGTCCTCAGCCCGGCGATCAGCGGCGCCCCGAGCGCATCGCCCGAGGGCTCGCCCGCGATCAGGACGAGCCGGAGGGGTCGCGCGCCCACAGGAAGAGCCCGGCGGCATCGGCCGCGGCGACCGCCTTGGCCCGGTCGAGAACGAGGACCCCCCCGGCCTCGAAGGCGATGCCGGCAAGCCCCGCCGCCGCCGCCCCGACGACCGTCGCGGGCCCGAGCGCGGGCCGGTCGACGCGGCAGTCCTGCCCGGGCTTCGGCGCCTTGTAGAGGAGACCCCGCCGGACCCCGGCCGAGGGGCCCATCGGCACCGGCAGCGCCGCCACCTGGGCGAGGAGCGCATCCGTCCCCGGCAGCGCCTCGGTCCCGAGGCAGAGCCCGCCGGCGACGACCGCGCCCTGGCCCACGTCGGCCGCGCCCAGGGCGGCGACGATCGCGGCGGCACGGGCGGCGTCGCGCCGCTCCCCCGCCCCGGGCTCGACCCGCCCGAGGACGCCCGCGGAGGGCAGGAGCGCGGGCGCCACGCTCTCGGCCGCGACGACCGCCAGCCCCGCCTCCTCGATCAGCGCGATCAGGACGCGCAGCGCCGCATCGTCCCCCGCCGGCATCGCCGCGAGGATGCGCGGCACGAGCCGGGCGGTGCGGGGATCGAAGAGCCCGGGCTCGAGCCGCGGCCGGCGCACGGCCCCCGCCAGCACCACCCGGTCGACGCCGAGGGCGGCGAGGCGGTCGAGGAAGGGCACCAGCCGCTCGAGCCGGAGGGGCTCGACCGCCGCCCCCGCCAGCCCCTCGAGGGGAAAGCCCGCGACCTCGGCGAGGACGGGCTCCTCACCCAGGGCGACCAGCGCCCGGTGGAGGGCGGCGGGCAGGGCCCCGGTTCCGCCGACGATGGCGATGCGGCCCACGGCGGCTATTCCAGGGGCAGGATGCGCCGGCTGCTGTCGGCAAGGATGAAGGCCGCGACCTCGGCCACGAGGGGGCTCCCCGCCGCCCCCGCCAGGGCCCGGGCACGGTCGGCCAGCGCCCCCTCGCCGCGGGCGAGCCCGTCGTAGGCCGCACGCAGAGCGGCGATGTCCTCGCGGCTCGCCCCCCGGCGCTTGAGCCCGACGAGGTTCAGCCCCTCGACCACGGGCCGGGAGCCCATGACCAGGGCATGGGGGATGACGTCGTGGGCGACCATGGCGCCGGCGCCGACGATCGCCCCGCGGCCGATGCGGACGAACTGGTGGATGCCCGCCAGCCCGCCGACGACGACGTCGTCCCCGAGTTCGGCGTGGCCGGCGATGGCAGCATAGTTGGCCATGATGAGGCGGTCGCCGATGCGGACGTCGTGGGCGACGTGGGCCCCGGCCATGATCAGGCAGTCGTCCCCGACCCGCGTCAGCCCGCCCCCGCCCTCGGTGCCGACGTTGAGCGTCGCCCCCTCGCGGATGCGGCAGCGGGCGCCGACCACAAGCCGCGTGCGCTCGCCCCGGTACTTGAGGTCTTGCGGCACCTCGCCGACGCTCGCGAACGAGAAGACGGTGCTGCCCTCGCCGATCTCGGTCCAGCCGGTGAGCAGGGCATGGGGGCGCACCGTCACCCCGGGGCCGAGTGTCACCTCGGGGCCGATGACCGCGAAGGGGCCGATCGTGCAGCCCGCGCCGATGCGGGCGCCCTCCTCGATGACGGCGGTGCGGTGGATGCGCGCCGTGGGGTCGATCGCGCCGGAGGGACGGGCCATGGCCGTCGACATCGTCCTCAGTCCCTGCGGAAGTCGATCATCGCCGTGAACTCGGCCTCGGCAGCCAGATCGGGCCCGACCATGCCGCGGCCCTCGAAGCGCCACACCCGGGCGCCGCCGCGCAGGACGCGGACGTGCAGCTCGAGGACGTCGCCCGGCACGACCTTGCGGCGGAACTTGCCGCGCTCGATCGACATGAAATAGACCAGCGCCCCCTTGTTCTCGAGCCCGAGCGTGATCCCTACGAGCACGCCCGCGGTCTGCGCCATGGCCTCGATGATCGTCACCCCCGGCATGATCGGCAGGCCGGGGAAATGGCCCTGGAAATGGGGCTCGTTGGCGGTGACGTTCTTGATCCCGACGGCCGAGGCGCCGGGAACGATGGCGCGGACGCGATCGACGAGGAGGAAGGGGAAGCGGTGGGGGATGATGCGCTGGATCAGCGCGAAGTCGGCCTCGGTCGTCGCGGGCTCGGGCAGGGCGGCATCGTTCATCGGTCGCTCCTTGCGCGGCCGGCGTCCGGGGAAGGCGCGGACGGCCGCCGGCAGTCCGGTGCTGACCTAGCAACTCGGCCCCGGGCTGACAAGGCGCGAGACGGGCCCGGACGGGGCGATCGCATTTGGCCGCTGATCGACCTTGCGAAGGCATCGGTCCAGCCGGAGCGCTTGCGTTTGCGGGCGACGGGGAGCTTGGGGCGGGCGGTTCGGAGCAGATTGAGGGTGAGGCGGCGGAGGATGGCGAGGTTCTCGGGGCCGCGGTCGGCGCGGCCCGGGCGCGGTCCTCGTCGAAGGTGACGTCGAGCACCCAGTGGAGCGCGTTCTCGATCGCCCCGCGGGCGCGGACGGCGCGGGCGAAGGCTTCGGGGGTGAGGCGGCGCGAACTCAGATGTTGGCGGGTGGAGGGCGGCCCGTCGTCGCGGCGGGCCTTGACGCGGGCGAGCGTGGCGAGGCCGGGCATGGTGGGCGCGCCGGGCTCCGATCGGGCGCCGAAGATCCAGCCCACAGAATGGCTTACCCGGTGGCGGGGGGTCTCGATCCGGCCGTGGCCGGCATCCGTCGTCGCGAAGACCGGCAGTGCCTCGGGCGGGTCGGCGAAGACGGCGGCGACCCCGGCCAGCATCGCCGGGCGGTTCCCCTTCAGCGCAAAGAGACAGTCCCCGCCCCGGTCCAGCACCAGCTGCGCGGTCTCTCCCCGGGGCATGGACGGCGTCGCCGGTGACCAGCGCGCCCTCGGGCGCCAGCGTCGAGAGCAGCGCCCGGGCGGCGGTGATCGCGTTCCCGCCCTCGGGCCCGACGCGGCGGCCGAGGCTGACCCGCGCCCCGGCCCCGAAGGCGGTCACCACCGGGAGGGGCGAGCGCCCCGGCCGCGCGGTCGAAGGAGCGCCTGAGCGTCTTGCCGTCGATGGCCGGCACCCCCGCAGCATCGGCGCCGAGGTCGTCGAGAAAGGCCGCGAAGGCGCGCCCGAACGCCTCGGGATCGAGCGGCCGGAACACCCGGCTGAACGTGCCGTGGCTCGGCAACCCGTTCTCAAGACCGGGAAACTCCCGCAGGAGCCGCTCGCGGTCCAAGGCGAACCCGGCAAGGTCCACGGAAAGCCTCCGCCCCGCAGACCGAGGCCACCAGCGCGATCGCGAGGATGTCGAGCAGGTCATGGCGCTGCGCGTTGCCCGAGCGCGGGTCGGGCATCCCGCGGAAGACCGCGATCAGCGACGGCATCGGCGGGCTCCGCCCGTTCAGGAGTCCCCCAAAGACTCCAGATCACCCGTCAACGCCAGACCAAATCTCAAATGCGGTTCCCC
>JADLCV010000040.1 GCA_020846995.1 Paracoccaceae bacterium
CCGATGGTGTTCGTCCGCTCGATCATGAACCGCTCCAACGCCCTCGGACCCGCCGAGATCGCCCGCGTTGCCTGAAACCAGTGGGGGAACGGGCCGGCAGGCCTCAAGGAAACGCTGAGGAACCTCCAGCTTTCTGCCTGATCTGGCAGGCTTGGGCAACGCGACGAGGAGCCCCTGGCGATGCCGGGACAGCCAGGCTTTCCCGGCCTGGGCGATGCGATGAAGGAGAAGGCGACGCGGCGCGAGCGGTTCCTGGCGGCGATGGACGCGGTGGCGCCCCGGGGCCGTCTTCTCGGGCTGATCGCGCCGCATCGTCCGCAGGCCGGGGCGAAGGGCGGGCACCCGCCGATGCCGGCGGAGACGATGGTGCGGGTCCATTTCCTGCAGAACTGGCCTGCGCTCGGCGACCCGATGGCCGGGGAAACCCTCTGCGACAGCGAGGCGATGCGCCGCTTTGCCGGGATCGAACCGGGTGACGAGCGCATCCCCGATGAGACCACGATCCTCGATTTCCGCCACCTGCTGGAGCGCCATGGACTGACCGAGGCGATCTTTGCGGAGGTGAACGCACATCTTGCGGACAAGGGCATCACGCTCCGGTCGGGGACGCTGGTCGATGCGACGATCATCGACGCGCCGTCCCCGACCGAGAACGGGGCGGGGGCGCGCGATCCGGAAATGCCGTCCACGAAGAAGGGCAACGACTGGTGCTTCGGCACGAAGGCGCATGGGGGTGTCGATGCCGAAGGCGGCGTCACCCACAGCCTCGGAAGCTCGGCCGCCAGGGCCCATGACAGCCAGGTCCGGGAGGCGCTGCTGCATGGCGAGGAGTCCCCGGTCTGGGCCGACAGGGGCTGTGTCAGCGCCGAGCGCGAGACCGCGTTCGAGGGACCGGGTAGGGTCCGGGGGGTGATGCGCAAGGCTCCCAGGGGCGGCGAGCTGCATCCCGTCGACGCGCAGATCAACCGGATCATCGCCGTGCTCAGGGCAAAGGTCGAGCACCCGTTCCGCGTCCTCGAGCGCCCGTTCGGCTGCGTGAAGACCCGCTACCGGGGGCTGGCCGGGAACCGCGCCCGGCTCCTCACGCCGTTCGCGCGCGGCAACCTCTTCCTGGCCCGACGGAGGCTGATGGCCTGAGGGCCACTCCGTCCGGAAATGGCCGGGGCACCGAAATGGTGCCCGCAAACCCGGGAAACCCGCCGAAGGCAGCCCGCTTCGCGCCCCTCGAGCCGATCAAGCCGCCATCCCGGCGCAGCCGAACGCGTTGATCAGACGTTCCTCAAGGGCCCAGGTTCCCCTCACGGCGACGCCTGCCCCACGGAACCGCCTCGCCGCCCCACTCCCGCCCGTGCGCCAACACGGGCTCGCGCCCGGCGTTCGGGGGGCTTTCGCCGTGCCACCGGCACGACGGTCCCCCCTCACCCCCGGGGCGGGCGCTTCGCGCCGCCCGCGGCCGGGCGCTGCCCGTGGCTCGGGGGGCGAGGACGGGCGAGCCATGGCCCGGTCCGCATATGAGTTCACGGTCCCCTCATGGCGACGCCACTCCCCAAGGAACCGCCCCGCCGCCTTACCCCCGCCCGTGCGCCAGCACGGGCAGCGCCCGACCGCCCCCCGGGGAGGGCGCTTCGCGCCGCCTGCGGCCGGGCGCTGCCCGTGGCTTGGGGGCGAGGAGAGGAGGACCATGGCCCGGTCTGCGCGAGGGACCACGGTCCCCGCATGGCGAAGCCCGCCCCACGGCACCGTCTCGCCGCTCCGCCCCGGCCCCTGCGCCGGCACGGGCAGCGCCGGGGCGCCTGCGCGCGGGACGGGGGCGCTCGCACGGGCCCCCGCGGGGAACGGCGCCGGGGCCCCGCCCGCCGCTGCGGCCGGCCGCGGCCTACGCGCCCGGGGCGGGCGCGGGGTCGAACTCGATGAGGAGGTCCTTGGCGTCGATCTGGGCCCCCGCCTGGACATGGACGGCGCGCACCACGGCGGTGCGGTCGGCGTGCAGGCCCGTCTCCATCTTCATCGCCTCGATCGTGAGGAGAAGATCGCCCGGCCGCACCGTCTGGCCGGGGGCGACGGCGAGGCTTGCCACCACCCCCGGCATGGGGGCGCCGAGCTCGGCGGGGTTGGCGTCCTCGGCCCGGGGGCGGCGGGGGGCGGCGAGGCGGGCAAGGCGGTTCGGCACGCGCACGACCCGCGGCTGGCCGTTCAGCTCGAAGAACACCCGCACCTCGCCGTCCTCCTGGGTCTCGCCCACGGCCTGGAGGCGGATCTCGAGCGTCTTGCCGGGGTCGATCTCGGCCGTGATCTCCTCGCCGGGCTCCATGCCCCAGAAGAAGGTGCGGGTCGGCAGGGTCCGCACCGGCCCGTAGAGGCGGTGCCGCCCCATGTAGTCGAGAAACACCCGCGGATACATGAGATAGCCGTTGAGGTCCTCGTCATCGACCGCGAACCCCTCGAGGTCGGCCGAGAGCTTCGCCCGCACCGTCTCGAGGTCGGCCGGCGCGAGGCCCGCCCCGGGCCGCCCGGCGATCGGCGCCTCGCCCTTCAGGACCTTGTCGCGGATCGCCGGCGGCCAGCCGCCGGGCGGCCGGCCGAGGTTTCCCTTCAGCATGTCGACGACCGAATCGGGGAAGGCGACCTCGACCGCCGGATCCTCGACCGCGGCCCGCCCGAGCCCCTGGGCGACCATCACCAGCGCCATGTCGCCCACGACCTTGGAGGAGGGCGTGACCTTGACGATGTCGCCGAACATCAGGTTGGCCTCGGCATAGGCCCGGGCGACCTCGTGCCAGCGATCCTCGAGGCCCATGGCGCGGGCCTGGGCCTTGAGGTTCGTGAACTGCCCGCCCGGCATCTCGTGCAGGTAGACCTCCGAGGAGGGCGCCTGGAGCCCCGCCTCGAAGGCCGCATACTGGCCCCGCACCGCCTCCCAGTAGCGGGCGATGGCGCGGATCGCGCCCGGGTCGAGGCCGCTGTCGCGGGGGGTGTGGCGGAGGGCGGCGACGACCGAGCCGAGAGGCGGCTGGCTCGTCGTTCCCGAGAAGGGGTCCATGGCGACGTCGGCGACGGCGATGCCGGCCTCGGCCGCGGCGAGGATGGTGGCGCCGCCGAGCCCGCCGGTGTCGTGGGTGTGGAGGTGGACGGGAAGCCCCACCTCCTCGCGCAGGGCCCGCACGAGGATTCGCGCCGCCGCCGGCTTCAGCAGCCCCGCCATGTCCTTGAGCCCGAGGATGTGGGCGCCCGCGGCCTTGAGGGCGCGACCGAGCCCGACATAGTAGGCGAGGTCGTACTTGGCCCGGGCGGGGTCGAGGATGTCGCCGGTGTAGCAGATCGCCCCCTCGAGGAGGCGCCCGGTCTCGAGCACGGCGTCCATGGCGACGCGCATGTTCTCGACCCAGTTGAGCGAATCGAAGACGCGGAAGACGTCGATGCCGGTCGCCGCCGCCTGGGCGACGAAGAAGCGCACGACGTTGTCGGGGTAGGTGGTGTAGCCGACCCCGTTGGCCCCGCGCAGGAGCATCTGGGTGAGGATGTTGGGCATCGCCGCGCGGATGTCGCGCAGCCGCTGCCAGGGGCATTCCTGGAGGAAACGGTAGGCGACGTCGAAGGTCGCCCCCCCCCAGCACTCGACGCTGAACAGCCCCGCCAGCCCCTGGGCGTAGGCCGGGGCGATGGCGATCATGTCGGCCGAGCGCATGCGCGTCGCGATCAGCGACTGGTGGGCGTCGCGCATGGTCGTGTCGGTGAGAAGGAGGCGCCGCTCGCCCTCGAGCCAGGCGACGACACCCGCGGGGCCCCGGGCGCGGAGGAGGTCGCGGCTTCCCGGCGGGGGCGGCGCGCCCGCCGGGGCCGGCGGCCGCGGCGGGCGCACGCCGGAGGGCGGCCGCGGCCGGCCGGCCGTCTCGGGATGGCCGTTGACGGTGATGTCGGCGATGTAGGTGAGAATCTTCGTCGCCCGGTCGCGGCGGCGGCGGAAGGCGAAAAGCGCCGGCGTCGTGTCGATGAAGCGGGTCGTGTAGCTCAGGTCGCGGAAGCGCGGATGCTTGAGGAGGTTCTCGAGGAAGGCGAGGTTTGTCGCGACGCCGCGGACGCGGAACTCGCGCAGCGCCCGGTCCATCCGCGCCAGCGCCTGCTCGGGCGTCTGGCCGCGGGCGGTGACCTTGACGAGGAGCGAATCGTAGTAGCGGGTGATGACCCCGCCCGAATAGGCGGTGCCGCCGTCCAGCCGGATGCCGTGGCCATGGGCCTCGCGGAAGGCGGTGATGCGGCCGTAGTCGGGGATGAAGTTGTTCTGGGGGTCCTCGGTCGTCACCCGGCACTGGAGCGCGTGCCCGGCCAGCCGGACCTCGCCCTGGCTCGCGCAGCCCGTCGCCGCGGCGATCGTCGCCCCTTCGGCGATGAGGATCTGGGCCTGGACGATGTCGATGCCCGTGACCTCCTCGGTCACCGTGTGCTCGACCTGGATGCGGGGGTTGACCTCGATGAAGTGGAAGCTGCCGGCGTCCATGTCCATCAGGAACTCGACCGTGCCGGCGCTGCTGTAGCCGGCGGCGCGGCCGATGCGGAGCGCCAGCTCGCAGACCTCGGCCCGGCGGGCGGCATCGAGGTAGGGGGCGGGGGCGCGCTCGACGACCTTCTGGTTGCGCCGCTGGACGGTGCAGTCGCGCTCCCAGAGGTGGTAGAGCCCGCCGTGGTGGTCGCCGAGGAGCTGGACCTCGACGTGGCGGGCCCGCTCGATCATCTTCTCGAGGTAGCCCTCGCCCGAGCCGAAGGCGGCCTCGGCCTCGCGCCGGCCCTCGCGCAGGCGGTCGGCAAGCTCTCCGGGCTCGCGGATGGGCCGCATCCCGCGCCCGCCCCCGCCCCAGCTTGCCTTGAGCATCAGGGGATAGCCGATCGCCGCGGCGGCGCGCCGGATCTCGTCGGGGTCGTCGCCGAGGATGCCGGTCGCCGGGATCACCGGCACCCCGGCGAGGATCGCGACCCGCCGCGCCGCCGCTTTGTCGCCGAGGGCCCGCATCACCGCCGCCGGCGGGCCGATGAAGGCAAGGCCGGCGCCGGCCACCGCCTCGGCAAAGGCCGGGTTCTCGGACAGGAGCCCGTAGCCCGGATGGACGGCATCGGCGCCGCTCTCGCGGGCGACGCGGATGATCTCGGCGATCGCGAGATAGGCCGCGACCGGCCCCAGCCCGGCGCCGATGCGGTAGGCCTCGTCGGCCTTGAAGCGGTGGAGCGAGAGCTTGTCCTCCTCGGCGAAGACCGCGACCGTGCGCTTGCCGAGTTCGTTCGCCGCCCGCATGACGCGGATCGCGATCTCGCCCCGGTTGGCGACGAGGATCTTGCGGAAGCTCGGCATCCCATTCCCCTTCCGGGCGCGCGCGGCCCGCGGCATCTAAGGCCGATGCCGGGGCGCCGTAAACGGCCGCCCGCGCCGCGGTGCGAAATGCCGCCTCCCCCCGGGGCGGCCCCCCCGGGCGGCCCGCGGCCGCGGCCGCGGGGGGTCCCCGGGGCCCGGCCGCGGGCGGGGCGGCGGGCGCAGGCACGAACAATCCGCGAACCGACCCTTTCCTTTCGGGCCGGGGGCGGTAGGATGGGGGGATGACCGTCCTGCCCTCGCCCGCCCTGCCCGACGATCCCCGGCCGCTCTCGGCCCGGGCCATGCACGCCCGCGCCGTCCCCCATCTCGAGGGGCTGAACCCCGCCCAGCGCGAGGCCGCCGAGGCGACCGAGCGCGCCGTCCTCGTCCTTGCCGGGGCCGGCACCGGCAAGACGCGGGCTTTGACCGCGCGCGTCGCCCACCTCATCGCCAGCGGGCGGGCGCGCGAGAACGAGATCCTCGCCGTCACCTTCACCAACCGCGCCGCCCGCGAGATGCGCGAGCGCGTCGCCCGGGCGCTCGGCCATGAGGTCGGGGGGCTGCCGTGGCTTGGCACCTTCCATGCCATCGGCGTCAGGCTCCTGCGCCGGCACGCCGAGCTTGTCGGGCTGAAGCCGAGCTTCACGATCCTCGACACCGACGACCAGCTCCGCCTCATGCGCCAGGAGATCGCCGCCGCGAACCTCGACGAGCGGCGCTGGCCGGCGCGCGCCCTCGCGACCCTGATCGACGGCTGGAAGAACCGCGCCCTCGCGCCCGAGGCCGTGCCCGCGGCCGAGGGGGCGGGCTTCGCCGAGCGCGGGGTGGCGCTCTATGCCGCCTACCAGGCCCGGCTCGCCCTCCTCAACGCCGCCGACTTCGGCGACCTCCTCCTCCACATGGTGACGATCTTCCGCCGCCACGACGACGTCCTCGCCCAGTACCGGCGCTGGTTCCGCCACCTCCTCGTCGACGAATACCAGGACACCAACGCCGCCCAGTATCTCTGGCTGCGCCTGCTTGCCGGCGAGGGCGGCAACATCTGCTGCGTCGGCGACGACGACCAGTCGATCTACGGCTGGCGCGGCGCCGAGGTCGGCAACATCCTGCGCTTCGAGAAGGACTTTCCCGGCGCCCGGGTGATCCGGCTCGAACAGAACTACCGCTCGACCCGCCACATCCTCGCCGCCGCCTCGGGCCTCATCGCGGCGAACCGCGACCGGCTGGGCAAGACCCTGTGGACGGCCGCCGAGGGCGGCGAGAAGGTGCGGCTCATCGGCCATTGGGACGGCGAGGAGGAGGCGCGCTGGATCGGCGAGGAGGCCGAGGCGCTCGCCCGCGGCAGCCGCGGGCTCGGGCCCCAGAGCCTCGAGGGGATGGCGATCCTCGTCCGCGCCTCCCACCAGATGCGGGCCTTCGAGGACCGCTTCCTGACCATCGGCCTGCCCTACCGGGTGATCGGGGGACCCCGCTTCTACGAGCGGGCCGAGGTCCGCGACGCCATGGCCTACTTTCGCCTCGCGGTCTCGCCGGCCGACGACCTCGCCTTCGAGCGCATCGTCAACACTCCCCGGCGGGGGCTGGGCGAGAAGGCCCAGCAGGCGATCCGGGCGCGGGCGCGGGCGGCCGGCGTGCCGCTTCTCGAGGGCGCCCGCGAGGCCCTCGCGGGGGGCCTCGTCGCCGGGCGCGGCGGCGCCGAGCTGCGCCTGCTCGTCGGCGCCATCGACCGCTGGCACCGGCTCGTCCGGGGCGAGGGGCCGGGCCATGTCGCGCTGGCCGAGACCATCCTCGACGAATCGGGCTACACGGCGATGTGGCAGGCCGACCGCTCGCCCGAGGCCCCGGGCCGGCTCGAGAACCTCAAGGAGCTCGTCAAGGCGCTCGAGGGCTTCGAGAACCTCCAGGGCTTCCTCGAGCATGTGGCGCTCATCCTCGACCACGACCTCGGCGAGGGCGGGCCGCGCCTCAGCGTCATGACGCTGCACGCCGCCAAGGGGCTCGAGTTCCCGGTCGTCTTCCTGCCGGGCTGGGAGGACGGGCTCTTTCCCAGCCAGCGGGCCATGGACGAGAGCGGCCAGCGCGGGCTCGAGGAGGAGCGCCGCCTTGCCCATGTCGGGCTCACCCGCGCCGAGCGGCTGGCGACGGTCTCGTTCGCGGCCAACCGCCGCGTCTACGGGCAGTGGCAGAGCCAGCTGCCCTCGCGCTTCATCGACGAGTTGCCCCCGGCCGATGTCGAGGTGCTGACCCCGCCCGGCCTCCACGGCGCGGGCTTCGGCCGCGGCGCCGGCGCCGGCGCCGCTCCGGCCGCGGCGGGCGGGGGGATCGAGGCGCGGGCGGCGCGGGCCGACGTCTACGCCTCGCCCGGCTGGCAGCGCCTCCAGGCGCGCGCGGCCCTCCGCGCCCCGGCCGCGGCCCCCCGCGATTCCCCGCGCCTTGTCATCGACCCCGCCGCCGCCACCGCCTTCGCCCCGGGCGCCCGCATCTTCCACGACAAGTTCGGCTACGGCACCGTCACCGCGACCGAGGGCGACAAGCTCGACATCGCCTTCGACAAGGCCGGGGCAAAGAAGCTGATCGCCCGCTTCGTCCGCGCCGCGGCGGAGGCCGGAGCGGGGGAGGGCGGCACCGGGCCCGGGGAGGCGGGCGTGCCGTTCTGACCGGCCCGCCCGCGAAGGGGTGGGTGGCACCGGGGCGGGGGAGGCTGATGCGCCGCTCCGGCCGGCCCGCCCGCGAGGGGGGAGGGCGGCACCGGGGCGGGGGCGGCGGACGTGCCGCTCTGACCGCCGCGCCCGCGGCCGCGCCCGCGAGGGCCCGACGCTCCCTCCCCGGGGCGGGATTCGGCCCGCCCCGCGCGCCGCCGCGGGGGGACCAGGCCGCGGGCCCGGGTGCCGCGATCCCTTGCCGCCCCGCCGAAGCGCCGGCGGGCTGCCGCGCGCCGCCGCCCGGCTGCCCTGCCCTCAGCCGCGCTCCTTGAGCAGGCGGCGGCGCTCGAGATCCCAGTCGCGGCGGGCCTCGGTCGCGCGCTTGTCGGCGGCCTTCTTGCCGCGGGCGATGCCGATTCGCAGCTTCACGATGCCGCGGTCGTTGAAGTACATGGCCAGCGGCACGAGCGTCATGCCCTGCCGCGCCGTCGCCGCCCACATGCGCGCGAGTTCGCGCTTCCGCACCAGGAGCTTGCGCTTGCGCCGCTCCTCGTGGCCCCAGGTCTTGGCCGGAGCGTAGGTGGCGATGTGGGCGTTGATGAGCCAGAGCTCGCCCCCCTCGACGCTCGCATAGCTCTCGCCGATGTTGGCGGCGCCGGCGCGCAGCGACTTCACCTCCGAGCCGCCGAGGACGATCCCGGCCTCGACCGTCTCCTCGACGAAATAGTCGAAGCGGGCGCGCCGGTTCTCGGCGATGAGCCTGCTGTTGGGGTCCGCGCGCGTGGCCATGGCGGCCGAGCGTTAGGCAACCCCGCGGTCGCTGTCCAGAGCGCGCCGCCCTTTCCACATCTCAACCCTTGCCGGCTGGACTGGACCCGGCGAGGCTGCACGGGGAGGGGCGGGGCGATGGAGCTTGGCGAGGATTTCCTGCGCGCGGTGGCGCCGCGCTTCCGGGGCAGGCAGGCGGCGGCGCAGGGGCGCATCATCGCCGCCATCGCCCCCGTCCTCTCGCCGACGCTCGCCGCCCACGGCATCGACCGCTTCCTGCGCATCGCCCATTTCATGGCCCAGGTGGTGCATGAATGCGCGGGCTTCCGCACCACCGAGGAGTTCGCCTCGGGCGCGGCCTACGAGGGCCGGGCCGACCTCGGGAACCTGCGCCCGGGCGACGGGGTGCGCTACAAGGGGCGGGGGCTGATCCAGCTGACCGGGCGGGCGAACTACGCCCGCGCCGGGGCCCGCCTCGGGCTGCCGCTCGAGGCAGAGCCCGCGCTCGCCGCCGAACCCGTGACCTCGCTCCGCATCGCCTGCGACTACTGGGTCGACCGCGGCATCAACGCGCCGGCCGACCGCGACGATCTCGAGGCGGTGACGCGGCGCGTCAACGGCGGGTTGAACGGCCTCGCCGACCGCCGTGCCCTCCTCGTGCGGGCCCGCCGCGCGCTCGTCACCCGCGGCCTCGCCGCCCCCCCGCCCGACCCGGTCCTGCGCCCCGGCGCGACCGGCCCGGCGGTCGTCGCGCTCCAGGGGTTCCTCGCGGCGCGGGCGGCCGGGATCGTCGCCGACGGCGTCTTCGGCCCTGCGACCGAGGCCGCCCTGCGGACCTTCCAGACCGCGGCGGGGCTCTCGGCCGACGCCGTCACCGGCCCGCGGACCTGGGCCGCCCTCCGCGGCCGGGACGGGCGCCGGGCGGAGTGAGGCGCCGCCCGACCGTGCCCGGTGCCGGGGGGGCCGGCGCCGGAGGCGGTCCCGGATCGCGGGGGGGGAGAGTGAGGGGGCCCCGTCCGGGGCAGGGCGCGCGCGGCCGCCCCGTGCGGCGGCCTCAGTTGAGGAGGCCCGCGTGCCGCATCGCCGCGTCGATCCGCGCCCGCGTCGGGGCCGTGAGCCCGACGAGCGGCAGACGCACCTCCTCCGAGCAGCGGCCGAGGCGGGCGAGGCCGTATTTCGCCCCCGCCACCCCGGGCTCGAGGAAGATCGCGACGTGCAGGGGCATGAGACGGTCCTGGTAGGCGAGTGCCGCGGCGTAGTCGCCGCGCAGCGTCGCCGCCTGGAAGGCGGCGCAGAGCCCCGGGGCGACGTTGGCCGTGACCGAGATGCAGCCCGTCCCGCCATGGGCGTTGAAGCCGAGGGCGGTCGCGTCCTCGCCGGAAAGCTGCAGGAAGGCCGGCCCGCAGGTCTCGCGCTGGAGCGACACCCGCTCGAGCCGTCCGGTCGCGTCCTTGACGCCGACGATGCGGGGCAGGCGGGCCAGCTCGCCCATGGTCTCGGGGGTCATGTCGACGACCGACCGGCCGGGGATGTTGTAGATGATGATCGGCAGGTTGCTCGCGTCGTGGAGGGCCCGGTAGTGGGCGACCAGCCCGGCCTGGGTCGGCTTGTTGTAGTAGGGGGTGACGACGAGGGCGGCATCGGCGCCGACCCTCTCGGCATGGCGGACGAGGCGCAGGGCCTCGGCGGTGTTGTTCGACCCCGCCCCGGCGATCACCGGCACCCGGCCGGCGGCGGTGCGGACGACGGCCCCGACCACCGCCTCGTGCTCCTCGAGGCTGAGGGTCGGGCTCTCGCCCGTGGTGCCGACCGGCACGAGGGCGGTCGAGCCCTCGGCGATCTGCCATTCGACCAGCGCCTCGAGGGCGCCGAAATCGACCTTGCCGTCACGGAAGGGGGTCACGAGGGCGGGGATCGAGCCGCGAAACTGCATCGTCAGCCTCCATTCCGGGGGACACCGGGGGGCATTTCCGTCCCCGATTCGTCCAATCTGAGGTCGCGGCGACCCTAGACGGAGCGCGGCCGGATGCCAAGTTGGCGCGGCCGCCGGCGGCTTTCGCCCCCCCGGGGGCGGCAGCCGCGGGCGGGGGCATCCCGGCTTCGTGTCTTGCGCGCCCGCGCCCGCCGCCTAGGGTCGGGGGCCGGGGCGCGGCGGCCGCCGCCCGGCCCCGAACCCGGACCCGACGGGGAGCCCGCGACGCATGATCCTGCGCCTGATCCTGAGCATCGTCCTCGTCCTTGCACTCGTTCCCGCCCCGGCCGCGGCGGCGGGGGAGGGCGCGGCGGCGGCCCTCCGCGCGGCCCTCGCCTTGGCCGCGGCCCGCGACTGGCCGCGGGCGGTGGCGGCGGCGGCCGGGGCGGGCGCCGTCGGGCAGGACGTCATCGAGTGGATGCGGATCCGCGACGGGGCGGGCGATGTCGCCGCGGCCCGGGCCTTCCTCGCCCGGCGGCCGGACTGGCCGGGCCTGCCCCTGCTGCGCGAGAAGGCCGAGGCGGCGCTCGCGGCCCCGGGCGGGCCCGCCGCCGACCCCGCCGCGGTCCTTGCCTTCTTCCGCGACGCCCCGCCCGTCACCGGGGCCGGTGCCCGGGCGCTCGCCGCCGCCCTCGCGGCCGCCGGCCGCGCCGGCGAGGCCGAGGCCGAGGCGGTGCGGGCCTGGACCGCGGGCCTGCCGATGACGGCCGCGGACGAGGCCGACCTCCTCGGGCGCCACGGGCGGGCGCTCGCCCGCCACCACGCGGCCCGACTCGACCTCCTCCTCTGGCAGGGCCGGGACGGGGAGGCACGACGCCTCCTGCCCCTCGTCGATGCCGGCCGGCGCCGGCTGGCCGAGGCCCGCCTTGCCCTCCAGGCGCGGGAGGCGGGCGTCGATGCCCGGGTGGCGGCGGTGCCCGCCGACCTCGCCGCCGACGCCGGGCTTGCCCGCGACCGCTTCGTCTGGCGGATGCGGGCCGACCGCTACGAGGCCGCGGCCGAACTCATCCTCGAGCGGTCGGAATCGGCCGCCCGCCTCGGCGATCCCGCCGCCTGGGCCGAACGGCGCGCCCTCCTTGCCCGCCGCGAGGCCCGCGAGGGCGATGCCCGCCGCGCCTACCGCATCGCCGCCCGCCACCATCTCGCCGGCGGCGGGGCCGAGGTCGCCGAACTCGAGTTCCTCGCCGGCTTCGTCGCCCTGCGCCGCCTCGGCGACCCGGCCCGGGCGCTGGGCCATTTCCGAACCCTCGAGCGGGCGGTGACGACGCCGATCAGCCTCGCCCGGGCGCTCTACTGGCAGGGGCGGGCCGAGGAGGCGATGGGCGACACCGCCGCCGCCCTGGCGAGCTTCGCCCGCGCCGCGCGCCACCAGACCGCCTATTACGGCCAGCTCGCGGCCGAGCGCGCGGGCATCGCCATGGACCCCCGCCTCGTCACCCCCGGCCGGGCCGGCGACTGGCGGCAGGCGGGCTTCCGGCGGTCGTCGGTCTTCGCGGCCGCGACCCTCCTCGCCGCCGCGGGCGACACCGCGCTCGCCCGCCGCTTCCTCCTCCACCTTGCCGAGGGGCTCGACGCCTCCGGCCTCGCCCTTCTCGCCGACTACGCCCTCGCCGCGGGCGAAGCCAACTGGGCCGTCACCATCGCCAAGCAGGCGGCCGGGCGCGGCGTCATCCTGCCGGCGGCCTATTTCCCGCTCGTCGACCTCGGCGCCCGCCACGACCGGGTCGCCCCCGAGCTTGCCCTCGCTATCGCCCGGCGCGAGAGCGAGTTCGACCCCGCCGTCGTCAGCCCGGCCGGGGCGCGCGGGCTCATGCAGGTCATGCCGGCGACCGCCGAGCGCATGGCTCGGGCCCTTGGCCTGCCGTGGGATCCGGACCGGCTGACCCGGGACGGGGCCTACAACGCCCGCCTCGGGCTCGCCTACCTCGCCGAGCTCGAGGACGAGTTCGGGGCGAACCCGGCCCTCCTCGCTGCGGCCTACAACGCCGGGCCGGGCCGGCCGCGAGCCTGGCTCGGCACCATCGGCGACCCCCGGACGGGCGCCGTCGACCCCGTCGACTGGGTCGAGACCGTGCCCTTCGCCGAGACCCGCAGCTACATCATGCGCGTCGTCGAATCGCTCCCCATCTATCGCGCCCGCCTCGCCGGCCGGCCGCTGCCCTTCCGCCCGACAGCCGAGATCCGCGGCCGCTGAGGCGACCCCGCGCCCTTTCCCCGGGGCTCCCCGGAGGTCGCGTGGGGGGCTGCGGGCCCGCCGTCCGCGCCGCGCGCGCGGGCCCCGGGGCCGCGGGCCGCGGGCGCCCCGACGATCGCGCCCGCCCCCGGGACCGCGGATCATCCCGGCGCGCCCCGACCCCGGCGGGGCCGGGAGTGCCGTCGCGGCCGGTCCCGCAGCGACCGGGTCGCGCCTCGACACGGCGGCGACCGCGCCCGGCGCCCCCCCCCCGCGGCGGCCGGCGGCCGGCGGCACGGGCCGACCGGGCGAGGGTTTCCCCTGCCGCCCGCCCAGATGTTGCGGCATCGCGGCCCGCCGGCGCAAGATCGTGGAGGGGCGTTTGACCGGGGCGGGCGGGCGGGCGACCATGGCGGCCGGCCCCGCCCCCACGACCCGGAGCCCGTCCCATGCGCTTCACCCGCCTCCGCCTGAACGGCTTCAAGAGCTTCGTCGATCCCGGCGAGCTTCTGATCGGCGACGGGCTGACCGGGGTCGTGGGGCCGAACGGCTGCGGCAAATCGAACCTCGTCGAGGCCCTGCGCTGGGTCATGGGCGAGACGCGGCCGACGGCGATGCGCGGCGAGGGCATGGAGGACGTCATCTTTGCCGGCGCCGCCGGCCGGCCGGCGCGCGCCTTTGCCGAGGTCGTGCTCGTCATCGACAACGCCGAGCGGCGCGCCCCGGCCGGCTTCAACGACGCCGACCGCCTCGAGATCGCGCGCCGGATCAGCCGCGACGGCGGCTCGACCTACCGCGCCAACGGCCGCGAGGTGCGGGCCCGCGACGTCGCCGTGCTTTTCGCCGATGCCGGCAGCGGCGCCCTCTCGCCCTCGCTCGTCCGCCAGGGACAGGTGGCCGAACTGGTCGCCGCCCGCCCCCGCGCCCGCCGCCGCGTCCTCGAGGATGCGGCGGGGATCGCCGGCCTCTACGCCCGCCGGCAGGAGGCCGAGGCGCGGCTGGCGGCGACCGAGGAGAACCTCGCCCGCGCGGCCGAGGTCGTCGAGGCGCTCAGGGCCCGCATCGCCGGGCTTGCCCGCGAGGCGCGGGCGGCAGCGCGATACCGCACGATCGCGGCGGCGCTGCGCGAGGCCGAGGGACTCCTGCTCCTCGTCCGCTGGCAGGCGGCCGAGGCGGCGCGGGTCGCGGCCGCGGCCGTGGCGGGGGCGGCGCTCGCCCGGGTGGGTGCGGCCGAGGCGGCGGCGCTGGCCCGCGGGCGCGAGCGCGAGGCGGCCGAGGCGGGGCTGCCCGCGGCCCGCGAGGAGGCGACGGTCGCGGCCGCGATCGTGGCCCGGCTCGAGGCCGAGCGGGCGGGGCTCGAGGCCGAGGTCGAGCGGGCCGAGGCCGCGGCGCAGGCGGCCGCGGCGGCGCTCGCCCAGATCGACGCCGACCTCGCGCGCGAGGAGGGGCTCGACCGCGACGCCGGGGCGACCGAGGCCCGCCTCGCCGGCGAAGCTCTGGGGCTATCCCGCGCCGCCCCGGGCGAGGAGCGGCGCCTCGCCGCCGCCGCCGCCGCGGCGCGGGCGGCGGCGGCCGACCTCGAGGGGCGCGAGGGCGCGCTCGCCGCCCTTACCGAGGATGCCGCGGCGCTCGCCGCCCGCCACGGCGAGGCCGAACGCCAGCGCGCCGAGGCCGGGGCGGCGGCGGCGGCGGCGGCCGATGCCGCGAGCCGCGCCCGCCGGGCGGCGGCCGAGGCCGCCGCCGGCGAGGCCCGCGCCGCCGCCGCGGCGGCAGCGGCCGAGGTGGCGCGGGAAGGCGGCCAGGCCCGCGCCGGAGTGGCCGAGGCGGGGCTGGCCGAGGCCGAGGCGGCGCTCGCCGAGGCCGTCGGCCGCGAGGGGGTGGCGCGGGCGGCGCGGGCCTCGGGCGAGGGCGAGCAGGCGGCACTCGCGGCCGAGGCCCTCGCGCTCGCGCGCCTTCTCGCCCGGGCCCCCGGCCCGGGCCCGGCGCTGGTCGATCTCGTCACCGTCGCGGCCGGCTTCGAGGCGGCGCTGGGGGCGGCCCTCGGCGAGGATCTCGAGGCCCCTCCGGCCACGGCCGCCACCCCGGTCGGCTGGGAGACGCTCGCGCCCGCAGCCGATGCCCCGCCCCCCCCGCTCCCGGCCGCGGCCGAGCCGCTTGCCCCCCGCGTCGGCGGCGCCCCCGCCCTCGCCCGCCGGCTCGCCCAGACCGGGGTCGTCGCCGCGGCCGACGGGCCGGGGCTCCAGGCCGCGCTCCGGCCCGGCCAGCGGCTCGTGAGCCGGGAGGGCGATCTCTGGCGCTGGGACGGCTTTCGCGCCGCCGCCGGCAGCCAGCAGGCGACGACCGCCCTGCGCCTCACCCAGCTCAACCGGCTCGCGGCCGTCCGCGAGGACCTCGCCGGGGCCGAGGCGCGGGCGGCGGGGGCGGCCGCGGCGCACCGCCTCCTCACGGCCCGCGCGGCCGAGTGTGCCGCGGCCGAGGCGGCGGCCCGCGACACCCGCCGCGAGGCCGACCGG
>JADLCV010000041.1 GCA_020846995.1 Paracoccaceae bacterium
CAGGCCCATTTCGGCGCCGCGCAGCTGCGCAAGGATCCTGCCGCCTATCTGGCGTCCGACTTCTCGGCGCTGATCGAGACGGTGGCGCTGCACGCGGGCATGAAGCTTGTGAGCGAGGACCGGGAGGGGCCGACCGGGCTCGAGATCCCGCCCGCAGCGGGCGCCTGAGGGCGTCCCCCGTCCGGCCGCCGGCGGGCCCTGCCGCCGGCGCCGCCCGTCCGGGGCGGCCGCGGTGCGGCGGCGTCCGCGGCCCCGGGGCGCGACGGCACGGCCGCGCCGTCCGGCCGGGCTTAGCCCGGTCCCGGCCCGGCCGGGACGGCACTCCCGGCGGCGCGGCCGTCGAGGACGTCGCGCAGCCAGTCGGCCATCAGGGGCCGGTAGATCCAGTGGATGTTGTTGCAGACGTGGTTGCCCTCGGCGAGGATGCGCAGGGTTACCCCGCCCCGGCAGAAGGCGGCGCTCGCCTCGGCCTCGGCGATGGGGAAGATGCGGTCGCGCCCGCCGTGGATCACGAGCGCGGGACAGCGCGGGCCCGCCAGCCCGGCGACGCTGAAGTCGCGCGCGCGAAGGGCGACATCGGGCGTCCCGAGGGCAAAGCGCAGGTTGTCGCGGTAGACCTGCGGCAGGCCGGGCTCGAAGGCGCCGAGATCGGCGAAGCCGTTGACCGAGATGACGGCGGCAACCCAGCCGAGGCCGGCCGCGGCGCGCAGGGCGAGGAAGCCGCCGAAGGCCATGCCGACAAGCGCGATCCGCCCGTCGAGGTCGCTTCGCCGGCGCAGGACGGCGGCGACGCGGTCGAGTTCGGCGGTGATGTCGGGCCGCAGGGGGCCGAGCGAGCGCCCCTCGCCCTGCCCTGGCCCGTCGAGCGCGAAGGTGGCCATGCCGCGGGCCAGGAAGACCTGTTCGAGGGCCGGGAACTCCTCCTTGGTCGAATCCGATCCCGGCAGGATCAGCGCCAGGGCCTGCGGCCCCGTCCCCGCGGGCCGGCGGAGATAGCCGCGCAGGGTCCCGCCGTCGACCGCAACCTCGAGGAACTCCGCCGGCGGATCGAGGAGCGGCGCCGCCCGGCGGTAGAGGGCGCATTTCCGAGCCGCCGCGGCCTCCTTGGCCGCCGGATCCTCGAAGGCCATGAACTGGCCGAAATGGTAGCAGGCGGCCGCCCGGGCGTAGGCCGCGCCCGCGGTCAGATGCCAGCCGCGGGCCTCGGCATCGGCGGCGAGGGCGGCGTGGCGCTCGCCCTCCTCCGACCAGGCGGCGAGCCAGCCCGACCAGTCGCCGGCCCGGGCGATGACCTCCCTTGCCATCGCCGAGGCGATGCCGGCCACCTCCATGCGCGGCAGCCAGTGCTCGACCACGCTCGCGACCTTCCCCGCGGGCGCGCTCACGTCCACCGCTCGCCCGCCGGACGCTCCCTTCGGGCGGGCCAGGCGAGGGCGGCGCGACCCTCGATGCCGGCCGCGGCAAGGATGCGGGTCGCGCGGGCGCGGGCCTCGGCGACGATCCCCGCGGCGTCGACGTCCGTGCCGAAGCGGCCTGCGTCGTAGGCCGGCCGGCCGTTGACGAGGACCAGCCGCGCATCCGACCCGTGGGTGGCCATGACGAGCGCCCGGACCGGATCCTCGATCAGCTGTTGGGCGGCCCGCTCGCGCCCGAAAAGCACGAGGTCGGCACGCTTGCCGGCCTCGATCGAGCCGATCACGTCGTCCATGCCGAGGGCCCGCGCGGCCCAGACCGTCGCCATCCGCAGGGCGGCGTCGGGCGCGACCGCCTCCGGGCGGCCGTAGCGCAGCGCCTGGAAGAGGCACGTCGCCTTGGTCTGCTCGAGCATGTCGACCGAATAGTCGACGGCCGGCCCGTCGGTCCCGAGGGCGCAGGTGATCCCCCGCCCGAGCATCGTCACCCAGGGGCCGATGCCCCCGCCCCGCATCGCCTCCGAGGTCGGGGTGTAGACCACGGAGGCACCGGACCTTTCCACGAGATCCATGTCCTCGTCGGTGAGGTGGATGCCGTGGATGAGCAGCCAGCGGCGATCGAGGACGCCGAGGCGATGGAGGTATTCGACATCCGACCGCCCCGTCAGGCGCTTGTACATGGTGAAGCCGAAGGACATCGAGAGCGTCCCCGCCGACATGTGCGAGGCGATCCGGAGGTCGAGATCGCGGGCCAGCGCATGGCCGGCCCGGACCAGTTCGTCGGAACTGCGCCCGGCGCGGGTATGGTGGGCGTTGCACTCGATCGCCGTGGCCAGGCGCAGCATGTCGTCGCGGCGATCGTCGAGCGCGGCGTGGAGCGCGCGCAGGTCGGCGTCGGCCTCGGCCGGGCCGAAGGGGTGGT
Organism: Paracoccaceae bacterium; assembly: GCA_020846995.1. GTDB lineage: Bacteria > Pseudomonadota > Alphaproteobacteria > Rhodobacterales > Rhodobacteraceae > JAHDXW01. The sequence continues at coordinate 2,335 of JADLCV010000041.1, forward strand.
CGGGCAGCGCCGGCGTGCGGATCTGGTAGGGAACGGCCATGACCTGCCGCAGCCCGAACGCGCGGAAGAGCGTCGCGACCTCGGTCTCGGCCGATTCCGCGGCGCGGCCGACGCCATGGTTGAGGAAGGTGGTGGTGCCCGTCCGCAGCATCTCGAGGGCGCCCAGCCGGCAGGAGGCGAGATGGTCGCTCCATTCCATGGCGTTGCGCACCTTCGACGAGAGCCCGACGGTCCAGGTCTCGAGCCGCATGCCGTCGGCGAGGCCCTTGGCCAGGTTCATGTAGACATGCTGGTGAAGGTTGATGAGCCCCGGCGCGAGGAGCCCCCCGCGGGCATCGGTCACGCGGTCGAAGGGGCCCGCGGGGGTGCGGGCCACGGGCCCGGCGGCGGCGATGCGGTCGCCCTCGACCAGCACGAAGCCCGGATCGTGGACGGTGCCCGCGGCGTCGACGGTGATGACGGCGGCGTTGCGGATGAGGTGTCTCATGGCCGCGCCCCGGCGGCGGCGATGGCGGCACGGGCGGCACCGCGCGCGGCCCTCGCGGCGGCGATGCCGGGGGCCGCAGCCGCGACGCGGGCGCCGCCGGCAAGGACCACCTCGGCCTCGGTCGCGCGGGTGCAGGCGATGAAGGCCGAGAGCGGTTTCGCCGCCACCTGCTGGTGGGGGTTGCGGACATCGTAGACGGCAATGTCGGCCCGCTTGCCGGCCGCGAGCGCGCCGGTCTCGGCCGCAAGCCCCAGGGCCTCGGCGGCGCCGACCGTCGCCATCTCGAGCGCCCGTTCGAGGCTCATGGCGGCGGGGTCGAGCATCGTTGCGTTCTGGGTCATGACGACAGCCTTCATCTGCTCGACCATGTCCGCGGTGGCGCCCGCGCCCGGCCCCCCGCTGCCGAGCGCGCAGGGAACCCCGGCCCGCGCGAGGGCCGAGAAGAGCGCCGATCCCCGCCCCGCGAAGGCGTCGGCGACGGGCAGGCCGATCACGAAGCACCCCGATTCGAGGACGAGGGCGCGGTCGGGATCGTCGAGCGCCCGGGGACAGACGACGAGACAGCGGTCATCGAGGAGCCCCATCTCCATCAGATGGAGGACGGTCGAGCGGCCGGAGGTGCGCGTCGCCGCGGCCATGGCCTCGGGCGTTGCCCCCTCGGGCTCGATGCGCAAGAGGATGCGCCGCCCGAGCCGGCGCTCCGCCGCCGCGGCGGCGCGGATCGTGGCCTCGCTCGCCTCGCCGCGGGCGAGCGCGATCACGTCGGCGGTGAGCGTGACCGCCGCGCCCTCGACCGCCTCGGCGAGGCCGGGCGCGACCGCGGGGACCGCACCGACCCCCGCGTCGCGGAAGATCTCCGCGACCGCCCGGACCTCCCCGGCCGCCATGGTGGCGGGCATCTCGAGGAGCGCGGACGTCACCCCGCCCGCGGGCAGCGCCGCGGCGGCAAGGCGGGCCGCGAGTTCATGCGCCGGACGGTCGAGGTGGGCCGCGGCCGACGACGCCGGCCGCTCGCCCGGGAAGAGGTGGGTCCAGTGGAGGTGGAGGGCGTCGATCAGGCCGGGAACGACGATCCGCCCGGAGCAGTCGACGGGCTCGGCCCCGGGCGCGTCGGGGCATTCGGCCATCGGCCCGACGGCCGCGATCCGGCCGGCGCCGTCGGTGAGCACGAAGCCCGAGGGAAAGACCCTGCGGGCCGCGTCCATGGTCAGGACATGCCCGTCACGAAGCAGATAGGACATCGCCGCCCCCTTTCGCGATGAGGCCCGCCGGCCGGGTCAGAGGATGGTCAGTTCGGGCGGATAGCGGTGAAGCCGCTCGAAGCCCGTCTTCGTCACCAGCCCCAGATCCCCGAGCTGCATGCCCGCCTTGAAGTCCTTCGATGTGGGGTTGGGCTGGATGACGTAGGTCATCCCTTCCTCGAGCACGTCGTCGGGCTGGGGCGGACGGCGGAACCCGTTCGGGAGACCCGAGGGCGGCTGGATGTCGACGCCGAAGCCGTGGCCGACCCCGTCGACGGTGTCGAAGCCCGCATCGCGGATGCGCAGCGACACGTCATAGAGGGCCTGGACGGTGACCCCGGCGCGGACCTTGGACCAGAGGGCGTCGTAGGCATCCTTCGTGCAGGCGTAGATCCGCCGGTATTGCTCGTTCGGTTCGCCGAGCGTGAAGGGGCGCAGGATCTGCGAGCAATACATCCCGTGGTTCACGGTCAGTTCGGTGTTGATGACGTCGCCCTGGGCGAGCTTGCGGTGCGACCACATCTGGTTTGGCACGCAGCTGTCGGAGGCGGCCATCGGCGTGCTGTTGAGGTAGAGGAAGGTGAACTCGCAGCCGGCCGCGCGGGCCGCGCTCTCGGCCAGGGTCTGGATGTCCCTCTCGGCCACGCCCGGGCGCAACTCGCGCCGCAGCGCCTCCATGACCGCATCGCAGCCCGTCGCCGCCTTGCGCTGCCAGGCGATCTCCTCGCCGCTCTTGCGCATCCGCAGGCGCTTGACGGGGCCGCTCAGGTCCGCCAGCGCCAGCCCCGGCAGCGCCGCGCGAAGCCCGTCGATGTCCTGGTAGAAGAAGGTTCCGACGAGCCCCGCGCGACCCCGGGCAAGGCCCCGGCGCTCGAGTTCGTCTGCGAGCGTCCGCGCCGCCCCGACCGAACGGTGCACCTGGGCGACATCGGCGATGGTCGTCAGCTCGCGCGCGTTGGGCCAGTGGTTGTTGTGGGTCGTCCAGAGCTTGGGCTCGCCCGTGCGGGGTACGAGGAGGTAGGATTCGTGGAAGAGGGCGATCTGGGCGAAGTAGTGCACATCGGCCTGGTAATGGCGCCGGTTGCCGCTGTGGCCGAAGACGAGGAGGGCGTCGAGGCCCCGCTCGTCCATGAGTGCCCGCGCCGCCGCGAAGCGGCGGTCCATCTCGGCGCTGCTGAAATAGGGATAGCCCTCGCGGCTCATGGGTCGCATCTCCTGGCTGGTGCAACACGCTGCAGAAAAACCGGCAACCGATTGCACAAGCGCTAGCACGCAGTCTCCGGCCTGACAAGCGGCCTCGTCACCCGGACGGCCGCCCCGCGGCGGGCGCGGGGCCGGGTCCGCCCGCCCCGGCAGGCCCCGGGCGAACCACCCTGCCCGGGGAGGTCCGGCGCCGATCCTCGGGAAACCGCGACCCAGGCCGCATCCGGCCCGCGGGGCCGGCCGCCGGCAGCGCCCGCCGACGCTCCCCGCGCCCCTCCGGGTTGGTCCGGCGGGCAGGCCGCAGGGCCGGCGCGGGGCCGGCCGGGGCGGCCGGGCCGGCCCTGTCCCGGGGACAGAAGACCGTTGACAGGCGGGATCCCCCGTGCAATCGTGCAAACGATTGCTCGAACGTCCGCCGGCGCGGGAACGGGTGGCGCCGGGGCGAGGGCAAGGTCCGTGCCCGCGCGGGGCGGGCCACCGGCCCGGGGGGCGGGGCGAGGGAGGAGGGCAGATGGTGCATCATCCGCACGCGGCGGCGAGCGCGCGTCCCGACCGGCCGGCCGCACCGGCCGCGATCAGCATCCGCGCCGTCAGCAAGACCTACCGGACGCGCGACCACGGCGACGTCGCCGCCCTCGCCGCGACCACCGTCGAGCTTGGCGACGGCTCCTTCGTCGCGCTCGTCGGCCCCTCGGGCTGCGGCAAGTCGACCCTCCTCAAGATCCTCGCCGGCATCCAGCCGCAGAGCGAGGGCGAGGTCCTCATCCACGGCCGCCGCGCCGGCGAGGCGCGGGGGGATGTCGGTGTCGTCCTCCAGTCGCCGGTCCTCTTTCCCTGGCGCAGCATCCTCCAGAACGTGATGCTTCCGGTGGCCATCCTCGGCCTTGACCGCGCGCGCTACCGCGAGGAGGCGATGGCGATGCTGGGCCTCGTCGAGCTTCAGGGCTTCGAGGGGCGCTATCCCCGCGAGCTCTCGGGCGGGATGCAGCAGCGCGCGGCCATCGCCCGGGCGCTCGTCACCGATCCCCGCCTGCTCCTCATGGACGAGCCCTTCGGGGCCCTCGACGCCATGACCCGCGAGCACATGAATGTCGAGTTGCAGCGCATCTGGCTCGAGAAGCGCAAGACCGTCCTCCTCATCACCCATTCGATCCCGGAGGCGGTGTTTCTCGCCGACCGCGTGCTCGTGATGTCGCCGCGCCCGGGGCGCATCCTCGAGGACATCGCGATCGACCTCCCGCGCCCGCGCGCCATGAGCGTCATGGGAGGGCCGGAGTTCGGACGCCATGTGACCCGGATCCGGGACTTCTTTCTCACCGAGGGCGGGATCGACGGATGACGGCAATCGACCGCAGGCAGGACGGCCGGCCGGCCGCCGCAAGCCCCGGGCAGCACCGCTCGCGGGCCTCCGAGAAGGCCCGCGACATCGCCGTCACCCTCGGCTTCCTGGTGCTGACGGTCGGCACCTGGGAGGTCCTGGTGCGGGCCCTGCACCTGCCCGACTACGTGGTCCCGGCGCCCTCGCAGATCGCCATGGCGCTGAAGCGCGGCCTAGCGAGCGGGCTCTACCAGCGTCACCTCGGGGTCACCGTCTACGCCGCCCTCATGGGGTTCGCGATCGGCAGCGTCGTCGGCATCGTTCTGGGCGCCGTCATCGCCAGTTTCCGTTTCGCGGAACTGATCGTCTATCCCTACGTCATCATGTTCAAGTCGATGCCCAAGGTGGCGCTGGCGCCGCTCTTCACGCTCTGGTTCGGGCTCGGGATCGCGTCCAAGATCGTCTCATCGTCGATCCTGTGCTTCTTTCCCCTGCTCGTGAACACGATCGCCGGGCTGCGCTCGGCCGACGAGGACCGCATCAGCCTGATGCGGTCGATGGGCGCCTCGAAGTTCCAGATCTTCTGGTATCTGCGCTTTCCGAGCGCCCTGCCCTACATCATGGCGGGGCTCGAGCTTGCCGTCGTGCTGGCCCTGATCGGCACCATCGTCGCCGAGTTCGTGGGCGCCCATGCCGGGCTCGGGACGCTGATCCAGATCCAGAACGCGAACATGGACGGCCCCGGCCAGTTCTCGGTCCTGATCCTTCTCTCGGTGGTCGGGCTGACGATGAACGTGATCGTCCGGAGACTGAAGAAATGGGTCCTGCACTGGGACGTCTCGGCCCAGGGCAGCGACCCCAATACCCAGATCTGACTGCCAGACGACATCACCAGCAAGGGAACCCGCGTCATGTCACGATACGAGATCGACCGCCGGCAGCTTCTCGCGCTCCTCGGCGCAGGCACCATGGCCGGGGCCGCCTTCGGCCCCGGGCGCCTCTTTGCCCAGACGCTGACGCGCCTGAAATACATGTTCGCCTTTCCCAGCATCTCGAACACGGTCTCGAACCAGACCTCGATCCCGCTCTACTACGGCATGTACAAGGAGGCCGGGCTCGAGCCCGAGTTCAGCCCCTCCTCGGGCGGGCCCAACGTCTCGATCCAGCTGGTCGCGAGCGGCGACCAGGACATCGGCTCGGGGGTCGTGGAACCGGTCCTCGAGCGCGCGGCCCAGGGCGACGACCTCGGGATCGTCTACTTCTACAACCAGATCCGGCGCAACAACACGGTGATCGTCGTCAACCCCGGCGGGCCGATCCAGACCCTCGCCGGCCTCGCCGGCAAGACGATCGGCGTCACCGCGCTCGGGTCGGGCCCCGAGAAGATCATCCGCCTCGCGCTTGAGGAGAACGGCGTCAACCCCGAGACCCAGGTCAGCTTCATCGACGTCGGCATCGGCGCCCAGGCCCTGACCGCCCTGCGCAACGGTGACGTCGATGCCTACACCGCCTCGATCGGCACGGTCTCGACCATGGAGGCGCTGGGCGAGCAGTTCCGCCAGCTTCCGATGCCCTCATGGGTCAACGACATCATCGGCCCGGGGCTGTTCACGAGCCGGCGCTATCTGGAAGCGAACCGCGCCACCGTCGTCGCCGTCGGCCGCATCGTCGCCCGCAGCACGGTCTTCGTCCTCAACAACCCCGAGGCGGCGATCCGCATCCACTGGAGCCTCTTTCCCGAGCAGGTCCCGACCGGCCAGGCCTTCGATGCCGCCCTCGCCCGCACCCTCGTCGGGATGGAGCGGCAGGTCGAGGTCCTGCGCTTCCAGGACGGCGACACCGTCCGCAAGTTCGGCTACATGTCGCCCGAGTCGATCGACCGCTACCTTCGCGTCATCCGGGTGCGGGACCGGATCTCCGACCCCGGCCACTACTTCACCAACGATCTGGTCGACGAGATCAACGATTTCGACGCCCAGGAAATGATCGACCTCGCCCGCAACTTCAAGGCGCCCTGACGGCGCCACTCGCCCCGCGCGCCCCGGGGCGAACGGGGCGCGCCCGTGACCCCGGCCGGTGCCCGCGCCCGACGCCCGCGGCCCGCGGGGGGGGGGCCGCGCCCGCGCGCCCCCGGCCCGGACCGCAGACCCGAAGGATTGGCCATGACCCCTGCCGACGCCCTCCACCCCCGACTCGTCCGGCCCGGGGACGATGCCCCCCACTGGCGGTGGGACCGGCACCTGCCGGCACTCGGCCATACTTCGGTCGATTTCGAGCGCCGCGTCGACCACGACCGCCTGCGCCGCTATCGACTGGCGCGGACCCGCAAGGCCCTCCGCGAATCGGGCTGCGGCGCCCTCCTGACCTTCGATGTCAACAACATCCGCTACATCTCCGGGACCAAGATCGGGGAATGGGAACGTGACAAGATGTGCCGCTTTGCCCTCCTTGCCGCCGACGAGGAGCCCTTCGTGTGGGATTTCGGCTCGGCGGCGGTGCATCACCGCGAATACTGCGACTGGCTCGCCCCCGAGCGGATGCGGGCGGGCGTCCTCGGCATGCGCGGCACGATCCCGCCCGCCTTCGGCCTCATGCGCCATCACGCCGAGGAGATCGCCTCGCTCCTGAAGGCGGCCGGGGTCGCCGGCATGGCCGTCGGCGTCGACTATGCCGAGACGGCGATGTTCCACGCCCTCGAGGCGGCCGGGGTGAAGGTTGTCGACGGCCAGCAGATCATGCTCGCCGCGCGCGAGATCAAGAATGTCGACGAGATCCATCTCCTGACCCAGGCCGCGAGCATGGTCGACGGCGTCTACCACATGATCTGGGAGAGCCTGAAACCCGGCATCCGCGAGAACGACATCGTCGCGATGGCGAACCGGATGCTCTACGAGATGGGGTCCGACGACGTCGAGGCGATCAACGCCATCGCCGGCGAGCGCTGCAATCCCCATCCCCACAACTTCACCGACCGCTACTTCCGCCCCGGCGACCAGGCCTATTTCGACATCCTGCAGAGCTATCAGGGCTACCGCACCTGCTACTACCGCACCTTCGGCATCGGCCGTGCGACGCCCGCCCAGACCGACGCCTACGGGCGCGCGCGCGAGTGGCTCGATGCGGCGATCGCGCTCATCCGGCCGGGGGTGACGACCGACCGCGTCGCGGCCGTGTGGCCGACGGCGCAGTCGCTCGGCTTTCCCGACGAGCTCGCGGCCTTCGGCCTCCAGTTCGGCCACGGCCTCGGGCTGGCGCTGCACGAGCGCCCGATCATCAGCCGCGCCGTCAGCCTCGAGCATCCGATGACGATCGAGACGGGCATGGTCTTCGCCCTCGAGACCTACTGCCCGGCCACCGACGGCTATTCGGCCGCGCGCATCGAGGAGGAGGTCGTGGTGACCGACCGCGGCTGCGAGGTCATCAGCCTCTTCCCGGCCGAGACCCTGCCCATCGCGGCGCGCTACTGACCGCGGGCGGGCCGCACCGGGCGAGGCTCCTTCCGGCCGGTTTCCAGGCCTCCGACCGTCTCGCGCTCCCGCCCCCTCGCGACCGTCCCGGGGTTGAGGCCCGGACTGCGGCTCGACGGCGCGAGCGAAGCCCGCGACCGCTGGATCGCGGCGCGGACGGCGTGCGTCGTCGTGGCGCTCCCGCGACGGACTTCTCCCACGGCACTTCCGTCCATCCCCGCGAACAGATCGCACCATCGAAGCGCGGGATCGGTTGCCCGGGGCAGCGTCCTGCGGGCCCTCCGCGGGTGCGCCTCCGGCGGCCCCGGGCGCGCGCGCGGACGTGTGGGGGCGCCCGGGCGGCCGTGTTCGTTCCCGGCCGCCAACTCCCTCCGCGGGCGACCTCCCCGGGCGCGGGGCGGTCCGGGGACGGTTCACTCGTCCCGCGATCTGCCCTATTCAGGGGGCGCGGAGGCGGGCAGCCGCCCGGGCCGCGCCAACGAAAGGGACCGTGACCATGTTCAGCGAGTTTCGCGCCTTCATCGCCCGCGGCAATGTCATCGACCTCGCGGTCGGGATCATCATCGGCGCGGCCTTCACGGCGATCGTCAATTCGATCGTCGCCGACCTCATCAACCCCATCATCGGGCTGATCATCGGTGGCATCGACTTCACCAACCTCTACCTCGTGCTCTCGGGCACGGTGCCCGACGGCGCGAGCCTGCAGGCCGCCCGCGATGCCGGCGCTGCGGTCTTCGCCTACGGCGCCTTCCTCATGGCCTGCCTCAACTTCCTCATCATCGCCTGGGTGGTGTTCATGATCGTCAAGGCGGTCAACCGGGCCCGCGAGGCGGTGACGAAACCCAAGGCGGAGGCGCCCGCCGCACCCCCGGGCCCGACCGAGACGCAGCTCCTGACCGAGATCCGCGACCTCCTCAAGGCCCGCTGAACCCGCTCCGGGGCGGCCCCGCCCGGCCCGCGGGGCGGCTCCGTCAGCCCGCCTGCCGCAGGGCCTCGGCGGGGGCCACGACCGCGATCCCGAGGGCCTTGCCGACGGCGGCATAGGTCAGCTGGCCGGCATGGACGTTGAGGCCGGCGAGCAGGTGGGGATCCTCGGCGCAGGCCCGGCGCCAGCCCTTGCCGGCGAGCGCCATCATGAAGGGGAGGGTCGCGTTCGAGAGCGCCAGCGTCGAGGTCCGCGCCACCGCCCCCGGCATGTTGGCGACGCAGTAGTGCATGATGCCGTCGACGGCATAGATCGGGTCCTCGTGGGTCGTCGGCCGCGAGGTCTCGAAGCAGCCGCCCTGGTCGATCGCAACATCGACGAGCACGGCCCCGGGCTTCATCGCCTTGAGGTCGGCGCGGCGGACGAGCTTCGGCGCCGCCGCCCCGGGCACGAGCACCGCCCCGATCACCATGTCGGCCTCGGGCAGGAGTTCGGCGAGCGCGCCCTCGGTCGCGTAGCGGGTGCGGAACTGCCAGCCGAAGGCGTCGTCGAGATAGCGCAGCCGCGGCAGCCAGCGGTCGAGGACCGTCACATGCGCCCCCATCCCGGCCGCCACCCGCGCCGCGTTGGTGCCGACGACGCCGCCGCCGATCACCACGACCCGCGCCGCCGCCACCCCGGGGACCCCGCCCATGAGCACGCCGCGCCCGCCGTTGGCCTTCTGGAGCGTCCAGGCGCCGACCTGGGGCGCGAGCTTGCCCGCCACCTCCGACATCGGCGCGAGGAGGGGCAGGCCACCCTGGGCGTCGGTCACCGTCTCGTAGGCGATGGCGGTCACGCCCGAGGCGAGGAGGTCGCGCGTCTGCTCGGGGTCGGGGGCAAGGTGGAGATAGGTGAAGAGAACCTGGCCCGGGCGCAGCCGCGCCCGCTCGGCCGCCTGGGGCTCCTTGACCTTGACGATGAGGTCGGCGGCGGCGAAGACCTCGGCGGCCGTGGCGACAACGCGCGCGCCGGCGGCATGGTAGTCGGCATCGGGAAACCCCGCCCCCGCCCCGGCCCCGGTCTCGACGATCACCTCGTGGCCCGCGGCCACCGCCTCGCGGGCGGCATGCGGGGTCAGGCCGACGCGATATTCCTGCGCCTTGATTTCCTTCGGACCGCCGATGCGCATGATTCCCTCCGTTCCGGACGCGGGCGGAGTATCCCGGCAAGGGTCCCGAAGGGGGTTGACTTTCCGCCCGGGAATCGCGCCTGTGGCGGCAGTTCCTGCGACCCGCCGCCCCCCGCGTCGAAGATTCTTGCGCCATGGCCGATCTCGACGCCGCCGACCGCCGCATCCTCGAGGTCCTGCAGCGGCAGGGCCGGATCACCAACGCCGAACTGGCCGAGCGCATCCACCTCTCGGCCTCGGCCTGCCACCGCCGCGTCGAACGGCTCGAGGCCGAGGGCTACATCGCCGGCTACGTCGCCCTCCTCGACGCCCGCCGCCTCGGCCGGCCGACGACCGTCTTCGTCGAGATCACGCTCGCGAGCCAAGCCAACGAGCTTCTCGATGCCTTCGAGCGCGCCGTCGCGCGCATCCCCGACGTCCTCGAATGCCACCTCATGGCCGGGACCGCCGACTACCTCCTCAAGGTGGTGGCGGCGAGCGGGGAAGATTTCGCCCGCATCCACCGCCAGCACCTCGCCCGCCTGCCGGGAGTGGCACGGATGCAGTCCTCCTTCGCCCTCCGCCGGGTCGTCGAGACGACGGCGCTGCCCCTCTGAGGCGGCCGCCCGGCCGCCGCCCGCGGCCGGGGGAGGGCGGGGTCGCGGTCGCCCGCGCCCCGTCCCCGCCGCCCCTATTCCGCCGCCTTCGCCATCGGGTGGTTGGGGTGCGTGGTCCAGTTCGCGTAGCCCGCGGGGACGGTCCGGCCGGTGCGGGGATCGACGCTGCCCGCGGCCAGGCGCTCCATGGTGATGCAGTCCGCGACCGGGCAGACGTCGACGCAGAGGTTGCAGGCGACGCATTCGGCGTCGTTGACCTCGAAGACGCGGCCGGGCTTCATCCAGATCGCCTGGTGCGAGGTGTCCTCGCAGGCGGCGTAGCAGCGGCCGCACTTGATGCAGAGACCGGGGTCGATGCGGGCCTTGGTGACGTAGTTGAGGTTCAGCAACTGCCAGTCGGTGACGTTCGGGGTCGCCCGGCCGACGAGGTCCGCGAGCGCCATCCCCTTGGCGTCGAGATACTGCGAGAGCCCCGAGATCAGCTCCTCGACGATCTTGAAGCCGTAGGTCATCGCCGCCGTGCAGACCTGGACGTTGCCGGCTCCGAGGGCCATGAACTCGGCCGCGTCGCGCCAGGTCGTCACCCCGCCGATGCCCGAGATCGGCAGCCCGCGCGTCTCGGCGTCGCGGGCGATGTCGGCCACCATGTGCAGGGCCATCGGCCTCACGGCCGGGCCGCAGAGGCCGCCGTGGGTGCCCTTGCCGTCGATCGTGGGCTCGGGGGCGAAGCGGTCGAGATCGACCGCGGTGATCGAGTTCACGGTGTTGATGAGGCTCACGGCATCGGCGCCGCCGCGCCGGGCCGCCCGCGCCGCCCAGCGGATGTCGGTGATGTTCGGGGTCAGCTTGACGATGACCGGCATGCGGCTGTGCATCTTGCACCAGCGCGTCACCATCTCGATGTATTCGGGCACCTGTCCCACGGCCGAGCCCATGCCGCGCTCGCTCATCCCGTGCGGGCAGCCGAAGTTCAGCTCGACCCCGTCGGCCCCGGTCTCCTCGACGCGGGCAAGGATCGCCTTCCAGCTTTCCTCGTCGCAGGGCACCATCAGCGAGACGATCATCGCCCGGTCGGGCCAGTCGCGCTTGACGCGGGTGATCTCGCGCAGGTTCACCTCGAGCGGGCGGTCGGTGATGAGTTCGATGTTGTTGAGCGCGAGGACGCGCCGGTCGGGCCCAGAGACGACGCCGTAGCGGGGGCCGTTGACGTTGACGACGGGCGGCCCCTCGGCCCCGAGGGTCTTCCAGACGACCCCGCCCCAGCCCGCGCGGAAGGCGCGCACGACGTTGTATTCCTTGTCGGTCGGCGGCGCCGAGGCGAGCCAGAAGGGATTCGGGGACGCGATGCCGGCGAACTCGGTGGCGAGACTGGCCATGGATCAGACCTCCCGGAGTGACGGTGACGATGCGGCGGAACGGCCGCGCTGCGAAGGGGGGGCGGGCCGCCGGGCGAGGGCGGAGGGGGCGGACCGGCCGTCGGGCCGGCACGGGCGGGCGCCGGCGCGCGGGCCGGGGCCCGGCGGCCGGGCCTCGCCCCGGCGCCGGGGGCCGGGGCCGGGCGGCCGCCGCTGCGGCCCGGGGCGGGCGAGGGGGGCGGCCATCAGCGGCCCGCGAGGCGGGCGTGGATGTCCTCGGCGGCGTCGCGGCCCTGGGCGACGGCCGTCACCGTCAGGTCCTCGCCCGCGGGCGTGCAGTCGCCGCCGGCCCAGACGCCGGCCAGCGAGGTCCGCCCCGGTCCCTCGGTGCGGATGCGGCCGCCCTCGAGGGCGAGCCCCGCGGGCACCCCCTCGAGCCGCTGGCCGATCGCCTTGAAGACCTGGTCGGCCCTCAGCCGGAAGGTCTCGCCGGTCGGGACAAGGCCCTTCGGCTCCTCCTCGACATAGGCGAACTCGACGGCGCGCGCCGCCCCGCCCTCGCCCAGGATCGCGACCGGGGCGGCGCCGGTGACGATCCGCACCCCGGCGGTCGCGGCATGCTCCTGCTCGTGGCCCGAGGCGCCCATGCGCTCGCGCCCGCGGCGGTAGACGATGGTCACGGTCTCGGCCCCGAGGAGCCTCGACTGCACCCCGGCATCGACCGCGGTCATGCCGCCGCCGATGACCACGACGTCGCGGCCGACCGGCAGGGCGGCCAGGTCCGGGGTCTGGCGCAGGCGGGCGATGAAGTCGACGGCATCGGTCGCCATCGCCTCGCCCGGGATGCCGAGCGCGTTCGTCGCCGCGAGGCCGAGGCCGAGGAAGACGGCATCGAAGTCGCGCCGGAGCGCCTCGAGGGTGAGGTCCCGGCCGAGCGCCCGCCCGGTCACGATGGTGATGCCGCCGACGGCGAGAAGCCAGGCGATCTCGTCCTGGGCGAAGCCGCCCGTCGTCTTGTAGGCGGCAAGCCCGTATTCGTTGAGGCCGCCGGGCTTCTCGCGCGCGTCGAAGACGGTGACGTCATGGCCGTGCCGGGCCAGCCGGTGGGCGCAGGCCAGGCCCGCGGGCCCGGCGCCGACGACCGCGACCCGCCGCCCCGTGGCGGCGGCACGCGCGAAGGGATGGAGACCCCCGGCCCTCGCCCGGTCGGTCGCGAAACGCTGGAGGCGGCCGATCTCGACCGGCTTGCCCTCGGCCTCCTCGCGCACGCAGGCCTCCTCGCAGAGGGTCTCGGTCGGGCAGACGCGGGCGCACATGCCGCCGAGGATATTCTGGGCCCAGATCGTCGTCGCCGCCGCCTCGGGCGTGCCGGTGGCGATCTGGCGGATGAAGAGCGGGATGTCGATCGCCGTCGGGCAGGCGGTGATGCAGGGCGCATCGTGGCAGAAATAGCAGCGATCGGCGGCGACGCGGGCCTCGTAGGGATCGAGCGGCGGGGGGACATCGGCGAAGTTCGCGGCATAGGCCGTGGCGGGCAGACGCCCCGGCACCACGCCCGGGGTCAGCTGGCTGTTGGACAAGGACGCCTCCTGTCGGACCTTGATCCCGGGCAGGCTGCCACAGGCCGGAATTTTTATCAAACGGTAAATATTCACCCCCGCCCCGCGGCCCCCGGGCGTCGCGCTTTCCTCGTCCGCCCCGGTCGCGTATAGAGGGCGCCGTCGCCGCACCCCCGCCTCCCCGGGAGGGGACGCGGCAGGGGCCATCCTTCCCGACCGAGGACCGCATGACCAAGCCGCGCACCGCCGCCGACGTCGCCTTCATCGAGGCCCTCGCCGACCTCATGCGGGCGCGCGACCTCTCCGAGATCGCCGTCACGCGCGACCATGGCGAGGGCGACCGCATCGAGGTCCGGCTGGCCCGCCAGCCCTCCCCGGTGGCGGTGCCCGCGGCGGTGGCGACGGCCGCCCTGCCGACCCCGCCCGCCCCGCTGCCCCCGCCCGCCGCCACCCCGGCCGCCGCCGCCGACGCCCCCGCCCTGCCCGAGGATCCCGCCCAGCACCCGGGCGCCGTCGTCTCGCCCATGGTCGGCACGGTCTATCTTTCGCCCGAACCCGGCGCGGCCCCCTTCGTGACCGTCGGCGCCACCGTGCGCGAGGGCCAGACCGTCCTCATCATCGAGGCCATGAAGACCATGAACCAGATCCCCGCCCCGCGGGCGGGCGTCGTGCGGCGCATCCTCGTCGCCGACGGCAGCGCGGTCGAGTATGGCGCCCCGCTGATGATCGTCGCGTGAGGCGGCGGCGATGTTCGCGAAAATCCTGGTCGCCAACCGCGGCGAGATCGCGCTGCGGGTGATCCGCGCCTGCCGCGAGATGGGCATCCGCTCCGTCGCCGTCCATTCGACCGCCGACGCCGACGCCATGCACGTCCGCATGGCCGACGAGGCGATCTGCATCGGCCCCCCGCCGGCCGCCGACAGCTACCTCTCGGTGCCGAACATCATCTCGGCCTGCGAGATCACCGGCGCCGAGGCGATCCACCCGGGCTACGGCTTCCTCTCCGAGAACGCGAACTTCGTCCAGGTCGTCGAGGACCACGGCATCACCTTCATCGGCCCGAGCTCGGCCCATATCCGCGTGATGGGCGACAAGATCCAGGCCAAGGAGACGATGAAGGCGCTGGGCGTGCCGGTGGTGCCGGGCTCGGAGGGCGGCGTGCCGGACATGGAGGCGGCGCGGCGGGTCGCGGCCGCGATCGGCTATCCGGTCCTCGTCAAGGCCACGGCCGGCGGCGGCGGGCGCGGCATGAAGGTCGCGCGCAGCCCCGACGACCTCGAGATCGCCTTCCGCACCGCCCGCGCCGAAGCCCGCGCCGCCTTCGGCAACGACGAGGTTTACATCGAGAAGTATCTCGGCCGCCCGCGCCACATCGAGATCCAGGTCTTCGGCGACGGCCGCGGCGGGGCCGTCCACCTCGGCGAGCGCGACTGCTCGCTCCAGCGCCGCCACCAGAAGATCTTCGAGGAGGCGCCGGGACCCGTCGTCGATACCCCGACGCGGGCCCGGATCGGCCAGGTCTGCGCCGAGGCGGTGGCGCGCATCGCCTATGCCGGTGCCGGCACGATCGAGTTCCTCCACGAGGACGGCGCCTTCAGCTTCATCGAGATGAACACCCGCCTCCAGGTCGAGCATCCGGTCACCGAGGCCGTCTTCGGCGTCGACCTCGTGCGCGAGCAGATCCGCGTCGCGGCCGGCCTCGGGCTCTCCTTCACCCAGGACGACCTCCAGCTGCACGGCCACGCCATCGAGGTCAGGATCAACGCCGAGCGCCTGCCCGATTTCGTTCCCTGCCCGGGGCGGGTGAAGGTCTTTCACGCCCCCGGCGGCCTCGGCGTCCGCATCGATTCGGCGCTCTACGGCGGCTACGCCATCCCGCCCTACTACGATTCGCTCGTCGGCAAGCTCATCGTCCACGGCCGCGACCGCACCGAGGCGCTCGCCCGCCTCAACCGGGCGCTCGGCGAGATCATCATCGACGGCGTCGACACCACGCTGCCGCTCTTTCGCGACCTCCTCGCACAACCCGAGATCCAGGCGGGCGCCTACGACATCCACTGGCTCGAGCAGTGGCTGGCGCGACGGCCGCGGTAGGGTCGGGCGCCACCCGGGGATCGGGCCCCACCCGTCGCCCCCCCCGGAGCCCGTTGCCGGCGAGGGGCCGGGCGCCGCTCCGCCACGGGCACCGGCAGGGGGGCGGGCGAGGGTCCCGGTCCCGATACACGCGGGCGATGGCGCTCGGGAGGGCGGGACGTCGCGACCGTCCCGGCCGCGGCGCAGGTGCCGGCCGTGCCGCCGGAGCACGGCCCCGAGCAGCAGGATGTCGTCCACGGCGCGCCGCAGGTTCCGTCCCTGGAATGGACGACCGCCGCCGGGGGGGCGGATCTACGGCAACTGGTGGAACGCGCTCGACCGCGACGTGCCCGAGGGCACGAACCCCGCCTATCCCGCCGCCGGCGACGAGGAGGGCGAGGTGACCTGGCGCGGCATGGAATGCCACGGCCGGGACTGCCGCGGGGGGCCGAGGGCTTCGACCGCGCCGGCAGCCATTTCACCGGCATCAAGGGCGTGCTGGGGGTGGCCGGGCGGCCGGTCGAGGCGATCCTGCCCGTCCTGCGCGACCGGAACCACCCCCATACGGCGGACACGATCTCCGGCGAGGAGATGCGGCGCGTCGCGACCTTCCCCGACCTCGGCCTCGTCGACATGCGCGAGTTCATCGACAGCGGGACGCGGATCGTGAGGCCCGGGGTCGGCGATCCCGACCGCGGCCGGGTGATCTTCCAGACGATCTGCGCCGCCTGCCACGGCTTCGACGGGCGCGCCCTCGACCGGGGCGAGGGCGAGGAGCACAACGTCGTCGGCACCGAGGCGGCCGAATTCCCCGACGAGGTCAACAACACGCGTGCCAACGCCCACC
>JADLCV010000042.1 GCA_020846995.1 Paracoccaceae bacterium
AATTCGGAGAGGCGCAGCTGGGCGACGAGCCCCGCGGGCGCCCCGCCCCCGGCCCGCTCGGGGTCGGCCCACCCCGTCCCGCGCAGCCGCAGGATCCGGCTGTCGACGGCGAACTCGGCGAGGTCGACGCGATCGAGCCCGGGGACATAGCTGAACTCGGCCACCGCCCGCTCGAAGGGCACGGGCTCGAGGTCGCGGCGCGGCCGGAGCTCGCCCGGGCCGAT
Source organism: Paracoccaceae bacterium (assembly GCA_020846995.1). Taxonomy (GTDB): domain Bacteria; phylum Pseudomonadota; class Alphaproteobacteria; order Rhodobacterales; family Rhodobacteraceae; genus JAHDXW01. Next base: position 225 of record JADLCV010000042.1, read on the forward strand.
CATGAGCCGGCCCCAGACGGCGCCGAGCGCGCCCCGGGCGTCGACGGCGCCGCGGAAGGCCGCCGACACCGGCGCATCGACGAGGCCGAGGGCGGCCAGGGCCGGCACCTCGGCGGCGAGTTCGGCCGCGTCGATGCGGGCGACCTCGGCGAAGAGGACGGCCTCGGGCGAACCCTTGGCGGTGCGGAACCAGAGCTGCGCCTGCGCCGGCGTGCCCCCATCCGGCGCCGCGAGCGCGAAGGAAAGCGCGATCGTCGTCTCGCGGCGGTCCTGCGTCAGGGCCAGGCTTCCGTCCACGAGCCGCCAGGCCCGCCCCGTCGTCTGGTCGTCGAAGACGAGCGTCAGCCCCCCGGCCTCGATCCGCCCGATCCCGGCCAGGGGCGCGAGCGCAAGCATGCGGTCGACGGCATCGAGGATGTCGGTGAGCGTGCCCGAGGCGTTGAGCCCGCCCGTGCCGCCGGCGAGGAAGGCAAGCCCGAGGCTGCCGTCGGCGCGGCGCGTGACGGTGGCGCTCGCGCCCTCGAGGCGGACGGTCTCGGGCCGCAACTCGCCCCGCAGGAGGGCGGCCGGCAGCAGCCCGACCTCGAGTTCGGGCAGGTCCGCACGCCCCGCCCCGCCGGCGCCGGAAAGCGCGACGCCGCGGAGCGCGACCCGCGGCAGGTGATCCTCGCCGAGCCAGAGGTCGAGCCCGCCGAGCCGGAGCGTCCCGCCCTGGCCGAGGAGCGCCGCCAGCCGCGCCTCGACCCAGGCCACGGCCGGGGCCGGCAGCGCCACCCGCTCGCCCGAGAGCGCGAGCGCCGCGAGCCCCGCCGCCGTCGCCACCGCCAGCCCGCCGGCCAGAAGAAGGGCCGCCGACAGCGTGCCGAGAACCCCGCGCAGCAGCGCGATCACGCCGGACGCCGCCGCCGATCCCGCCCCGCGCCCGTCGCCGCGCGCCAATCCGCCTCCGCCCCTCCTCGCCGTCTCCGGCCTTTATCTTCGCCGCTCGGCGGCTAGAACAGAAGCATCTTCGCCACCACCAGGGATCACTTCGCGATGATCGACGAGAAGGCCGCGGCCCCCGACTTCACGCTGCCGCGGGCGGGCGGCGGCAGCGTCACCCTCTCGGCGCTCCGGCCGCAGAAGGTCGTGCTCTACTTCTACCCGCGCGACGACACCTCGGGCTGCACCCGCGAGGCGCTCGACTTCACCCGGGCCGCCGCCGACTTCGCCCGCGCCGGGGCGGTCGTCGTCGGGGTCTCGAAGGACAGCGTGCCAAGCCACGACCGCTTTGCCGCGAGGCACGGGCTCGAGGTCGTCCTCGCCTCGGACGCGGGCTCCGACGTCGCCGAGCGCTACGGCGTCTTCGTCGAGAAGCGCATGTACGGGCGCAGCTACATGGGCATCGAGCGGACGACCTTCCTCATCGACGCCGCGGGCCGGATCGCCCGCGTCTGGCGCAAGGTGAGCGTGCCCGGCCATGTCGAGGCGGTGCTGGCCGCGGCCCGGACCCTCTGAGCCTCTGCCGGGCGCCGGGCCGCCGCCGCGGCACGCCCCCGGGGCGCCCGGCCCTTCCCGAGGTCGGCAGGAATCCGCGCAAACCGGATGCGCCGGGGCGGGGAGATGCGCTTTGCATCCTGCAATCGGCGGGATTTCGCGCAAATCGGCAGCGCCCGCGGCCGCAGCGGCCCCCGCGTCCGCAAGGACGGTTGCGGGACAGGGGACCTGCCGCTAACGATTCCGGCGGCAGACGGAAGACGCGAGAAGACCGGCAATGGCCAAGGCGGAACGGGGTCGATGACGGGAGGGCTGACCGCCCGGCTCGAGGCGGCGCTGGCCCGCCACCTTCCCGAGCGGCGGGTCTTCCTGCGGTCCGAGCGCGAGACGCGCTTCGTCCGCCTGCGGCCGCTGACGCAGGCGATGGGCCTCGGCGGGGCGGCGCTGATCCTCCTCTGGACGGTCGTCGCCTCGGCCATCCTCATCATGGACGAGATCGGTTCGGGCAACATCCGCGCCCATGCCGCGCGCGAGAAGGCGTCCTACGAGCAGCGCCTCGCCGGCCTTGCGGCCGAGCGTGACGCCCGCGCCGCCGAGGCGCGCGCGGCCCAGGCCCGCTTCGACGTGGCGCTGGGCCGGATCTCGGCCATGCAGACGGCCCTCCTCGCCGCCGCCGAGCGCACCCGCGAACTCGAGACCGGGATCGATGTCATCCAGGCGACGCTGCGGCGCACGCTCCAGGAACGCGATGCCGCCGAGGCCGAGCGCGCGGCGCTGGTCGCCGCGGCCCACGGCGGCGGCGCTCCGGCCGAGACCGAGGCCGGCGCCGTCCGCGACGTCCAGGCGACCCTCGACGTCCTTGCCGCCGAACTCGGCGCCGTCGCGGTCGAGCGCGACGGCTTCGCGGCCATGGCCGTGCAGGCCCGCCAGGAGGCCGAGCACCTCGCCCTCGAGCACCGTCTGCACGAGCAGCGCACCGACATGATCCTCGCCCGCCTCGAGGAGGCGGTCACGGTCTCGATGGAGCCGCTCGACCGCATCTTCCGCGGCGCCGGCATCTCGCCCGACGCCCTCCTCGACGACATCCGCAACGGCCGGGCGGCGCAGGCGGCGGCGCTGACGCCGATCGCCCGCTCGACCCGGGGGGCCGAGGCCTCGGAGGTCGAGGTCCGCGCCCAGGACATCCTCGCCGGCTTCGAGCGCATCAACCTCTACCGGCTGGCGGTGCAGCGGCTGCCCTTCGCCAATCCGGTGCGGGCCGCGGTCCGCTTCACCTCGGGCTTCGGCGTCCGCCGCGACCCCAAGTCCGGGCGGGCGCGGATGCACGAGGGGCTCGACTTCGCCGGCCCCCACGCGACCCCGATCTACGCCACCGGCGACGGGGTCGTGAAGGAGGCGGGCTGGCATTCCGGCTACGGCAACACCGTCCTGATCGGGCACGAGTTCGGCATCGACACCCGCTACGCCCACATGACGCGAATCCGCGTGAGCGAAGGCCAAAGGGTCTCGCGCGGGGACAGGATCGGTGATATGGGCAGTACGGGCCGGTCCACGGGCACCCATCTGCACTACGAGGTGCATGTCGACGGACGCCCGGTGAACCCCATAACCTACATCAGGGCGGCGAACGATGTTTTCTAAGAGCCGAATCAACGAGCCCGGACCCAAGCCGGCGTCCGAGGCCGACAAGCCCAGGCCCCAGGACCCCATGACGACGCAGAAACCCGCGATGGATTATGCCGCATCGGCCCCCAAGGCCAAACCGCCGGCCTCGGTGATCTCGGCCGACCTCTCCATCACCGGCAACCTCAAGACGACCGGCGACATCCTCGTCGAGGGCTCGGTGGACGGCGACGTCCGCGCCCATCTCCTGACCGTGGGCGAGGGCGCGACGGTGCGGGGCGAGATCGTCGCCGACGACATCGTCGTCAACGGCCGCGTGGTCGGCAAGGTCCGCGGGCTCAAGGTGCGGCTGACGGCCACCGCCCGGGTCGAGGGCGACATCATCCACAAGACGATTGCGATCGAATCCGGGGCCCATTTCGAGGGCTCGGTGCAGCGCCAGGAAGACCCCCTGAGCGGCCCCGCCAAGGGCGCCGCCGCGGCGGCGCCGAAGCCCGCCGCACCGTCCACCGTCTGACCGCACCCGCCCGCGAGGGGACCGCCGGGCACCTTCGCAGGCGCCCGTTGCGTTTCCGCCCCCGTGCGTTTCCGCCCCCCGCTGCCTTCGCCCCCGGTTGCACCCGCCTCGCCCGCCCCGCCGCCGCGCGATCGCCCGCCGGGGCCCGGGGGCCGGGCCGCTGCCCCTCCCCCGCCGGCCGCCGCCTCAGGCCAGGGCCCGGCGGTAGAGGTGCCAGCTCGCGTGCCCGAGGAGCGGCAGGACGAGGAGGAGGCCGAGGAAGGCGGGCAGCATGGCCACGACCGTCAGGGCCGCGATCACGAGCCCCCAGCGCAGCATCGGGCCGGGGTTGTCGCGCACCACCCCGACCGAGGCGATCATCGCGCTGACGAAATCGACGTCGCGGTCGAGAAGCAGGGGCAGGCTGATGACCTGGGTCGCGAACAGGGCCAGCGCGATGACGGCGCCGATGGCCCCGCCGACAAGGTAGAGCGGCAGCATCTCGGCCGCGAACACGACCCAGGGGTCGCTCGCGACATTGGGCGGGCCGCCGGTGCCGAGGAAGACGGCGAAGACGACCCGCGCGACCACGAACCACATCATGAAGAAGACGAGGAGGATCACGGCCAGGGCCGGGATCTGGCCGTTGCCGTGGCGGAAGGGCGCGCGCAGCACCGCCGACCAGCCGAGCGCCTCGCCCGCGGCCAGCCTTCGGCTGACCTCGTAGAGTCCGAGGGCGACGAAGGGGGCGACGAGCGGGAAGCCGAAGGCCGCCGGGATCAGCCACCAGAGCTGTCCCGTCGCCGCGAGGAGCCAGCCGATGGCAAGGCCGCCCCCGACGAAGACCGCGGCGAAGAACAGCCCGAAGCGGGGCGCCCGGCGGAAGTCGGCCCAGCCCGCCCGGAGCGCGGCCGCGAGGTCGTCGGGGCCGAGCCTGCGAAAGGCGGGCAGGACGCCCGCGGCCCCCGTCACGTCGGTCGTGGTCATCTGCGGCGCTCCCATGCCCCCCCCGGGGCGGCATGCTAGCGGATCGGCCCCCGCCCGTGAAGGTGCCTCGCGGGCAGAGGATTGCCGCGCGGGGCGGGGGGGCGGAACCGCCCCGCCGGCGCGGAGGGCCCCGGCCCCTGCGCGCGCGCGCCCCGGGGACAACCGCGCCCGTCAGGTTGCCGCCGGAGGCTCCGCCCCGTTCGCACGCGCGCGCGCCGGGCTCAGTCCCCGGCCTGGGCCTCGGCCCGGCTCTTGCCGGCCACGTCCATGGCCAGCGTCGCGGCCATGAAGGCGTCGATCGCGCCGTCGAGCACGCCCTGGGTGTCGGAGGTCTCGTGGCCCGTCCGCAGATCCTTCACCATCTGGTAGGGCTGGAGGACGTAGGAGCGGATCTGGTTGCCCCAGCCGGCGTCGCCCTTGGCCTCGTGCTGGGCGGCGAGGGCGGCGTTGCGCTTGTCGAGCTCGAGCTGGTAGAGGCGCGACTTGAGTGCCGCCATGGCCAGCGCCCGGTTCTGGTGCTGGCTCTTCTCCGACGAGGTGACGACGATCCCGGTCGGCAGGTGGGTGATGCGGACCGCGCTTTCGGTCTTGTTCACGTGCTGGCCGCCGGCCCCCGAGGAGCGCATGGTGTCGATGCGGATGTCCTTGTCCTGGATGTCGATCGCGATCGAATCGTCGACCACGGGATAGACCCAGACCGAGGCGAAGGAGGTGTGCCGGCGGGCCGAGGCGTCGAAGGGCGAGATGCGCACGAGGCGATGGACACCCGATTCCGACTTCAGCCAGCCGTAGGCGTTCGTTCCCGCGATGCGGTAGGTGGCCGAGCGGATGCCCGCCTCCTCGCCCGCCGATTCGGCGATGAGCTCGACCTTGCAGCCGTGGCGCTCGGCCCAGCGGACATACATGCGGGCGAGCATCGCCGCCCAGTCGCAGCTTTCGGTGCCGCCGGCGCCGGCATTGACCTCGAGGAAGGTGTCGTTGCCGTCGGCCTCGCCGTCGAGCAGCGCCTCGACCTCCTTCGCGGCCGCCACGGCGCGGAGGGCGCGGAGCTGGGCCTCGGCCTCGGCGACCACCCCGGTGTCGCCCTCGGCCTCGCCAAGCTCGATGAGGTCGGTGAGGTCGGTGAGGTCGCGCAGGATGGCGCCGTGCGTCTCGAGGGCGGCGGCGAGCGCGTTGCGCTCGCGCATGAGCTTCTGCGCCCGCGCCGGGTCCGACCACAGCGCCGGATCCTCGCTGCGCACGTTCAGCTCCTCGAGCCGGTGCGGCGCGGTCTCGATCCCCAGCCGCTGGCCGAGAAGGTCGAGCGACTTCCGCACGGCGGCGGCAAGGTTCAGCGTTTCGGCGCGCATCGGCCGTTCCTCTCCCCCCGGGGGCCGCGGGTCCGGGGCGCGACATAGCCCCTCGCGCCGGCCCGGGCAAGTTCAGTAGAGGCCGCCCGAACTCAGTGTCCCGAAGCTCGCCTTGGGCGGGATGACCCGGCGCGCGCCGGTCGAGGTCACCACCACCCGGTCCTCGCCCTCGGGCCCGTCGGATTCGCCGCGGGCGAACATCGGCAGGTTGGAGCCGATGGCAAAGCCGCCGTCCACGATCGCGGCCAGGCCGATGATGCCGTCGTCGCCCTCGCGGAAATACTCGGCCACGACATGGTCGCCGGAGGCGTTGTCGGGCAGGCGGGCACCCGAGAAGCGGTCGATCTTGACGAAGCGGCCGCCCGGCGGAACGGCAAAGCGCGTGCCCCCGTAGCGCGCCACCGCCTTCTCCATGAAGCCCGAGAACACCGGCCCGCACATGCCCCCGCCCGAGGCGCCGGCGCCGAGCGTGCGCGGGCGGTCGTAGCCGATGTAGCAGCCGGCGACGATGTTCGAGGTATAGCCGATGAACCAGACATCCTTGCTTTCGTTGGTGGTGCCGGTCTTGCCGGCGACCGGCACGGGAAGGCGGATCGAGCGGCCGGTGCCGCGCTGGACGACCCCCTCCATCATCGAGGTGAGCTGATAGGCGGTGATCGCGTCCATCACCCGCTGGCGGTCGGCGACGATGTCCGGGCCCGCGCCGGGCGCGAGCGTGGCCGCGCCGCAATCCTCGCAGCGGCGGCTGTCGTGGCGGTAGACGGTGCGGCCGCGGTGGTCCTGGACGCGGTCGACGAGCGTCGGCTCGACCCGGACGCCGCCGTTGGCGAACATCGCGTAGGCCGCGACCATGCGGAATAGCGTCGTCTCCTGGGCCCCGAGGGCGTTGGCGATGAAGGGGTGCATGTCGTCGTAGACGCCGAAGCGCTCGGCATAGTCGGCGACGAGATCCATGCCGATCTCCTGGGCAAGGCGCACCGTCATCAGGTTGCGCGACTGCTCGATGCCGGTGCGGATCGGCGCCGGACCGTAGTAGCGCTCGGAGGCGTTGGTCGGCCGCCAAAGGCCCTGGGGTGTGTCGACCTCGATCGGGGCGTCGATGACGATCGTCGCCGGGGTGTAGCCGGAATCGAGCGCGGCGGCGTAGATGAAGGGCTTGAAGGCCGAACCCGGCTGGCGCTGGGCCTGGGTGGCGCGGTTGAAGACCGAATCCTGGTAGGAGAACCCGCCCTGCATGGCGAGGACGCGCCCCGTCGTCACGTCCATGGCCATGAAGGCGCCCTGGACCTCGGGGACCTGGCGCAGCGACCAGTGGTCGATCGCGCCGTCCTTGCCGGGTTCCGGGCGGACGTGGACGACGTCGCCCGCCGAGACGAGGTCGGCGGGCCCCTGCGCGCGCCGGCCCAGCCGGCCGTCGGCCTGGCGCTTGCGGGCCCAGGTCACGTCGGCGGCGGGGATGCGGTGGCCGCCCTCGACCTCGGCCATGCCCTCGATGCCGATCCGCGCCGTCTCGCGGTCGGCCGCCAGCACCACGGCGACGAACCAGCCGTCGATGTCGCGGGCGATGTCGACGGCGGCGAGGGCCTCGCGCCAGCGCTCCTCGCTCGCGAGGGCCTCGGGCGGGAGGGTCTTGTGGCTGCCGCGCCAGATGCCGAGGCCGCGGTCGTAGCGCTCGAGGCCCGCGCGCAGGGCCCGCGCCGCCTCCTTCTGGAGGTCGGGCTCGACGGTGGCGCGGATGGTCAGGCCGCCGCCGAGGAACTCCTCCTCGCCGAAGGTCCCCGAAAGCTGGCGGCGGATCTCGTCTGTGAAGTAGTCGCGCGGCGGCAGGCTGTCGCGGAAGGCCGGGAAGTCGCCGGCCTGGACGCTGCGTAGGGGCTCGGCCCGCGCCGTCGCGTAGGCCGCGGCGTCGATGTAGCCGTTCTCGAGCATCTGGCCGAGGACGTAGTTGCGCCGCTCGGTCACGCGCTCGCGGGCCCGCACGGGATGGTATTTCGAGGGTGCCTGCGGCAGGGCGGCAAGGAAGGCCGCCTCGGCCGGTCCGAGCTCGCCCAGGGTCTTGTTGAAGTAGGTCTGGGCCGCGGCAGCGACCCCGAAGCTGTTCTGGCCGAGGAAGATCTCGTTGAGGTAGATCTCGAGGATGCGGTCCTTGGACAGCGTCTCCTCGATCCGGCTGGCGAGGATGATCTCCTTGATCTTGCGCTCGCCGGTGCGGTCGGAGGAGAGCAGGAAGTTCTTCGTCACCTGCTGGGTGATGGTCGAGGCGCCGCGCAGCTCCTGCCCGCGCGAGCGGAGGGCCTCCCAGGCGACGACGGCGATGCCGCGCAGGTCGTAGCCGCGGTGGTGGTAGAAGTTCTTGTCCTCGGCCGAGACGAAGGCCGCCTTGACGAGGTCGGGGATCTCCTCGATCGGGGCGAAGATGCGCCGTTCGACCGCGAACTCGTCGATCATCCGCCCTTCGGCGGAATAGATGCGGCTGATCGTCGGTGGGGTATACTGGGCCAGCTGCTCGTGCGAGGGCAGGTCGCGCGAATAGGCCCAGAAGAGGCCCCCGACCATCACCGCGGCGAAGAAGAGGCCGGTCACGGCAAAACTGAAGAGGCCGCCCAAGACGGCAAGGATGAAGCCGATCACGCCCGCAGGCCCCCGGGGTTGCGCGGCCCCGATCCTAACCCGCCGGCCCGGCGCGGTCAAAACGCGAGTGCCCCGCGCGGCCGTCACGATGGGTTGAAGCCGCAGCTACTGGCGCAGCAGCGCCGCCTCGGCCGCATCCTCGACCGCCCAGGCGCCGAGCGCCGCCACGATCCCCGCCGCGAGACGTGCGCGCCGCGCCGGGTCGGTGAGGTCGGCGAGGTCGCGCGGGCTCGACATGAAGCCGACCTCGAGCAGGACCGAGGGGATGTCGGGGGCGCGCAGGACGGTGAAGTTCGCACGCTGGCGGGGGCGCGGGTGGAGCCGCCCGCCGGCCGCCCCGATCGCCGTGACGAGATGGCGCGCGAGGCGCTCGCTTCGCGGCGCCGTCTCGGCCCGCGCGAGCTCCATGAGGATTCCGGCGATGGCGTCGCCCTGACCCGAGAGATCGACCCCGGCGAGAAGGTCGGCGCGGTCGTGGCGCTCGGCCAGCCGCGCCGCGGCGGCCTCGCTGGCCTCGGCGGCGAGGGTGTAGGCGGTGGCGCCGGTGGCGATGCCCTGATCGAGCGCGTCGGCGTGGAGCGACAGGAGGAGGTCCGCCCCGGCCGCGCGGGCGATCGAGGTCCGCGCCTCGAGCGGGACGAAACGGTCGTCCTCGCGCGTGAGCACGACGCGGACCCCTCCCTTCCCCTCCAGCGCCGCCCGCAGTTCCTGCGCGAAGGCAAGGATTAGCGCCGCCTCGCGCAGGCCCTCGTGCTCGGCCCCGGGGTCGATGCCGCCGTGCCCGGGGTCGAGGACGACGACAAGCGGCCCCGCCCCCGTCTGCCGCCGCTTGGGGGCAAGGGCGACGGCCGCCGGATCGGGCAGGACGGCGCCGGGCGCGGGCGGCGGCGGGGCGGCCGCCCGCGCCGCCGCGAAGGCCGCCGCGGCGACGGGGACAAGGCGGACCTCGACCGTCGCCCCCCCGGCCGCGGCCGCCCGCGCCATGCCGGCGGTGGCGATGGCGACCGGCCCGTCGAGTTCGAGGACCAGCCGCGACCAGCCCGGGGCGAGCGTGCCGCTGCGCATCGCCCGGACCCGCGGGCTGGCGACGAAGCCCGGCCGGTCGATGCCGGCGAAGGCGAGGTCGTGGAAGTCGAGGACGAGGCGCGGCGGATCGGCGAGAAGCCCCGCCCGCCACGGCACCGCCTCGCTGAGCGCGAGCCTGAGAACGATGTCCGGGCCCGCATCGGCGACCCCCGAGGCCGCGGCGTCGAGTCGGGCGGGCGCCGCGGGCGCGCCCCCGGCCGCGGCGGCGGGAGGCGCGGCGGGCCCGGCCACCGCCGCGGGCAGCGGGCCCGGCCCCACCCCGGCGGCGGGAAGGGACGCGAGCCCCGCCACCGCCGCGGCCAGGCGCAGGACGCGGCCCGCGGCGCCCGGACGCCTGATCCCCCGAAGCCTGCCCGCCATGCGTCCCCCTGCCCTGCCGGCGGTGAGCCTAGACGAGGCGCGGGCCGCGGGGAACCGCCGCGCCCCTCGTCCCGGCGCCGGGCGGCCGGGCGGCCATCACATTGCGGCGAGAACCTTCCCGGCGCGGCTTGATGGCGGCCGGGCCTCCGGCCAAGGCTGGCGCAACGCGAGAGGGGGGCGAGACCGATGGCAAGGGCAGGATGGTCCCCGGGGGCCGGCGCGGCGGCCCTGCGCCGGGCGCTCGCCCTCCTCCTGGTCGCGGCCCTCGCCCTCGCCCCGGGCGCGGGCGCCACCCAGACCCTGATCCGCGACCCCGACATCGAGCACGGGCTGGGCGAGCTTGCCCGCCCGGTCCTCGCCCAGGCCGGACTCTCGCCGGCCGCGGTAGGGGTCCTTCTCGTCGAAGACCGCCGCCTCAACGCCTTCGTCATCGACGGCCGCCACATCTTCCTCACCACCGGCCTTCTCCTGCGGCTCGGCTCGGCCGCCGAGATCCAGGCGGTGATCGCGCACGAGGCCGCGCACATCGCCAGCGGCCACATCACCCGGCGGATCGCGAACCTCGGCAACGCCCGGACGGCGACGATGCTCGGGGTCATGCTCGCGCTCGCGGTCGGGGCGGCGACGGGGCGGGCCGATGCCGCGGGCGGGCTGGCGACCGGGATCGCAAGCTCGGCGATGGGGGTCTTCCTCGCCCACACGCGGGCCGAGGAGGCCTCGGCCGACCAGGCGGCGGTGCGCTACCTCGCCGCCGCCCGCATCCCGCCGGCGGCCCTCCTCGGGGTCCTCGACCTCTTCCGCGGCCAGGAGGCGCTGTCGGAGGGCCGCCAGGACCCCTACGTCCGCACCCATCCCCTCTCGCGCGACCGCATCCGCGCCCTCGAGGGCTTCGTCGCCGCGGCGGGCGTCACCGGCGCCCCCGCCGAGAGCGCCGCCTACTGGTTCGCCCGCGCCCGGGGCAAGCTCGCGGCCTTCGTCAACAACCCCGCCGCGACGCTGCGGGCGACCGGCGCCGGCGATACCTCGGATGCGGCCCTGGTCGCCCGCGCCGTCGCCCACCACCGCCAGGCCGACCTCGGGGCCGCGCTCGCCGCCATCGACGCCCTTCTCGCACGCCGGCCCGACGACCCCTTCGCCCACGAGCTCAAGGGCCAGATCCTGCTCGAGTCGCGCCAGTTCGCGGCGGCGGCGGCGGCCTACGGGCGGGCCGCGGCGCTGGCCCCGGGCGCGGCGCTGATGCTCGCGGGCGAGGGCCGGGCGCTCCTTGCCCTCGGCACGCCCGAGGCCGAGCGCCGGGCGCTCGCCGTCCTCGAGGCCGCGCGCAGCCGCGACCGCGCCGACCCCCGTCTCCTGCGCGACCTCGCGGTGGCCTACGCCAAGGCCGGCAACGCCGGCATGGCCTCGCTCGTCACCGCCGAGCGCTACGCGCTGATCGGGCGGATGGAGGACGCAGCCCTTCATGCCGGGCGCGCCGAGGGGCTCCTGCCCCGGGGCTCGCCGGGCTGGAACCGGGCCCAGGATGTGCTAAGGGCGGCCGAGGCCGTCGCGAACCGGAGGCGAAACCGATGATGACCCCGCGAGTTCCTGCCCCCCGCCACCGCCTGCGGCGGGCGCTGGCCGCGGCCGCGGCCGTGGCCGCGCTCGCGCTCGCCGCCCCGGCGGCCGCGCTCGACCTCTCGGCCATGACCGCGGCCGAGCGGGACGCCTTCGGTGCCGCCGTGCGCGCCTACCTGCTCGAACATCCCGAGGTCCTGCTCGAGGCCGTGGACGTGCTCAACGCCCGCCAGGCCGAGGCCCAGGCCGGCGCCGACGCGGCCCTCGTGGCCGCGAACCTGCCGGCGATCCTCGACGACGGCTTCTCATGGGTCGGGGGCAACCCCGAGGGCGACGTGACGGTCGTCGAGTTCCTCGACTACCGCTGCGCGGTCTGCCGCCGCGTCCACCCCGACATCCACGCCCTCCTCGAGGGCGACGGCAACATCCGCTACATCGTCAAGGAGTTCCCGATCCTCGGGCCGCAGTCGGACCTCTCCTCGGCCTTCGCCATCGCGACCCTGCTTCAGGCCGGGGCCGAGGCCTACGGGGCGATGAGCGTCGCGCTCATGGAACTCGAGGCGCCGGCGACCGAGCCGACGCTCGTCCGCCTCGCGGGCGAACTCGGGCTTGACGGCGAGGCGATCCGGGCCCGCATGGACGACCCCGAGGTCGGGCGGCGCATCACCGAGACCCGCGCCCTCGCCATCCGCCTCCAGATCAACGGCACCCCGACCTTCGTCTTCGACGACCGCATGGTGCGCGGACAGGTGCCGATCGAGACCATGCGCACGGTCGTCGCCGAACTGCGCGCCGACTGACGGGGGCGCGCCCCGGCGGCCGCGCGGGCGGCCTACTCGGCCGCCGGGCGCGCCTCCGGCGCCGCGCCCGCCTCGCCCGCGCCCGCATCGCCCCCGTCCTCCGCCGCGGCGCCCTCGCGCGCCAGGGCCTCGGCCTTCCGCTCGACCAGCTCGACGATGTGGTCGATCATGCGCTCGTTCGTCATCGTGTGGTGCTGGCGGCCGGCGAGATAGACCATGCCCTTGCCGGCACCGCCGCCGGTGAAGCCGATGTCGGTCATCAGCGCCTCGCCCGGGCCGTTGACGACGCAGCCGATGACCGACAGCGACATCGGCGTCGTGATGTGCGCGAGCCGCCCCTCGAGGGCTGCGACCGTGCGGATGACGTCGAAGCCCTGGCGGGCGCAGGAGGGGCAGGCGATGATCGTCACGCCGCGATGGCGCAGGCCGAGTGCCTTGAGGATCTCGAAGCCGACCCGCACCTCCTCGACCGGATCGGCCGAGAGCGAGACGCGGATGGTGTCGCCGATCCCCGACCACAGCAGGCTGCCGAGCCCGATCGCCGACTTCACCGTGCCGGTGACATGCCCGCCGGCCTCGGTGATGCCGAGGTGGAGGGGGGCGTCGGTGGCGAGGGCGAGGGCCCGGTAGGCGGCCGCGGCGAGGAACACGTCGGACGCCTTGACGCTGATCTTGAAGTCGTGGAAGTCGTTGTCCTCGAGCAGCCGGATGTGGCCGAGCGCGCTTTCGACCATGGCCTCGGGGCAGGGCTCGCGATACTTCTCGAGAAGATGGCGCTCGAGGCTGCCGGCGTTGACCCCGATCCGGATCGAGCAGCCGTGGTCGCGCGCCGCCTGCACGACCTCGCGCACGCGGCGGGCGTCGCCGATGTTGCCGGGATTGATGCGCAGGCAGGCCGCCCCGGCCTCGGCGGCCTCGATGGCGCGCCGGTAGTGGAAGTGGATGTCGGCGACGATCGGCACCGGGCTTTCGGCCACGATCGCGCGGAGCGCCCGCGTCGCGTCGGCGTCGGGGGTCGAGATGCGGACGATGTCGGCGCCGGCGGCGGCGCAGCGGCGGACCTGCTCGACCGTCGCGCCGACGTCGGCGGTGACGGTGTTGGTCATCGTCTGGACCGAGATCGGCGCCCCGCCGCCGACGGCGACGCGACCGACGCGGATCTGGCGCGAGGGGCGGCGCTCGACGCTGCGCCAGGGACGGACGGGGTTTGACGACATGGGGCCTCGGAGGAATGGGCGCGCCAAGGGGAGCGCACGGGAAGGGCCGGGGGCCGCCCGGCCGGGGCCGGCGCGGTCAGGGCGTCCGCGCCTCGGCCACTGCCACCATGCGCCGCAGGTCGGCGTCGCGGCCGGGGTCGGCGACGGCGAACTCGCCCGCCAGCGCCTCGGCCGAGAGGGCGACGTTGCGCACGACCTGCGCCCCCGGCGCCGCCGGGCCCCGCACCTCGCCGTTGACGACGAAATAGACCGCGCCCGAGTTGCCGGCCCTGAGCCGGGCCGGAACCTCGGTCTGCGGCACGAGGTAGCGCTCGCCGGCATCGAGGATCTTCTCGAGAAGGACGGTGCCGTCGGCCGACTGCACGCGCACCCATGCCGGGCGCACGGCGAGGATCTCGACCCCCGGCGGCTGGTCCTCGACGACCTTCACCGGCGTGTCGCCGGGCACCGCCGTGGCCTCGGCGATGGCGAGGGCGATCGCCTCGCCAAGCTCCGTCTCCTCGCCCGCGAGGGCGCCGAACGAACGCGGGTCGATGGCGGCGATGGGGCCGTCGCGGGCGACGAGTTCGGGGGCGTCGAGCGCGGCCGGGCGGTAGAGGCGGTCGACGCCGTCGGCGGCGGGGGCCGCGACAAGGCCCGCGGCGCCCCCGGGCGGAGGCGCGATCGTCGCCACCCCGGCCAGCGGGTCGAGTTCGGCCACGACCCCGGGGGCCTGGTCGACGGGGGCGATCCGGACCCGCTGCACCTCCTGGAGGACCGACCAGCCGCCGTAGCCGACCCCGGCGATGACGAGGACGAGGACGAGGAGCGAGCCGAGCGCCCCCGGCTCCACCCGGGCAAGGAACCCCTCGCCCTTGGGCACGAAGGGCGCGCGGGGGTTGCCGAAGGGATCGCCCCCCTCGCCCGCAAGCGGCCGCGACGGCGCGAAGCCACCCCCGCGGCCGCCGCCGAGCGGCAGCCCCGGGGTCGGGGCAAAGCCCGACTCGGCGCAGAAATGGGCGAACGTCGTCTCGGGATCGAGGCCGAGGTAGCGCGCGTAGGAGCGCACGTAGCCCGGCACGAAGCCCGGCGTCTCGAAGCAGCTGACATCGCAGTTCTCGATCGCGGCGACGTAGGACGCCTTGATCTTGAGGTCGCGCTGGACGTCGAGCAGGCTCTTGCCGAGCGTTGCCCGTTCGCCCCGCATGAGGTCGCCGAGCCGGACCTCGAAATCGTCGAAGCCGCGCGGCCGCGCCGCCGCGGCCCGTGCCCCGGGGCTGACCCCGCCTGGCCCGCTGGACGGAGGACCTCGCCGCCCGATCATGCGCCCGCCTATGTCCCTGCCCGTGCCGCCCGCCCGCCGCCGCCGCGAAGTGATTCGGCCGCGCCGTCCTGTTGGGGAAAAAGTAACACAGGGCCCGCGCCCTTGCACCAAGCGATGCGGTCAGGCGCAGGCCTGCGCGCGGTTCAGCGCGCACCGCGACCAGAGCCCGTCGAGGGCCCGCACGAGGGCCTCGATCATGGGCCCGTCGTGGACGGGCGAGGGGGTGAAGCGCAGCCGCTCGGTCCCCCGCGGCACGGTCGGGTAGTTGATCGGCTGGACGTAGATGCCGTGATCCTCGAGCAGGCGGTCGGAGACGAGCTTGCAGTGCACGGGATCGCCGACATGGACCGGCACGATGTGGCTGCCGTGGTCGATGAAGGGCAGGCCGAGGCCGCGGAGGCGCAGCTTGAGGGCCCGGGCGCGGGCCTGCTGGAGCTCGCGCCGGGCCTGGTCGCCCTTGAGATGGCGGACCGAGGCCGCCGCCCCCGCCGCCACCGCCGGCGGCAGCGAGGTCGTGAAGATGAAGCCCGGGGCGTAGCTCCGGATCGCGTCGACCATCCGCGCCGAGGCGGCGACATAGCCGCCCATGACCCCGAAGGCCTTGGCCAGCGTGCCGTTGACGAGGTCGATGCGGCCCTGGAGGCCGTCGCGCTCGGCCACCCCGCCGCCGCGGGGGCCATACATGCCGACGGCATGGACCTCGTCGAGGTAGGTGAGCGCGCCGAACTCGGCCGCGGCGTCGCAGAGGGGGCCGAGCGGGGCGAAGTCGCCGTCCATCGAATAGACCGACTCGAAGGCCACGAGCTTGGGGGCGGCGGGGTCGTCGGCGGCCATGAGCTCGCGGAGATGGGCGACGTCGTTGTGGCGGAAGATGCGCCGGGCCCCGCCGTTGCGGCGGATGCCCTCGATCATCGAGGCATGGTTGAGGGCGTCGGAGTAGATGATGAGCCCGGGGAGGAGCCGCGGCAGCGTCGAGAGCGTCGCGTCGTTGGCGACGTAGGCCGAGGTGAAGAGAAGGGCCGCCTCCTTGCCGTGGAGGTCGGCAAGCTCGGCCTCGAGCGCCCGGTGCCAGACGGTCGTGCCCGAGATGTTGCGCGTCCCCCCCGAGCCCGCGCCGCCGGCGTCGAGGGCGGCGTGCATGGCCGCCAGCACCGAGGGATGCTGGCCCATGCCGAGGTAGTCGTTGCCGCACCAGACGACGATGTCGCGCGTCGTCCCGTCGGGCCGCCGCCAGCGGGCGCGGGGAAACTCGCCGCAGTGGCGCTCGATGTCGATGAAGACGCGGTAGCGCCCTTCCTCGTGCAGCCGGCCGAGCGCGGTGTCGATGGCGGCGGCGTAGTCCATGGGGTGTCTCCTCGGCGGGCGCGATGGCTGGCAGGGGCGCGGGCAGAGAGCTGCGCGCGCGCCCCCGGGCGACACGGGCGTTCTAGGCCCGGCCGGCCGCCCCGCGACAGTGGGCATGATGTCGCCCCGGCGCGGCCAATGCAACCCGTGCCGGCGCCTTTCGGGACCCTTCGGGACCCCCGGGGGGTTTCCCTTCCGGCTGGCGCCGGGCTAGGCTCGCCCCCGTCCGGCCTGCCTGCGGAGCCCCCCATGTCGCTTGCCCCCGTCCTCGAGCGGATCGACGCCACCCTGCCTGCGGCCCTCGAGCGGCTGCAGGCGTTCCTCGCCATCCCCTCGATCTCGACCGATCCCGCCCATGCCGGCGACTGCACCCGCGCCGCCGAATGGCTCGCGGGCGAGCTTCGCGCGGCGGGCTTCGAGGCCGGGCTGCGGCCGACCCCCGGCCACCCGATGGTCGTCGGCCAGGGCGGCGGGGGCGGGCGGCACCTGCTCTTCTACGGCCACTACGACGTCCAGCCGGTCGATCCCCTCGCCCTCTGGACGCGCCCGCCCTTCGCCCCGGCGATCGAGGCGGGGCCCCGGGGGGCGGTGATTCGCGGCCGCGGCGCCGCCGACGACAAGGGCCAGCTCATGACCTTCGTCGAGGCGGCCCGCGCCTTCGTCGCCGTCCGCGGGGCCCTGCCCCTGCGGCTCACCGTCTTCTTCGAGGGCGAGGAGGAATCGGGCTCGCCCTCGCTCGCCGACTTCATGCGCGCGCATGCCGGCGAGCTTCGGGCCGAGCTTGCGCTCATCTGCGACACCGGCCTCTTCGGCGACGCGACCCCGGCCATCACCACCCGCCTGCGCGGGCTTCTGGGCGAGGAGATCACTGTCACCGGCCCCGACCGGGACCTCCACTCGGGCATGTATGGCGGCGCGGCCGCGAACCCCGTCCGCGTCCTCGCCCGCATCCTCGCGGCCCTCCACGATGACGGCGGGCGGGTGACGGTGCCGGGGTTCTACGACGGCGTGGACGAGATCGACGCCGGCCTCCGGGCCGAGTGGCAGGGGCTCGGCTTCGACGAGGGGGCCTTCCTCGGCGCCGTCGGCCTTGCCCTGCCCGCCGGCGAGCGGGGGCGCAGCGTCCTCGAGATGCTGTGGTCGCGGCCGACCTGCGAGTTCAACGGCATCAGCGGCGGCTACGCGGGCGAGGGCTTCAAGACCGTGCTGCCCGCGGTCGCGAGCGCCAAGGTCAGCTTCCGCCTCGTCGGCCTCCAGGATCCGGCGCGGATCCGCGAGAGCTTCCGGGCCATGGTCCGGGCGATGGTCCCCGCCGACTGCACGGTCGCCTTCCGCGGCCACGGGGCAAGCCCCGCCGCCCGCATGGACACCGCCGACCCCGCCTTTGCCGCGGCGCGGGCGGCGCTCTCGGCCGAATGGGGCCGGCCCGCGGCCTTCGTCGGTGCCGGCGGCTCGATCC
Organism: Paracoccaceae bacterium; assembly: GCA_020846995.1. GTDB lineage: Bacteria > Pseudomonadota > Alphaproteobacteria > Rhodobacterales > Rhodobacteraceae > JAHDXW01. The sequence goes on from JADLCV010000042.1 coordinate 17,910, forward strand.
CGGTCGCGGGCCTCTTCCAGTCGCTCCTCGGCATGGATTCGCTCCTCACGGGCTTCGGCCGCGACGACGACCAGATCCATTCGCCGAACGAGAAATACGACGTCGAGTGCTTCCACCGCGGCATCCGCTCCTGGGCCCGCGTCCTCGACGCCATCGCCGGCGGGGATCGAGCGGTGCCCTGAACCGCCCTTCCGTGCCATTCCCCGAAGGGATGACCCGGCCCGGCCGGTGCCCGGCCGCGGCCGGCGCGATGCGCCCGCGCCCCTGGGCGGGGGGGGGACCGCCCCTGCCCGGGACACCGGCGGGGGTGGGGCGGCGGGGGCGGTTCCGCGCGGCCGGGCGTCACCCTGCCGGACCCCGTCGCCGCGCGCGCGGAGCGGGCGCGGGGGGAGGGGCCCGCGGCGGCGGCCTATCCCGCCTCGGTCCGGCCGCGGCGGTCGGCGCGCAGGCTCGCGTAGAGGACGTGGTTGCGCCAGCGGCCGTTGATCTGGAGGTAGCTCTGGGCCACCCCCTCGTACTTGAAGCCGCACTTCTCCAGCACCCCGCGCGAGGCGGTGTTCTCGGGCAGGCAGGCGGCCTCGATGCGCGAGAGGTCCATGGAGGTGAAGGCGTGGCGGACGACGCTTAGGATCGCCTCGTGCATGTAGCCCTGGCGGGCGAAGGGGGCGCCGATCCAGTAGCCGAGCGTGCCGGCCTGCGCCGGTCCGCGGCGGATATGGTCGAGCGTGATGGCGCCGAGAAGGGTCGCGTCGGCGCGGCGGACAAGGAAGAGGGGCAGGCCCGTTCCCTCGGCCTCGCAGCGCGCCGACCAGCCCACGCGGTGGGCGAAGGCGCGGCGGCCGAGGTGATCCTCGGCCCAGGCCGGCTCCCAGGGGACGAGGAAGGCCGCCGAATCGCGCCGGAGCGCGGTCCAGGGGCGAAAGTCGCCGTGCTCGGGCAGGCGGAGCGTCAGGCGCTCGGTCTCGATCCGCACCTTCCGGCGCAGGAGGAACATCAGCCGGCGAGCCTTGCCACGAGGTCCCCGAGGGCGGGAGCGGCGGCGATCGGGCCGGTGACGGCCATCGCCGCCTCGCCCCGCGCGAGCATGCGCCCGGCATGGGCACGCACCGCCCCGACGTCGACGGCCTCGATCCTCGCCAGGGTCTCGGCGAGCGGCGGCACATCGCCCCAGATCGCCACCATCCGCGCCAGCCGCTCGACCCGGCTCGACGAGCCCTCGAGCCCCATGAGAAGGCCGGCGCGGAGCTGGGCCCGGGCGCGGGCGACCTCGGCCTCGCCGACCCCGGCCGCGGCGGCGCGGAATTCCTCGACCGCGAGCGTCGCGAGAAGGGCGATGTCCTCGGCCGCGGTGCCGGCGTAGACGGTCAGAAGCCCGCTGTCGTCGTAGGAATGGGCCTGGGCCGAGATCGAGTAGCAGAGCCCGCGCTCCTCGCGCAGCTTCTGGAACAGCCGCGACGACATGCCTCCGCCCATCAGCGTGGCGAAGACCTGGGCGACATGGAACTCGGGATGGCGGTGGGCCGGCGCCTCGAAGGCGAGCGTCAGGTGGACCTGCTCGAGGTCGCGCGCCTCGCGCCGCTCGCCGCTCGCGAAGGCCGCGGGCACCACCGGGGGCGCCGGTCGCGGCACGAGCCCGCCGAAGAGCGCCGCGGCGCGGGCGACGACGGCGGCGTGATCGACGGCGCCGGCGGCGGCAAGGATCATCCGCCCCGGCACGTAGTGTTCGGCCATGAAGCCGCGCAGGTCGGCCGCCCCGAAGCCCTCGACCCGCCCGGGCGGGCCGAGGATCGACCGCCCGATCGGCTGGCCGGGATAGGCCGCCTCCTGGAGCCAGTCGAAGACGATGTCGTCGGGGGTGTCGAGCGTCTGGCCGATCTCCTGGAGGATGACGTGGCGCTCGGTGTCGATGTCGGCCTCGGCGAACAGGGGGTTGAGGACGATGTCGGCGATGACGTCGAGGGCGAGCGGCACGTCGCCGGCGAGGACGCGGGCGTAGTAGGCCGTCATCTCGCGACTGGTGTAGGCGTTGAGATAGCCGCCGACGTCCTCGATCTCCTCGGCGATGCGCGCGGCCGAGCGGCTGGGCGTGCCCTTGAAGGCCATGTGCTCGAGAAAATGGGCGATGCCGTTCTGGTCCTCGCGCTCGTGCCGGCCCCCGGCCGCGACCCAGAGGCCGACGGCGGCCGAGTGCAGCCCCGGCATGGCGTCGGTGACGACGCGAAGTCCGTTCGCCAGCGTGGTCAGGCGCGGGGCGTCCGTCACCGGGCGATCCTTTCGCGGATGAGGGCCTTGAGCGCCCCGGCATCGTCGTCAAGCACGCTCACCCGCTCCGCCTTGGCGAGAATCCCGGCGAGCCGCGCCGGCAGGGCCGGGCGGATTCCGGTCGCGGCGGCGACGGCGTCGGGGAACTTGGCCGGGTGGGCGGTGGCGAGGGTGACCATCGGCTCGCGCCCGAGGTGCTCGGAGGCGACCATGACGGCGACGGCGCTGTGGGGGCAGAGGAGGATCCCGGTCGCGGCGTGGATGCGGGCGATCGTCGCCGTCGTCTCGGACTCCGACGCGCGGCCCGAGGCGAAGACCCCGCGCAGGGCCGCGAGCGCGCGGGCGGGGACGGCAAAGCGCCCCTCGGCCGCCAGCGCCGCCATCATCGCCGCCACCTGGGCGGCATCGCCGCCGGTCGCGTCGTGAAGCGCCCGCTCGAAGTTCGAGGCGACCTGGATGTCCATCGACGGGCTCTGCGAGGGGCGGACCGGCCGCGGGGCGTAGATGCCGGTCGCAAGGCAGCGGTCGAGGATGTCGTTCTGGTTGGTGGCGATGACGAGGCGGCTGATCGGCAGGCCCATGGCGCGGGCGACGGCACCGGCCTGGACATCACCGAAGTTGCCGGTGGGCACGGTGAAGGCGACCGGCCGGTGGGGGGCACCGAGCGCCACCGCGGCCGCGAAGTAGTAGACCGTCTGCACGAGCACGCGGGCGAGGTTGATCGAGTTCACGGCCGCGAGCCCGACCTCGTCGCGGAAGGCGTGGTCGTTGAAGAGGTCCTTGACGCGCGCCTGGCAGGCATCGAAGTCGCCCCGGAGCGCGATGGCATGGACGTTCGCCTCGGCGGGCGTCGTCATCTGGCGCCGCTGGACCTCCGACACCCGGCCCTCGGGGAAAAGGATGAAGACGTCGACGGCATCGCGGCCGCGGAAGGCCTCGATCGCCGCCGACCCGGTATCGCCCGAGGTCGCGCCGACGATCGTCGCCCGCCGCCCGGCCCGGGCGAGCGCCCGGTCCATGAGCCGGCCGAGGACCTGCATGGCGAAGTCCTTGAAGGCGAGCGTCGGGCCGTGGTGAAGCTCGAGGAGGAAATGGCCGGGGCCGAGCTGGACGAGCGGCGCCCGGGCGGGATGGCGAAAGCCCGCATGGGCCGCGGCGAGATCGTCGGCGAGCGTCGCCCCGCCGAGATCCTCGCCAAGGAAGGGGGCGAGGATGCGGGCCGCGACCTTCTCGTAGGGGAGCCCGGCGAGGGCCGCGATGGCGTCGGGTGACAGGACGGGCACCCGCTCGGGCACGTAGAGCCCGCCGTCGCCGGCCAGCCCGGCGAGCATCGCCGCCTCGAACCCCAGGGCCGGGGCCCGACCCCGGGTGGACACGTAGCGCACGGGGCTCCCCCTCACGGCCGCCGGGGCGTGATACGCCAGACGAGATAGGCTGTCATCCCCGCCCAGACGGCGGCGAGCAGGAACCAGGTCACGGCATAGCCGAAGTGGTCGTTCGGGATCGCCGCGGTATCGACCGGCAGGGGCCGGCCGAAGCTCGCCGCGGCGCCGGTCCCCGCGCGCTGGACGACGAGCACGGGCTCGGTTCCGAGCGCGGCCGCCATGGCCGCGACGTCGCGGGCGAACCAGATCCCGCGCTGGGCATCAGGCGGGGGCGTGAAGCGGTCGGTCTCGTCGGGCCAGTGGAGGTTGCCGGTCACCTCGGCCGCGCCGGCCGGGCGCGGCTCCGTCCGCGCGGCCTCGGCGACAAAGCCGCGATCGACGAGGATCCGCCGGCCGGCGGTGGCGAAGGCGGCGATGACGCGAAAGCCCGGTCCGGTGCGCTTGAGGCCGGTGAGAACGTCGAGATCCTCGCCCGTGAAGCGGCCCGCGACCGCGACCGCAAGCCAGGCGTCGCGGGCGGGGTCGGGGGCCGGCGGCAGCGCCACCGGCGGGGCCACAAGGCGGGCCTCGATCGCCGCCAGCACACCCTCCTTCCAGGCCAGCCGCTGGAGTTGCCAGAGGCCGAGACCGACGAGCAGCACGACCCCGGAGAGGCCGACGGCGAGGGGGAAGATCAGCCGCCGCATCGCCCCTCCGCCCGGGCCGGAGGCCCGCCCCCCGCGCCGGCGCACGGCCGCCCCCGCCGGCCGGACGCGACCCCGAAGGGGGGTCACGACCCCCAGATATAGACGGCGCCGAAGAGGAACAGCCAGACGACGTCGACGAAATGCCAGTACCAGGCCGCGGCCTCGAAGCCGACGTGGCGGTCGGGCGTGAAATGGCCGCGGAGCGCCCGCATCAGGCAGACGAAAAGGAAGATCGTGCCGATGATGACGTGGGCGCCGTGGAAGCCCGTGGCCATGAAGAAGCTCGCGCCGTAGATGTTGCCGGCGAAGCCGAAGGCGGCATGGCTGTATTCGAAGGCCTGGAGGCCGGTGAAGGCGATGCCGAGGACGATCGCGAGCGCGAGCCCGTTGACGAGGTCGCGGCGGTTGTTCTCGTGGACGAGGGCGTGGTGGGCCCAGGTCGCCGCCATCCCCGAGCAGAGCAGGATGAGCGTGTTCATGAGCGGCAGGTGCCAGGGGTCGAAGGTCTCGATCCCGGCCGGCGGCCATACCCCGTCGACGAGCGGGCTCTGGCCCGAGGGGTCGATGGGGTAGAGCGCGTGCTTGAAGAAGTTCCAGAACCAGGCCGAGAAGAACATCACCTCGGAGGTGATGAAGAGGATGAAGCCGAAGCGCAGCCCGATCCGCACGACCGCCGTGTGGTCGCCGGCCTGGCCCTCGGCGATGACGTCCGACCACCAGCCGACCATGACGTAGGCGACCCCCGCCGCCCCGATCAGGAACATCCAGGGGCCGATGCCGTGCATCCAGAGCACTGCCCCGAACAGCATGACGAAGCCGCCGACCGCCCCCAGGAACGGCCACAGCGAGGGGTTGAGGATGTGGTAGTCGTGGGTCTTCGCGTGCGCCATGGGTCCCTCGGCTCGCCCGTGGTCGGGCTCGGCTCAGTTGGTGGGGCCGGCCGCCGCATCGGCGGGCAGTTCGGCCAGATGGAAGCTGTAGGACAGCGTGATGGTGTGGACAAGGCGCCCCTCGGCATCCTCGACCAGCGCCGGATCGACGAAGAAGGTGACCGGCATCTCGACCCGCTCGCCCGGGGCCAGCACCTGCATCCGGAAGCAGAAGCAGTCGATCTTGGTGAAGAAGCGGCCGGCGGCATAGGGGGTGACGTTGTAGCTCGCGGTGCCGGCAAGGGTCGTGTCGGTGGGGTTCCAGGCCTCGTAGAAGGCCAGCCCCGTCTCGCCGACGCGCAGCCGCATCTCGCGCTGCACGGGCCGGAAGCCCCAGGGCATGTCGCGGTCCCGCGAGGCGTCGAAGCGGATCGTCACCTCGCGCCCGAGCACCGCGCCGGGGGCCGCCGCGGCCCTCTGGGTGGTGCCGCCGTAGCCCGTGACCCGGCAGAAGAGGTCGTAGAGCGGCACCGCCGCCCAGGCCATCGCCGCCATGACGGCGATGACGGCGGCAAGGGCCGCGGCGGTGCGGCGGTTGGCGCCCGCGGGCGTCATCCGCCGGGCTCCGCCCGTTCCGCCAGCCCCGGCCGGAGGCTGTGGTCGAAGCCCTCGATCATGCCGCCGCGGGCCAGCTTGACGATCGTCAGCCCGAAGACGAGGAGGGCGAAAAGCGCGAGCGCAAGCCCGATGCCGGCGTTGCGCCCGAGCCTGCGGCGGTGGAGCTCGTGGGTGGCGCGGACCGTCATCCCCAGCTCCCCGCGACGAGCGGCCCGGCCAGGCGCTGGGCGAGGATCGCCCCGAAGTGCAGGAAGAGATAGAGGAGCGAGAGCCTGAAGAAGCCCCGCTCGGCGGCGTGGCGGTCGGCCTCGGCGGCCGCCTCGTCGCGCCTCCAGACGCGCCAGGCCCCGCGCAGGAAGCGGGCGTTCAGGATCAGCGCCGCCGCGAGATAGACCGGCCCCCCGATCGGGAGCGCCGCGATCGCGAGCGAGACCAGGGCGAGGACGATCGTGTAGGCCAGCACGTGCGCCCGCGCCGCCCGCCGGCCGTGGGTGACGGTCAGCATCGGCACCCGGGCGTCGGCGTAGTCGGAGCGGGTGAAGAGCGCGAGCGCCCAGCACTGCGGCGGCGTCCAGAGGAAGACGAGCGCGAACATCGCCCACGCCTCGAGCGGCATCGTCCCCGTCGCCGCGGCCCAGCCGATCACGGGCGGAAAGGCCCCGGCGGCGCCGCCGATGACGATGTTCTGCGGCGTCGACCGCTTCAGCCACATGGTGTAGACGACGGCGTAGAAGAAGATCGTGAAGGCGAGAAGCCCGGCCGCGACCCAGTTGGCGGCCAGCCCCAGCATCATCACCGCGAGCCCGGCGAGCCCGAGCCCGACCGCCAGCGCCTCGCCCGGGGCGACGCGGCCGGCGGGCACCGGCCGCAGGCGCGTCCGCCGCATCAGCGCGTCGATGTCGGCGTCCCACCACATGTTGAGCGCCCCGGCGGCCCCGGCGCCGAGGGCGATGAAGAGGATGGCGGCGACGGCCTCGAGGGGGTGGAGGTGGCCCGGGGCGACGAAAAGCCCGACGGCGGCGGTGAAGACGACGAGCGACATCACCCGCGGCTTGAGGAGCAGGACGTAGTCGCCAAGGCCCGGCTCGGCCGCCGGTGCCGGCGCGATCTCGCTCGTCCCCGCCTCGCTCATGGCCGGCCCGCCCTTCCCCGCGACCGCAGGGCCGCGGCCCGGCCCCCCTCCGCTCCCCGCCGCACCGTCCGCGGCCTCAGTCGGCCCGGGCGAGGCGCGTGGCGCCCGGCCTGCCGCCGTATGCGGCCACCGCCTGCTCGAGCCAGGCCGCATAGGCGGCCTCGCTCACCACCTTGACGGTGATCGGCATGTAGCTGTGATCCTTGCCGCAGAGTTCCGAGCACTGGCCGAAGTAGACGCCCTCGCGGTCGGCCGCGAACCAGAGCTGCGCCAGCCGCCCCGGCACCGCATCCTGCTTGACGCCGAAGGCCGGCACCGCCCAGGCGTGGATGACGTCGGCCGCCGTCAGCTGCATGACGATGGTCTTGCCGACCGGCACCACCACCGCGGCATCGGCGGCGAGAAGGTAGTCGGTGGGGGCGTAGCCATGGGCCTCGAGATCCTCGCGCGGCAAGAGGAAGCTCGCGAACTCGAAGCCGTGATCGACGTATTCGTAGTTCCAGAACCACTGCATGCCGGTCACCTTGATGGTGATGTCGGCCTTGGGGATCTCCTGCTGGCGGAAGAGGACCGGGAGCGAGAAGGAGCCGATGACGACGAGGATGAGGATCGGCACCACCGTCCAGGTGACCTCGAGGGGCGCGTTGTGCGAGAAGCGCGCCGGCACCGGGTTGGCGCGCCGGTTGTAGCGCAGGATGACGATGGCAAGGAGCGCCACCACCAGCGCGACGATGACGGTGATGATGACGAGGACGAAGTTGTCGAGGAAGTGGAAGTCGGCGGCAAGCCCGGTCGCCGCCGGCTGCAACCCCATCGCCCCGTCGACCGGCCGGCCGACGGTCTCGAGCGCCGGCAGCCCCGCCTCCTGCGCCCGCGCCGCCGCGGCCGCAAGGCCCGCGAGTGCGGCCGCGGCCGCCCGTGTCTTCGCCAATCGCATGTCCGATTCCCGTCCAGTTGTCCCCGTCACGGCGCGGCTTCACGCCGACTCGCAGCGGGCGCGCCCGCCGGGCCATCGTTGCTTTCGGCATCGAAGATACATATCTGACCCGGGCCGGCAAGCGCCGGCGTGGCGGCAGCCGGGCCCGGGCCGTCTTTTCCCTGCCCCTTTCCCCGCCAAGGTCCCGCGATGCCCGATGTCCCGCCGCCCGCCGACCCCTTCCGCCCCTTCGTCTCCCACCTCGACGAGGCCCGGGCGCTTGCCCTCCTGCGCGAGGCCCTCGCCGGGGCCGACGACGGCGAGCTCTTCCTCGAGCGGCGACGGACGGAATCGCTCCTCCTCGACGACGGCCGCATCCGCCAGGCAAGCTTCGGGGCGGCCGAGGGCTTCGGCCTGCGGGCGGTCCGCGGCGAGGTCGCGGGCCATGCCCACGCCAACGAGTTGAGCCTCGCCGCGATCGCGCGCGCATCGGCGACGGCGCGGCTCGCCGTCGGCACCGGCGGCGGGGTCATGGCCGCGCCCCCCCGGCCCACCAACCGCCGCCTCTATCCCGCGACCGACCCCCTCGAGGGGACCACCTTCGCCGCCCGCATCGCCACCCTCCGGGCGATCGACGCCTTCGCCCGCGACCTCGACCCCCGGGTCGTCCAGGTCTCGGTGGCGCTCGCCGCCTCGCTCCAGGAGATCGAGATCCTGCGCCCCGAGGGGCTGCGCCTTGCCGATGTCCGGCCGCTCTCGCGGCTGACGGTCACGATCATCGCCGAGCGCGCCGGCCGGCGCGAGAGCGGCAGTGCCGGCGGCGGCGGGCGGGCCGCGGCCGACCGCCTCATGGACCCCGCCCACTGGCAGTGGGTGGTGCGCGAGGCCCTCCGCATCGCCCTCGTCAACCTCGACGCGGTGCCCGCCCCGGCCGGGGTGATGGAGGTCGCCCTCGGCCCCGGCTGGCCCGGCATCCTCCTCCACGAGGCGGTCGGCCACGGGCTCGAGGGCGACTTCAACCGCAAGACCTCGTCGGCCTTCGCCGGCCGCATCGGCAGCCGCGTCGCCGCCCCGGGGGTGACGGTCGTCGACGACGGCACGCTTGCGGGCCGCCGCGGCTCGCTCACCATCGACGACGAGGGCACGCCCTCCGCCCGCACCGTCCTGATCGAGGACGGCATCCTCGTCGGCTACATGCAGGACCGCCAGAACGCCCGTCTGATGGGCCAGCACCCGACGGGCAACGGCCGCCGCGAAAGCTTCGCCCACATCCCGATGCCGCGGATGACGAACACGCTCATGCTCGCGGGCACCGCCGACCCCGCCGCGATCGTCGCCGACGTCGCCGACGGGATCTTTGCCACGGGCTTCGGCGGCGGCCAGGTCGACATCACCAACGGCAAGTTCGTCTTCGCCTGCACCGAGGCCTACCGCGTCCGCCGCGGCCGCATCGAGGCGCCGGTGAAGGGGGCGACGCTGATCGGCGACGGGCCGACCGCGCTCCGGCGCATCCGCGCCATCGGCAGCGACCTCGCGCTCGACCCCGGCATGGGCAATTGCGGCAAGGCCGGGCAGTGGGTGCCGGTCGGGGTCGGCCAGCCCACACTCCTGATCGAGGGGCTGACGGTCGGCGGCAGCGCCGCCTGAGGGGGCCCCGCTGCGCCGCAGCCCCCCCCCGAGGGCCCCGCTGCCGCCTGCCCGCCGCCCCGGGAGAGCCCGCGGACAAGGGGGAATCGTCGTTCACCGCCCGTTAACCCTGAGCGGGCAGAGTCCGAATCGGATGAGGCGGACCGGGGCGGCGCGAAGATGTCTTCTTCCCCCACACCCTTCACCCCACCCACCACGGAAGAGGAAAGGCTTGCCCTCGTCCGTCTCATCCGCTCCCGCCGGGTCGGCCCGGCGACCTTCCACCGGCTGATCGACGCCCACGGCACGCCCGCGGCGGCGCTCGCGGCCCTCCCTGCCGTCGCCCGCGCCGCGGGCGAGGCCGACTATGCCCCCTGCCCGCCCGAGGTGGCGGCCGGGGAGATCGCCGCCGCCCGCGCGCTCGGCGCCCGGCCGCTCTGCTTCGGCGCCCCCGACTACCCCGCCCCGCTCGCCGATCTTCCCGATGCCCCGCCGCTCCTCTGGGTCGTCGGCGACCCCGCGCTTCTCGCCCGGCCGATGGTGGCGCTCGTCGGCATGCGCAACGCCTCCTCGCTCGGCCTGCGCATGGCCCGCCGGCTCGCCGAGGGGCTCGGGGCGGCGGGCTTCGCCGTCGTCTCGGGCCTCGCCCGCGGCGTCGACGGCGCGGCCCATGCGGCCTCGCTCGCGACCGGCACCGTCGCCGTCGTCGCCGGCGGCATCGACATCGTCTACCCGGCCGAGAACGCCGCCCTCGCGGCCGCGATCGCGGCCCGCGGGGCGGTCGTCTCCGAGCATCCCCCCGGGCTTTCCCCCCAGGCGCGCCATTTCCCCACCCGCAACCGCATCGTCGCCGGGCTCGCGCTCGGCGTCATCGTCGTCGAGGCGGCCGAGCGGTCGGGCAGCCTCATCACCGCCCGCGCCGCCCTCGACCAGGCGCGGGTCGTGATGGCCGTCCCCGGCCACCCCCTCGACCCCCGCGCCGCCGGCACCAACGCCCTCCTGCGCGAGGGCGCCGTCCTCGTCCGCGACGCCGAGGATGCCGCGGCCGCCCTCGCCCCGGCGGCGGCGGCCCACGCCGCCGAGGCCGCGGCCCGTTGGCGCACGACCGCCACCCCGCCCGCGCCTCCGCCCGCCGGTCGCGCCCCCCCCGCCCCGCCCCGGCCGACGGCCGCCGGCGCCCCCCCGCCGCGCGCCCTGCACGAGCCGTCCCCCGAGGGTCATCCCGCCCCGCCCGCGGCCGCCCTCGGCCCGGGGCCGTCGGCCGGAGCGGCCGCGCCGCTGGGGGACCGGGCTCTGCCGGCCGCAGTCGCCGCCGCCCCGCCGCCGCCCGCGCCCGCCGCGCCGGCGGGGCCGTCCTCCCGGCCGCATCCCGCCCCGCCCCGGCCGGTGGCGGCGGCGGCGAGCGCCCCGCCCGCGGCGCCGGCGGGGCCGTCCTCCCGGCCGCATCCCGCCCCGCCCCGGCCGGCGGCGGCGGCGGCGCTGGCGGTGGCGCGCGACCTCCACCGGCTGATCCTCGAGCGGCTCGGGGCGGCCCCCCTCGCCGAGGACGCGCTTCTGCGCGACCTTGCCCTGCCGCCGGCGGCGGTCGCCCACGCCCTCCTCGACCTCGAACTCGACGGGGCCATCGCCCGCCAGCCCGGCGGCCTCCTCGCCCGCCTGCCTTGAGGGGGCGCTTCGGGAACGCATCCGCGCCTCGGGCGCCGCCGGCCGCGCGGCCCCGGCCCGAATGGCCGGACCTGCCCGGGGTGACCGCGCGGGCCCGCCGGGCCGAAACCGACCCCGGGCCCCGGCCCTCGCGGTGCGCCGGCCGCCGGCCCGCGGCGGGCCGCGGGCCGGCAGCTCAGCGGAGGGCGTCGTTGATCGCGGCGAGGGCGGCGGCGCCGGGGCAGAGGGCCGTCTCGTCGAGGCGGGCGAGCGGCGCCGCGACGGTGTTCAGCCGGCCGTGGAGGTCGCGCCGGCCGGGGTCGAGGTAGAGAAGCCCCGTCGTCACCATCCCGGCCGTCTCGCGGGCCTGGATATGGGCGAGCGCCCCGGCCTTGTCGGAGGGGTCGTAGTCCTCGGCGAGCTTGTGGAGGAGGAGGACGGTCCCGTTTGGCTGCTCGATCCGGACCTCGGTGCCGGGCGCGTAGTCGACGCTCACGGGCTCGGCCGGGCTGAAGACGTCAAGGCGGTTCAGGGCCGCGTTGTGCTCGCGCACATGGTCGTAGCTGCGCGTCGAGCCCTTGTGGTTGTTGAAGGCGACGCAGGGCGAGACGACATCGAGGATGGCCGGCCCGGGATGGCTGATCGCGGCCTTGATCAGGGGCACGAGCTGGGCCTTGTCGCCCGAGAACGAGCGGGCGACGAAGCTTGCCCCCATGAGGATCGCGAGCGAGGCGAGGTCGATGCCCGATTCGACGTTGACGGCCCCGCGCTTGGCCACCGAGCCACGGTCGGCGGTGGCCGAGAACTGCCCCTTGGTCAGCCCGTAGACGCCGTTGTTCATGACGATGTAGGTCATGTTGACGCCGCGGCGCATGATGTGGGCGAACTGGCCGAGCCCGATCGAGGCGCTGTCGCCGTCGCCCGACACCCCGAGGTAGATGAGCTCGCGGTTGGCGAGCGCGGCCCCGGTCAGGACCGAGGGCATGCGGCCGTGGACGGTGTTGAAGCCGTGGCTCGCGCCGAGGAAGTAGGTGGGCGTCTTCGACGAGCAGCCAATGCCCGAGAGCTTGGCCACGCGGTGGGGCTCGATGTCCTGCTCGAAGCAGGCCTGGACGATCGCCGCCGAGATCGAATCGTGCCCGCAACCGGCGCAGAGCGTCGACACCGGCCCCTCGTAGTCGCGGCGGGTGAAGCCGACGGCGTTGCGCGTGAGCGAGGGATGGTGGAGCCTGGGCTTGGCGATGTGGGTCACGACACGGCCCTCTCGAGGGGGGTGACGACGCCTGCGGCCAGCCGGTCGCGGATCGCGGCGATGATGAAGCGGGCGGTGATCGGCGTGCCGTCGTAGTGCAGGACCGCGATCAGCCGAGCGGGATCGACGTCGAGCTCGTTGACGAGCAGGCTGCGCATCTGCCCGTCGCGATTCTGCTCGACCACGAACACCTTGTCGTGGGCGAGGATGAAGTCGCGGACGCTGTCGGGGAAGGGAAAGGCGCGGAGCCGCAGGGCATCGAGCGGGTGGCCGTCGGCGACCAGGGTCGCGAGGGCCTCGGCCATGGCCGGGGCGGTCGAGCCGTAGGAGATCGCCCCCCAGGCCGTCGGCCGCCCGGCCGGGGAAAGCTCGGGCGGCGGCACCAGCGCCCGGGCGGTGGCGAACTTCTTCTGCAGGCGTTCCATGTTGGCGACGTAGTCCGCGCCCTCCTCGGAATAGCGCGCGAAGGCGTTCTTGGTCGTGCCGCGGGTGAAGAAGGCCCCGCGCGAGGGGTGCGTGCCGGGCAGCGTCCGCCAGGGAATGCCGTCGCCGTCGACGTCGAGGTAGCGCCCGAAGGTCTTGCCGACCTCGAGTTCCTCGGCCGTCATCACCTTGCCGCGGTCGTAGCGGCGCCCGTCCTCCCAGGCGAAGGGCCGGCACAGGCGGCGGTTCATGCCGATGTCGAGGTCCGACATCACGAACACCGGCGTCTGCAGCCTTTCGGCGAGGTCGAGGGCGGCGGCGGTGAAGTCGAAGCACTCGCGCGGGTCCTCGGGAAAGAGGAGGACGTGCTTGGTGTCGCCGTTCGAGGCGTAGGCGCAGGAGAGGAGGTCGGACTGCTGGGTCCGCGTCGGCATCCCCGTCGAGGGGCCGCCGCGCTGGACGTTGACGATCACCGAGGGGATCTCGGCGAAGTAGGCGAGGCCGATGAACTCGGTCATGAGGCTGATCCCGGGCCCCGAGGTGGCGGTGAAGGCCCGCGCCCCGTTCCAGCCGGCGCCGATGACCATGCCGATCGAGGCGAGCTCGTCCTCGGCCTGGACGATCGCGTAGCGCGCCTTGCCGGTCGCGGCATCGGTGCGGTAGCGCTTGCAGTAGCCCTCGAAGGCCTCGGCCACCGACGACGAGGGCGTGATCGGATACCAGGCGCAGACCGTCGCCCCGCCCCACACCGCCCCGAGCGCCGCCGCCGCGTTGCCCTCGGCAAAGATCATGTCGCCGACGGCATCGGCGCGGGCGATGCGCAGGCCGCAGATGTCGGCGGGAAGGTTGTCGCGCACCCAGTCGCGGCCCAGCCGCATCGCCTTCACGTTCGAGGCGATGAGCGGCTCCTTGCCCTTGTACTGGCGGGCGAAGAGGGTCTCGATCACCGCCGGCTCGATGCCCATGAGCTGGGCCAGGGCGCCAACGTAGAGGATGTTCTTGAAGAGCTGGCGCTGGCGGGGGTCGGAATAGGTGGCGTTGCAGATCGCCGTCAGGGGCACGCCGATCGTCGTGACATCCTTGCGGAAGGCGCTCTCGGGCAGGGGCCGGGTGCTGTCGTGGAGGAGGTAGCCGCCGGGCGTCAGCTCGGCCAGATCCTGCTTCCAGGTCTCGGGGTTCATGGCCACGACCATGTCGACGCCGCCGCGGCGGCCGAGATGGCCCGCCCCCGACACCCGCACCTCGTACCAGGTGGGCAGGCCCTGGATGTTCGAGGGGAAGATGTTGCGGGGGCTGACGGGCACCCCCATGCGCAGGATCGCGCGCGCGAAAAGCTCGTTCGCGCTGGCCGATCCGGACCCGTTGACATTCGCAAACTTGACAACGAAGTCGTTGATCGCATTCAGTTTCTGCGTCATGGCTTGCCTGCCTGCGCGACCTCGATGAAATACTTGCGCATGTCCCACGCCCCGGTCGGACAGCGTTCGGCACAAAGCCCGCAGTGCAGGCAGACGTCCTCGTCCTTGACCATGACGCGGCCGGTGTCGAGGCCGTCGGCGACGTAGAGCGCCTGCTCGAGGTTCAGCGCCGGCGCCTTCAGCCGCCGGCGGAGGTCGGCCTCCTCGCCGTTCGCGGTGAAGGTGATGCAGTCCATCGGGCAGATGTCGACGCAGGCGTCGCACTCGATGCAGAGCGGCGGGGTGAAGACGGTCTGGATGTCGCAGTTGAGGCAGCGCTGGGCCTCGCGCCAGGCGAGGCGGGCGTCGAAGCCGAGCTCGACCTCGGCGCCGACGTCGGCGAGCGCCCGCTCGAGCATGAGGTGCGGCACCCGCTGGCGCGTCTCGAGCGAGACGTCGTTGTCATAGCTCCACTCGTGGATGCCCATCTTCTGGCTGACGACGGTCACCCCGGGGGCGGGGCGGACGGTGATGTCCTCGCCGCTCAGGTAACGGTCGATCGAGATCGCGGCGGCGTGGCCGTGGGCCACCGCCCAGATGATGTTCTTCGGCCCGAAGGCGGCGTCGCCGCCGAAGAAGACGCTGGCGAGCGAGGACTGCATCGTCGCCGGATCGACCCGCGGCATGTCGCGGGGGTCGAAGAGCAGGCCGATGTTGCGCTCGATCCAGCCGAAGGCGTTCTCCTGGCCGACGGCGACGAGGACGTCGTCGCAGGCGATGAAGGCGTCGGGCTCTCCCGTCGCGACGAGGCGGCGGCGGCCGGCGGCGTCGGTCTCGGCGCGGACGATGCGGAAGGTCATGCCGGTCAGGCGGCCGTCCTCGACGACGAAGGATTTCGGCTCGTGCCAGTTGAGGATCGGAATGCCCTCGGCGATCGCGTCCTCCTTCTCCCAGGGCGAGGCCTTCATCTCCTCGAAGCCCGAGCGGACGACGACGCGGACGTCCGTCCCGCCGAGGCGGCGGGCGGTGCGGCAGCAGTCCATGGCCGTGTTGCCGCCGCCGAGCACGATCACCCGCCGGCCGATGCGCCCGACATGGCCGAAGGAGACCGAGGCCAGCCAGTCGATGCCGACGTGGATGTTCGCGCCCCCGGCCTTGCGGCCGGGAATGTCGAGGTCGCGGCCCTTGGGCGCGCCGCTGCCGACGAAGATCGCGTCCCAGCCCTCGGCGATGAGCCCGGCCAGGCTGGCGACGCGGCGGTTCTCGATCGTGATGTTGCCGATCCCGGTGATATAGGCGACCTCCTCGTCGATCACCTCCTCGGGCAGGCGGAAGCGCGGGATCTGGGTGCGGATCAGCCCCCCGCCGCGGGGGTCGGGGTCAAGGAGGGTGACGGCGTAGCCGGCCACGGCAAGGTCGCGGGCGACGGTGAGCGAGGCCGGCCCGGCGCCGACGCAGGCGACGCGGCGGCCGTTCGCCGCCGGCGCCCGCGGCAGCCGGTCGCCGACGTCGTCCTTGTTGTCGGCGGCCACGCGCTTCAGCCGGCAGATCGCCACCGGCTCGGTCCGCCCGCCAGTCAGGTTCTCGTCCTCGACGCGGGCGCGCCGGCAGGCGGGCTCGCAGGGCCGGTCGCAGGTGCGCCCGAGGATGCCGGGGAAGACGTTCGAGCGCCAGTTGATCATGTAGGCGTCGGCGTGGCGGCCGTGCGCGATCAGGCGGATGTACTCGGGAACCGGGGTGAAGGCCGGACATGCCCACTGGCAGTCGACGACCTTCAGGAAATGGTCGGGATCGCTGATGTCGGTGGTTCGCAACGCCGCCCTCCGGTCTTTCGTTCCGGTTCTCCGGCCGCCCGGCGATCCGGCCCGCCTGCCTCGCGCGGCCGTCCCCGGGGAGTCCTGCCCGGGCCGGAAGATCGGAGGACGGACGGGGATTTGCAAGCGGAATGGCGGGGGCCCGGACGGCCCCCCTCGCGCGTCCGTGATCGCACGCGCCCGCTTGCGGGGGCTGCGGGCCCCTGGGGGCGCGGGCTGCGGCCTTATGGCGCGGCCGCCAGCCCGAAACGGCGGGCGAGCCCGCCCGGGGCGAGGAGGAGCGTGCGCAGGAGGGCCGGCAGCGTCACCGGCCGCGCGGGGGCGAGGCGGGCCTCGACGGGCCCGGCGACGCCGCCGGCGAGGAAGGCCACGGCCGGCGCCGTAAGCCGCGCAAGAAGCGGCCGCGCCGCGGCCGGGGCGCGGGCGAGGGCCGCGGTCTCGGCCGCCGCGAGATGGGCGGCGAGGCCCCGCCCGCTCCGCGCCGTCACCAGCCCGTCGAGCCCGCGGTCGGCCCAGGCGAGGCGGGCCGCCCGCAGCGCCGCGCCAGCGAGCGCCGGGGGGAGCGCGAGCCCCGCCGGCGCCGCCGCGCCGGGCCCCCCGAGCGTCGCCTCGAGGGCGGCGTCGACCCTGGCGAGCCCGCCGAGGTCGGCCGCGACCGCGACCGCAAGCCGGCCGCCGGCAAGCTCGAGCGCGAGGCGGAGGTCGCCGGCGACGGGGTGGATGGCGTCCGCGCCCGCGGCCGGCCCGGGCGGCGCCGCATCGAGCCAGGGCGCGGCCGCCGTCGCGAGGCCCGCGGCCGCGGCCTCTCCCCGCAGGCGGGCGCGCCCGAGGGCCCCCCAGGGGTCGGTCGCGGCGAGGGCGCCGGTCGCCGCGCCGTCGCCCGCGAAGGCGAGGGTCAGCCGCCCCGCCCGCGCCAGCGGGGCGCCGCCCGGCAGGCGTAGGTCAAGCTCGTCCGCCGTCAGCGCCACCGTCACCGGCGCGAGCGCCCCCGGCGCCCCCGAGAGGCGCAGCACGAGGCGGCCGATCCGCGCCTCGGACCCGCCGACGGCGGCGAGCCGCACCTCCTCGAGGTCGGCGAGAAGGTCGTAGCGGCAGCCCCCGCGCCAGGGCTCGGCCTGCAGGGTCACGGTCAGGCGGGCGGCGGTCAGGCGCTCGGGGCCGGCGAGGGCGGCGGGCAGGGCATCGCTGTCGGCCTCAAGGTCGAGGTCCCAGAAGCTCGCCGAGACCGGCTGCGGCGGCGCCCCCCCGCAGGGCCGGGCGGGATCGGCGGCGCGCGCGAGATCGAGGGCCGCGACATCGCCGAGATAGAGGCGCCGGGCCGTGAGCCGGCCGCGGGCTGGCGCCCCGGCGGCCGCCCCGGCCTCGACATGCTCGAGCCGCAGCCCGACCCCGCCGGCAGCACCCGGCCGGCCCCGCGCCCGGAGGGCCCGGATCTCGAGCCCCGCACGGGCGAGGACGAGGCCGCCCGCCGCCGCCTCGGCCGCCGTCCAGCCGGCGGCGGCGAGCGCCGCCCGCGCCGCGGGCCCGAGGTCGTCGGTCGCCGCGGCCGCCGCCGTCGGGGCCGGCGTCGCGGCAAGGGCGAGGGCGAGGGCGCTGCTGGCCGCGAGCGCAAGGCCCCGCCCGCGCCCGCCCGCCCCGGCCCGCGGCCGCCTGCCCTTCACCGCAGCGGCCCGCCCGCCGCCGCCGCGGGCAGGCCGGCAAGGCCGATCCCGTTCCCGCCCCCCGGCCCCCCGGCGGCGGCGAGGGCAGGGCCGGGCGCCGCCGGCAGGGGCGGGAAGGCCGGCGCGGGCGACCGTCGCCCGGGGGCAAGGAGCGGCGGCGGCCAGGCCCCGGGCGGCAGCGCCCCGGCCATCCCCTCGGGCCCGACAAGGCCGCGGGCATGGGCCTCGGCGAGGATGCGGGCGACGACCGGCGCCGCCGCGACCCCCCCGGTCATGCCCGCCGCCATCGGCCGGTAGTCGTCGCGGCCGACCCAGACCCCGACCGCAAGCCCCGGCACGATGCCCACGAACCAGGCATCGCGGTGGTCCTGCGAGGTTCCGGTCTTGCCCGCGACGGCGACCGGATGGCCGGCGAAGGCCCCCGCGGCCGTCCCCCGCACCACCACCCCGCGCAGCATCGCGAGCACGTCCCAGACCGCCTCGGGGTCGGCGATGCGGCGGACGGGCGCGGGCGGGCCGGGCAGGCGCGGATCGGGGCGCAGGGCCGAGGGCGGGCGGGCGAGCCCGCCGGTGACGAGGGCACCGTAGCCCGCGGTGAGGGCGACGAGCGTGACCTCGCTGGCCCCGAGTGCGGCGACGAGGTTGCGCGTCATCCCGCCCGCGGGATAGACCCCCGCCGCCTCGGCCATCGCCGCCATCGCCTCGATGCCGATGCGGTCGGCGAGCCGGACCGCGGCGATGTTCGAGCTCCGCTCGAGCGCCGAATAGAGCGGCATCCGCCCGTAGTGGCCGCCGCCGTAGTTCTGCGGCTGCCAGCTTGCCCCGCCGGCGCCGGGGAAGCGGATCGGCTGGTCGGTGATCGCGGCATCGAAGGGCTCGCCCGCCGCCAGCGCCGCGAGATAGAGGAAGGCCTTGATCGACGAGCCGGGCTGGCGGAGGGCGAGGGCGCGGTTGAAGGCCGAGGCCTGGGCATCGTGGCCGCCGACCGCGGCGAGGATCGCCCCTGTCCGCGGGTCAAGGACGACCGCCGCCCCCTGGAGCGCCGGCACCGCCCGCAGGCCCGCGACCCCGCCGGTCGCGCGCACGGCGAGGATGTCGCCCGGCAGCGGCCAGTAGGCGGCGGGAAGGTCCGTGGCCGGCAGCGTCGCCGGCACCGGCAGGCCGAGGCCGCGGTCGAGGAGCACCTCCCACGCCGCCCCCTGGGCAAGGCGGCGCAGGAGCACCGCCCGCGGCGCCGCGGGCGAGGCGAGAAGGACGCGCGCCGCGGCCTCGCGCAGGGCCTCGAGCGCCGCCGGCGGGGCGCGCGCGGGATCGCTGCCGAGGACCGCGAGGAGTTCGGGCGGCACCCGGCCCGCCGGCCCCGGCGGGGCGAGCGCGTTGAGGCGGGCGGCGAGCGCCTCGGAGGCGATCGCCTGCCAGACGGGGTCGATGGTCGCGACGAGCGTCGGCACCTCGAATGGCAGCCCGTCCCCGGCGCGGGCGCGTTCGGCCAGTTCGGCCGCGACGGTGCGCGCGATCCAGGGGTCGAGCGTCTCGGGTCGCGGCGGGGCGACGGCGAGGGGGCTGGCGCGGGCGGCGGCGATCGCCGCCGGATCGGCGCGGCCGTCGGCCGCGAGGCGGTCGAGCACGTAGTCGCGCCGCGCCCGCGCGAGGTCGGGGGCGCGGTCGGGGTCGAGATGGCCCGCGCCCTTGAGAAGGCCGGCGAGGAAGGCCGTCTCGGCCAGCGTGAGTTCGCTCCAGGGCCGGTCGAACCAGGCCGCCGCCGCTGCCGCCGCCCCGGTCGTGCCACGGCCGAACCAGGCCGAGGCGAGATAGGCGGCAAGGATGTCGCGGGGGGCATAGGCGGCGTGCGCCCGCACCGCCAGAACCGCCTCGGCGAGCTTGCGCCCGAGCGTCGGGGCCGATCCGACGGCGAGGTTCTTGACCATCTGCTGGGTGATCGTCGAGCCCCCGCGCATGTCGCCGGCGGCGGTATCGAGGAGCGCCGAGAGGGCCGCCAGCGGGTCGATGCCGGGATGATCGGGAAAGCGCTGGTCCTCCGCCGCGAGGACGGCGGCGAGGAAGGCGGGCGGGAAGGCCTCGGGGGGGGCGCGGAGGGGCTCGCGGCTGCGGACGCGGCGCTCCTCGCGGCCGTCGGGGGTGACGACGCGGGCCTCGAAGCCCGGGGGCGCCCGCGGCACCAGGCGGTCAAGATCGACGGCCGGCAGGTCGATCGCGCCGAGGGGCCCGGTCGCCGTCGTCGCCACGAAGGCGGCGGCGAGGGTGGCAAGCGTCGTCAGCGCGAGCGAGGACATGGGTCCGGGCCCCTTCCCCTCAGTCGGCCGAAAGCAGGAGGTCGGCCGCGCAGGCGGGGGAGGCGCGGCAGTCCTGAAGGAAGCCCGCGAGCAGCGTCTGCACCTCGGCGAGCCGGCGGCTGCGCATGTCGGCTTCGCCCGCGGCCCGCGCGAGCGCCTCGCGCGCGGCCGCGAGGTCCGCGGCCAGGGCATCGGCCGCGGCCGCGGCGTGCGCGGCGGCCGCGGCCGCCTCCGTCCCTTCCCGGGACCGCGCCGCCGTCTCGGCGGCGAGCCGCGCCTCGAGCCCGGCCGCGGCCGCCGCCGCCTCGCTCCGCGCCGTCGCGAGCGCCTGCCCGAGCCCCTCGGCCGTCGCCCGGGCCTCGGCGGCGGCGGCGGTCGCGCGCGCGAGCGCGGCCTCGATCCCCTCGCGCCGCGCGCCCTCGGCGGCGAGCGTCGCGGCCCGCGCCGTCGCCGCGTCGCGCTCGCCGAGGGCGCCGGCGAGCGCCGTAGCCGCCTCCGCCGCCCCGGCCTCGAGATCCTCGATCCGCGCCTCCGCCCCCGCGGCCGCGGCCTCGGCCAGGGCCCGGGCATGGGCCTCGGTCGCGTTCGCGCCGCGGGCGGCGGCAAGGCCGTCCTCGAGGCGCAGGATCTCGGCCCGCAGGGGCGACGCGGCCGCCTCGGCCGCGGCCTCGGCGGCGGCGAGGGACGCCGACAGGGACGCGACCGCGGCCTCGAGCGCCGCCACCCGGGTCCGGAGCGCGGCCTCGGCCTCGGCGACGGCGAGGGCGAGGGCGCCCGCCGCCTCGGGGGCGGGCGCAGCCGGGACGAGCCCCGCCGCCCGCGCCAGGAGGTCGCGCTCGACGGCGTCGAGATAGCCCGTCGCGAGCCGGCCGCGCCCGGTCTGGAAGGCGCGGATCGCGGCCTGCGTCCCCTGCCCCGCGATGGCGTCGATGCGGCCCTGATAGAGGCCGAGGCGCGCCAGTCCGGGCTGGATCAGGTCGCGCACGAGCGTCGGCGGGGCGAGGCGGGCGTCGATCTCGAACTGCTCGACGATGAGGGCCGCGAAGGCCCGCCGCAGCGCCCCTTCGACGCGCCAGGGCTCCCAGTAGCGGCGGGCGGGCTGGGCGAGGCCGGCAAACCCCGCGTCGGCGAGCGCGAGGCGGGCGATCTCGCCCCCCTGGGTGGCGACGAAGGCGCGCATCATCCGCTCGGGTCCGCCCGCCCGGGAGGGGTCGAAGTCCGGCCCCGGTCCGGCCGGCGCCAGCGCCGGACACCCCAGGGAGGCGTCCCCGGGCGGGCAGAAGGCGAGCGCATAGCCGCCCCCCGGCCGCAGCTCGGCGGCGAGGGTCAGGCGGCTTTCGCAGGCCGCCGTCGCCCCCGGCGCGCAGGCGCCGTCGAGCGTGAGCGCGGTGACGCGCAGGACGAGATGCGACCAGCCCGGAGCCGCCGCATCGGCCGCCGCCCCGGCCGCAGCCTCGAGGGCGACCGCGGCATAGCCGATGCGGTCCGCGGCCCGGGCCGCGCCGGCGCCCGGGGGGAGGAGCGCGAGGGCGAGGGCGAGGGCGGCGGGACACGGAAGGCGCATCGGCACTCACCCTCGCAAGGCGGGACGGCCTGCGCCCCCGGCATCGTTCTGCCCGCGACCGCGGCCCGCGTGCAAGCGCGGAGCCACGGGCGCGGGGGCGGCCCGGCGGCCGGCGGCGGCGCTACCGCGGCGGCGGCAGGCCCCGGGCGCGCCGGGCCCCCGGGCGACGATAGCGCCGCCGGTCGGGCCGGCAACACACGTGATCGGCACCTCCCGGGGGCCGGCCTGCGCCCCACCCCGGGCGGGGCGGCCCGCCCGCCCCGCCCGCGCCCCCCGCCCGCGTCCCCCGGCCGCCCGGACTTGCGGCCCCCCGGCGATCGTGCTTGATCCGAGGCGGGAGGGAGGTGCCCCGTGCTGAACCCCGCCGACGATCTCTTCATCGCCGAACTCGCGGCCCATCTGCCCGCCGGCACCCTGCGCCCGCCCGAGCCCCGCCATCTCGAGGAGCCCCGCGGCCGCTGGCGGGGGGCGGGGGGCGTTCTCGCGCTGCCGCGCTGCACCGGCGAGGTCGCGACCATCCTCGCCCGCTGCGCCCGCCGGCGAGTGGCGGTCGTGCCGCGCGGCGGCGGCACGGGCCTCGTCGGCGGGCAGGTCGTGCCAGAGGGGCCGGCGCCGGTGATCCTGTCGCTCGAGCGCATGGCGGCGGTGCGCGCCCTCCACCCCGAGGAGAACGCGATCGTCGTCGAGGCCGGCCTGACGCTCGCCGCAACCCGCGAGGCCGCGCGCGCCGCCGGCCGGAGCTTTCCCCTGTCGCTCGCCTCCGAGGGTTCGGCCCGGATCGGCGGCTGCCTTGCCACCAACGCCGGCGGCACCGGGGTCCTGCGCTGGGGCAGCGCCCGCGACCTCTGCCTCGGCCTCGAGGCGGTCATGGCCGATGGCCGCGTGCTCGGCGGCCTGAAGCGGCTGCGCAAGGACAACACGGGCTACGACCTCCGCCAGCTCCTGATCGGCTCCGAGGGCACCCTTGGCGTCATCACCGCCGCCGCCCTCCGCCTCGTCGCCCCGCCTGCGAGCGAGGCGACGGCGCTCCTCGCGGTGGCGGGCCCGGCCGCGGCCCTCGAACTTCTCGGGCGGGCCGAGGCGCGGGCGACGGGCTGCGTCTCGGCCTTCGAACTCATCGCCGGCGCGGCCTTCGGCCTTCTCGCCGCGACCCTGCCCGGGGTCCGCCTGCCGCTCGATCCCGTCCCCGACTGGGCGGTCCTCGTCGAACTCGGCCTGCCCGCCGGGCTCGACGCCGGCAACATCCTCGCCGACCTCTGGGCCGAGGCCGCGGCGGCGGGGCTTGCGGGCGCAAGCGTCATCGCCCGCTCGGAGGCCCAGCGGGCCGAACTCTGGCACCTGCGCGAACGCCTCCCCGAGGCGGCGCGGCGGATCGGGGCAATCTCGAACCACGACATCGCCCTGCCGCTCGGCGCGCTGCCGGCCTTCCTGTCCGAGGCCGAGGCCGCGATCGGGCGCATCGGCCCCTTCCGTCTCGCCCCCTTCGGCCATCTCGGCGACGGCAACCTCCACTACAACGTCTATCCCCTGCCCGGTCACGGCCCGGGCGAGGCCCCCGAATCCGTGCGCGCGGCCCTCAAGCGCGCCATCCACGACCTCGTCGATGCCATGGGCGGCAGCATCAGCGCCGAGCACGGCATCGGCCGGCTCAAGGTCGACGACCTCGAACGCTACGGCGACCCCGTCAAGGTCGCGGCGATGCGGGCGATCAAGGCCGCCCTCGACCCCCACGGCATCCTGAACCCGGGCGCCGTCCTCCGCGCGGGCTGGTGAGGTCGCGGCCGGCGCGCGCGTGCGGGCGCCCCTCACGGGCGCGACCTCAGTGGCCGCTGAACTCGCAGAGCGCGTGCACGGCCATGCCGAGCCCCTCGAGCCGGCGGCGGCCGCCGAGGTCGGGCAGTTCGATCACGAAGGCGCAGCCGACGATCTCGCCCCCGAGGCGGGAGACGAGCCGGATGCCCGCCTCGGCGGTGCCGCCGGTGGCGAGGAGGTCGTCGACGAGAAGCACCTTCTGGCCCCGCTCGAGGGCGTCGTCGTGCACCTCCATCACCGCCTCGCCGTATTCGAGCGCATAGTCCTGGGCGATGGTGCGGCCGGGCAGCTTGCCCTTCTTGCGGATCGGCACGAAGCCCGTCGAGAGCTGGTGGGCGAGGGCACCGCCGAGGATGAAGCCGCGCGCCTCGAGCCCGGCGACCTTGTCGATCCGCATGCCCGCGTAGGGGTGGATGAGCTGGTCGATGGCCATGCGGAAGCCGCGGGCATCGGCGAAGAGCGTGGTGACGTCGCGAAAGAGGATGCCCTCCTTCGGGAAATCGACGATGGTGCGGATGTAGTCGCGGACCGTCTTCTGCATCGCCCTCCCCCGGGGGTCGCGGCCCGCCCGCCGGGGCGGCCGTCCGGCGGCCCCGACCCTAGGGCAGATCGGCGGCGGAGGGAACGGCCCGCGCCCGGCCTCGTCCCGGGGCCCAAGGCCGGGGCCTGGGCGCGCCCCCGGGAGGGGGGCGGCCGGAATGGCCCCGGGGGGGCGGAAGCCCCGCGGCGGGGGGCCGCCGCACCCGCCGGTTCGCGGGCGGCACGGCCGGCCGCGAACACCCGGCCGCCCCCCGCGGGCCCCCTTGCCGGGAAGGCCCTTCAGAGGGTGATGCGGAAGCGGGCGAAGCCGCCCTCGCCGTCGCCCGCGGGCTCGATCGCGACGCCGCGGCCGCGGACGTCGTCAAGGTAGGCCGCGGCCGTGGGCCCGGTGTCGAAAAGGACCGTCGCCCCGCCCGCCGGGGCGAAGGACCAGTTGGCGTCGGCCGCCGGCGCGATCGTCCCCTTCTCGACGATGTAGCGCACGATGACGTCGCGGTTGGTGTCGGGGGCGACGAGGATCACGGTCGAGCCGTCGGCGCCGGGGAAGCTGCCGCCGCCCGAGGCGCGGTAGTTGTTCGAGGCGACGACGAACTCGGCCGCGGGGTCGATCGGGGCCCCGTTCCAGGCGAGATCGACGATGCGGTGGGCGTCGGGGTTGGCGAGCTTGCCGGCGAGGTCGTAGCGGGCCGGCTGCGAGAGGTCGATGCGATAGCTGACCCCGTCGATGGTGTCGAAGTTGAAAGAGGGGAACTCGGGGTTGACGAGGATCTGGTCGGGCTGGCCGGGCACGATCTGGTTGAACATGCCGGCCGAGCGCTCGAGCCACTCGCGCACCTGCGCCCCGGTGATGCGCACCGCCTGGAGCGTGTTGGGGTAGAGGTAGAGGTCGGCCACGTTCTTGATCGCGACCGGCCCCGCCGGCACGTCGGTGTAATACTCCGGCCCGCCGCGGCCGCCGGCCTTGAAGGGGGCGGCGGCGGAGAGGATCGGCAGCCCCTCGTGGGGGGTGCCCTTGAGCATCCCGGCCACATACCAGATCTGGGCCAGGCTCACGATCTGCACCGAGGGATCGTCGGCCACCAGCGCGAAGTAGGAATGGAGGGGCGCCGCCGTCCTGCCGACCTCGGCCCGGACATAGGCGAGGGTCTCGGCATGGGCGGCCGCGGTCGCCGCGATGACGGCGGCGACGTCCTCGACCAGCGGCGTGATGCTGCGGTCCTCGTTGCGCTTGTAGATCGGCCGGGCCGCGCTTTCGTGGCCGGCCAGGCGCCAGCCGGCGCCGTCCTTCTCGAGCATGAGGTCGAGAAGGCCCATATGCGAGCCCCAGAAGCCCGCCATGACGCCGGGCTTGCCCATGAGCGTGCCCTTCGCCTCGTCGAGCCCCTCGCCCTTGAAGTCGGCCGAGGGCCAGACCCGGTGGCTGTGGCCGGAGACGATCGCGTCGATGCCCTCGACGCCGCCGAGGTGGAGGGCCGCGTTCTCGAGCATCGCCGCCTCGGGGACGGCGCTGATGCCGGTGTGGGCGAGGGCGACGACGAGGTCGGCACCGGCCTCGCGGACCTCGGGCACCCAGGCCCGGGCCGCCTCGAGGATGTCGCGGGCGGCAAAGCTTCCCTCGAGATGGGCCCGGTCCCACTGCATGATCTGCGGCGGCACGAAGCCGATGAGGCCGATGCGGATCGGGTGCCTGGTCCCGGCGCCGTCGGTCAGCTCGCGCTCGAGGATGACGTAGGGCGGCAGCCACAGCGCGTCCTGCCGCGGGCTCGCCCCGAGGCTGCGGGCAAAGTTCGCGCAGACGATCGGGAACTCGGCCCGGGCGTTGACGCGCTCGAGGAAGGTCATGCCGTAGTTGAACTCGTGGTTGCCGAGCGTGCCGGCGTCGTAGCCCACGGTGTTCATGGCCGCGATCACCGGATGGACGTCGCCCTCGGCCATGCCGCGGCTGTAGGCGATGTAGTCGCCCATCGGGTTGCCCTGGAGGTAGTCGCCGTTGTCGACCATGAGGGTGTTGGTCGCCTCGGCCCGGATGGCGGCGATGATCGCGGCCGTCCGCGCCAGCCCCATCGTGTTGTTGGGGCGGTCGGCGTAGTAGTCGTAGGCGTGGACGTGGACGTGCAGGTCGGTCGTCGAGAGGATGCGCAGATGGGCCTGCCCGGCCGCGGCGCGGGCCGAGAAGGGATGCAGGAGGAGGAGGCCCGCGGCGGCGGTGCCGGCGTGGAGGAAGCGGCGGCGGTCGAGGCGGAAGTGGGGGCGGAGGTCGGGTTTCGGCATCGTTCACTCTCCTGTTGGCCGGTTGCGGGCCCGCCCCCGGCCACCGGAGGGGCCGGGGCGGACGCCCGCCCGTGGCGATGCGCCCCCCGGGGAGGGGCGGGGGTCGCCATCGCCCGACCCTAGCACGAAACCCCCGCCCAAGGAGGCGGAATCGCGCCTCCCCCCCGGGTGCCGCCGGCCGTCAGAGGATGCGGCCGGCGACGGCCGCGAGCCGGGCGGCGAGGGCGGGGTCGCGGCGGTCGGGCGCCGTCAGCACGGCGAAGTCGAGGGCGCGGTCGCAGCCCTGCGGGCAGGGCGCCCGGTCGGCGCCAAGGAGGGCCGGCAGGCCGTGGACGAGGGCGCGGGCACGGTCGGCGTTGGCGCCGAGGACGCGGACGATCTCGGCGATGTCGACGGTGCCGTGGCCCTCGTGCCAGCTGTCGTAGTCCGTCACCATGGCCACGGTCGCATAGCAGATCTCGGCCTCGCGGGCGAGCTTGGCCTCGGGCATGTTGGTCATGCCGATGACGTCGCAGCCCCAGGCGTCGCGGTAGAGGCGCGATTCGGCCACGGTCGAGAACTGCGGCCCCTCCATGGCAAGGTAGGTGCCGCCGCTGTGGACGCGGGCGCCCGCCGCCCGCGCCGCCGCCGCGCAGGCCGCCCCGAGGCCCGCGCAGACCGGGTGGGCCATCGAGACATGGGCGACGAAGCCCTCGCCGAAGAAGGATTTTGGCCGCGCGAAGGTGCGGTCGATGAACTGGTCGACGATGACGAAGTCGCCCGGCGCCATGGCTTCGCGGAAGCTGCCGCAGGCCGAGACCGAGACGATCTCGGTCACCCCCAGCCGTTTCAGGGCGTCGATGTTGGCGCGGTAGGGCACCGAGGACGGTGCGTGGACGTGGCCGCGCCCGTGGCGGGGCAGGAAGGCCATGGCGACCCCGCCGATACGGCCGGTCAGGATGTGGTCCGAGGGCCGGCCCCAGGGGGTCTCGACCTCGACCCAGCGGGCGCCCTCGAGCCCCTCGATCGCATAGACCCCCGAGCCGCCGATGACGCCGATCGTCCGCTCCATGCCCCCCTCCGCCTGCCGCCGCGGGGCCGAGGTTAGGGCAGGCGGCCGCCGGGGGAAAGCGCCGGCGCGGGGGGGCGCCTCAGCCGTAGCGGGCGACCGGGGTGCCGGCGATCGCCGACATGTTGAGAAGCCCGCGCGGGGTGATGGCCGGCGTCACGATGTGGGCGCGGTTGCCCATCCCCATCAGGATCGGCCCGACCTCGAGCCCGCCGGCGCGCATCCGCAGGGTGTTGCGGACCCCGCTCGCGGTGTCGGTCGAGGCAAAGACGAGGATGTTCGCGGGCTCGGCGTAGCGGGCGTTGGGGAAGATGCGGGCGCGCAGCTCGGGGTCGAGCGCGAGGTCGATCGACATCTCGCCCTCGTAGGCGAAATCGACCTCGCGGGCATCGAGGATGGCGACCGCGGCCCGCATCCGCTGCGCGCTCGCGGTCTCGAGGTTGCCGAACTGCGACTGCGAGCAGAGGGCGACGCGCGGGGTCAGGCCGAAGCGGCGGGCGTGGCGGGCGGCCCCGATCGCGCTCTCGGCGATCTGGTCGGGGGCGGGCTCGGGGTTCACCTGGGTGTCGGCGACCAAGAGCGGCCCCTCCTCCTGGATCAGGAGCGAGAGCGCCCCGACCGGCCGCAGCCCGCCCCGCGCCAGCACCTGGCTGACATAGTTCAGATGCCACAGGAACTGCCCGAAGGTGCCGCAGATGAGCGAATCGGCCTCGCCGCGGTGGACCATCACCGCCCCGATGGCGGTCGTGTTGGTGCGCAGCACCGCGCGCGCGAGGTCGGGGGTGACGCCGCGCCGCTCCATCAGCCGGTGGTAGGTCTCCCAGTAGGCGCGGTAGCGGCGGTCGCTCTCGGGGTTGACGACCTCGAAGTCGCGGTCGGGCCGGATCGGCAGGCCGGCGCGCTCGGCCCGCATCGCCACGACCTCGGGCCGGCCGATCAGGATCGGCACCACGCTCGTCTCCTCGAGGATGGCGTTGGCGGCGCGCAGCACGCGCTCGTCCTCGCCCTCGGCAAAGACGATCCGCCGGCTGGCCTCGCGCGCGGTCTCGAAGACGGGCTTCATGAGCAGGGCCGAGCGGAAGACCGATCCGTCGAGCCGCTCCTTGTAGAGGGCGAGGTCGGCGATCGGGCGCGAGGCGACCCCGGTCGCCATCGCCGCCCGCGCCACCGCCGTCGCCACCACCCCCATGAGGCGGGGGTCGAAGGGCTTGGGGATCAGGTAGTCGGGGCCGAAGGTCAGGCTCTCGCCGCGGTAGGCGGCGGCGGCCTCGGCGCTCGTCGTCGTCCGCGCGATGGCGGCGATGGCGTCGATGCAGGCGAGCTGCATGGCGTCGTTGATCTCGGTCGCGCCGACGTCGAGGGCCCCGCGGACGATGAAGGGAAAGCAGAGGACGTTGTTGACCTGGTTGGGATAGTCCGAGCGGCCGGTGGCAACGATGGCGTCGGGGGCGGCGGCCCGCACGGCCTCGGGCATGATCTCGGGGGTGGGGTTGGCAAGGGCGAAGACGATCGGGCGCGGGGCCATCGCCGCCACCATCTCGGCCGTCAGCACGTTGGGGCCCGAGAGACCGAGGAAGAGGTCGGCGCCGCCGATCACCTCGGCCAGCGTTTGCGGCCCGCCGGGCTGGGCGAAGGCCGCCTTCTGGGGCGACATGTCGACCTCGCGGCCAGCGTGCACGAGGCCGTGGAGGTCGCAGAGCCAGATGTTCTCGCGCGCCACCCCGAGCTTGACGAGCATGGTGAGGCAGGCGATGCCCGCCGCCCCGCCGCCGGTCGAGACGACGCGGATGTCCTCGAAGCGCTTGCCGGCGACCCTGAGGGCGTTGGTCGCGGCCGCCCCGACGACGATCGCGGTGCCGTGCTGGTCGTCGTGGAAGACGGGGATGCGCATCCGGCGGCGGCAGATCTCCTCGACCGCAAAGCACTCGGGGGCCTTGATGTCCTCGAGGTTGATCGCCCCGAAGGTCGGCTCGAGGGCGCAGACGATGTCGGCCAGCCGCACCGGGTCGGTCTCGTCGAGCTCGATGTCGAAGCAGTCGATGTTGGCGAACTTCTTGAAGAGGACGGCCTTGCCTTCCATCACCGGCTTGGCGGCGAGCGGGCCGATGGCGCCGAGGCCGAGGACGGCGGTGCCGTTCGAGACCACGGCGACGAGGTTGCCGCGGCCGGTGAAGCGGGTGGCGGTGGCGGGATCGGCCCTGATCTCGAGGCAGGCCTCGGCGACCCCGGGCGAGTAGGCGCGGGCGAGGTCGCGGCCGTTGGCCAGGGGCTTCGTCGCCCGGACCTCGAGCTTGCCCGGCCGCGGGAACTCGTGGTAGTCGAGCGCCGCCTGGCGCGTCCCCTCGTGGCGTTGGTCGCTCATGCCGCGGGCCTTTCGCTTAGCCTTGAACGATCTCCGGAGCGTCCTGCGGCATAGCGCGGCGCCCCTCGCCCCATCAAGGGGAACTTGCATCGGGCCCGGCCTGCCGCCACTCTGGCGCCGCGGCGCGGGGGCCCCGGCGGGGCGGCGGCGGCCGGCCGGCCGGGGGGGGGGAACCGATGACGCTCATCGACGCGGCCGAGACGGTGCGCAGGCGGGCCTATGCACCCTATTCGGGCTTTCTCGTCGGGGCCGCGATCCGCGGCGCGGGCGGGGGCGTGCACCTTGGCTGCAACGTCGAGAACGCGGCCTTCCCCGAGGGCACCTGCGCCGAGGCAGGGGCGATCGCGGCCATGGTGGCGGCGGGCGAGCGGGCGATCGCCGAGGTCGCGGTCATCGCCGACGCCGCCGAGCCGGTCCCGCCCTGCGGCGGCTGCCGCCAGAAGCTGGCCGAATTCGCCGGCCCCGACGTCCCCGTGACCCTGGCGACGACCGCCGGCGCGCGCCGCCGGACGACCGTCGGCGACCTTCTCCCCGGGGGCTTCTCGGCCCGCTTCCTCGGGGGCTGAGGACGATGGACGCCCGCCGCATCATCGCCCACGTCCGCGACCGCCAGCCGCTCGCCGAGGCGGAGGCGGAATGGTTCGCCCGGGGCCTCGCCGACGGCACCGTCAGCGACGCCCAGGCGGCGGCCTTCGCCATGGCCGTGCTCTGCCGCGGGCTGGGCGAGGGGGGGCGCGTGGCGCTGACGCGGGCGATGCGCGATTCGGGCGAGGTCCTGGCCTGGGACCTGCCGGGGCCGGTCCTCGACAAGCACTCGACGGGCGGCATCGGCGACTGCACCTCGCTCCTCCTCGCCCCCGCGCTTGCCGCCTGCGGCGCCTTCGTGCCGATGGTCTCGGGGCGCGGCCTCGGCCACACCGGCGGCACCCTCGACAAGCTCGAGGCCATCCCCGGCTACCGCACCGCACTTCCCCCCGACGAGTTCCGCCGCATCGTCGCCGCCGGCGGCTGCGCGATCGTCGCCGCCTCCGACCGCCTCGCCCCTGCCGACCGCCGCCTCTACGCCATCCGCGACGTCACCTCGACGGTCGAATCGATCGACCTCATCACCGCCTCGATCCTCTCCAAGAAGCTCGCCGCCGGGCTCGAGGCCCTCGTCCTCGACGTCAAGTGCGGCTCGGGCGCCTTCATGACCACGGTCGCCGACGCCGAGGCGCTCGCCCGCGCCCTCGTCGCCACCGCCCAGGGCGCCGGCTGCATGACGCGGGCCCTCATCACCGACATGAGCCAGCCCCTCGCCGCCGCCGCCGGCAACGCCCTCGAGGTCATCGAGGTCATGGAGACCCTGACCGGGACCTCGGTCAACCACGCCCTCTGGGACGTCACCGTCGCCCTCGGCGGCGAGGTCCTCGCCCTCGGCGGGCTCGCCGCCGACGCCGCCGAGGGCGAGGAGAAGCTCGAGGCGGTCCTGCGCTCGGGGCGGGCGGCCGAGGTCTTCGGGGCCATGGTCGCGGCCCAGGGCGGGCCGGCCGACTTCGTCGAGCGCTGGCCCGACCGGCTGCCAGCGGCCCCCGTGGTGCGCGAGATCGGGGCCGAGCGGAGGGGCTTCGTGACCGCAATCGACGGCTTCGCGCTCGGCATGGCGGTCGTCGATCTCGGCGGCGGGCGGCGGGTCCAGGGCGACCGCGTCAACCCCTCGGTCGGCCTCTCCGAGATCGCCGGGATCGGCGAGGAGGTGGCCCCCGACCTCCCGCTCGCGCTCGTCCACGCCCCCTCCGAGGCGGCCGCGGATGCCGTCGAGCGGGCGGTGCGGGCGGCCTTCACCCTCGGCCCCGAGGAGGTCGACGACCCGCCCCTCGTCCTCGCGCGGGTCGGCTGATGGCGCGGGCCTTCGTCATCGTCATGGACGGCGTCGGCATCGGCGGGGCCCCCGACGCCGCCGACTTCGGCGACGAGGGCGCCAACACCCTCCTCCACATCGCCCGCGCCTGCGCCGAAGGGCAGGCCGGGGCGGCGCGGCGGGGGCCCCTCCGGCTTCCCGTCCTCGACGGGCTCGGGCTCGGCGCCGCCGTCCGCCTCGCCGCGGGCGCGGATGCCCCGGGGCTCGGCGCCCCCCCGCAGGGCCTCTGGGGGGCCGCGACCGAGGTCTCGCGGGGCAAGGACACGCCCTCGGGCCACTGGGAACTCGCCGGTGTCCCCGTGCCCTGGGAATGGACGACCTTCCCCGACACCCGCCCCGCCTTCCCGCCCGAACTGGCCCGCGAGGCGGCGCGGCTGGCCGGCACCGAGGGCATCCTCGGCAACTGCCGGGCCTCGGGGA
>JADLCV010000043.1 GCA_020846995.1 Paracoccaceae bacterium
CCGCGGCACGGCCGGGGCGAGGAGGGCGACGGCGGGGGACGGCATCCCCCCGGGCCGCGGGCCCGGGGTGGTGGCCGCCGGCGCTGCCGGGCCGGGGGAGGGCCGGGAGGCGGCGTCCGGGGCCATGGCCGGCGGCCCGGACCGGCCGGGGGCGGGCGGGGGGGCGGAACCCGGGGCGAGGACTGCCGCTCCGGCCCGGCCGGGCGGCGTGAGGGCGGCCGGTCCCGGGGCGGGCCGGCCGGATGCGGGGCCCCCCGCAGCGGCGGCCGCGCCGGCGGCGAAGACGGCCGCGAAATCCAGGGGCGGCGAGGGCCCGGCCGCCGGTGCCGCGGCCGGGGGGAGGGGCGCCGCACCCCCGGGGAGGATCCCGAACGCCCGTTCTGCCGCCATGCCGTCCATGGGCGTCCCCGACTTCTGCCGCATCCGGCCCCGCGGGGACCGGACTGGGCGACTATGGCCGGGCGGGGTTACCGCATCTTTACCGCCGGAGGGGCAGACTGGCGCCCTCCCTCACGCGAGCCTCGCCATGCCCGATCCCGCGCCCGCCCTCGCCCTTCGCCCCGCCGCGGCCGCGGTCCCCGACCGCCGCGCCCGCCTCGAGGCGGCCGCCCGCGACCTCGAGGCGAGCTTCCTCGCCGTGATGCTCGCGGCCGCGGGCCTCGGCCGGCCGCGCGAGGGCCCGGGCGGCGGCGGCATGGGCGAGGCCCCGTTCGCCTCCTTCCTCGCCGAGGCCGAGGCCCGCGCGATCGCCGCCCGGGGCGGGATCGGGCTCGCCGAGGCGCTCTTCCGGTCGCTCGCCCGCGGCGAGGAGGGCTGAGATGGCGCGCCCCGCCGCCGCCCTCGAGCGGCTGATCCTGCGCCTCGAGGAGGAGGGGCGCGCGCTTCGGGCCGGGAGAATCGCCCTCCTCGCCGCCGCCGCCGGTCCGGCCGCGGCCGAGACCGAGGCCCTCCTCGCGGGCCTCGCGCGGCCGCTGCCCGAGGCGGCGGGCCTCGCCCGCCTGCGCCGGCTCGCGGCCGAGAACGCGACCCTCCTTGCGGCCGCGGCGGAAGGCATCCGCGACGCCCGCGCCCGCCTTCTCGCCCGCGCCGCCGCCGTCGCCGGCACCACCACCTACGACGTCCGCGGCCGCGCCCGCCCGCTCGCCGCCACCGCCGCGGGACGGCTCGAGCGGCGGGCCTGAGGGGCGATCCCTCACGTCCTGCACAGTCCGCCACGGCCAGGGCGGGGGGCTGCGCATCAATCCTCCGAGGGGCGATCCCTCAAATCCTGCGAAGCCCGTCCCCGGCCCTTAGCACTCTCTTAGAGCCTCGCGCGGCATGGTCACCCTGCATCCCCGGGAACCCCGGGGTGGCGCGGCCGGGGCGGGGGCCGGAGGACAGGGCCCCGCGACCCGCCGCAGCGGCCAGAACGCCCGCTCCGGCCGGCGCCCCTCCCGGGGGTGCCGGGTGAACCCAGGCGCAAAGCGCCGCCAGCAAAGGAACGCGAGTGTGTCCAGCATCCTGACCAACACGAGCGCGATGGTCGCGCTGCAGACGATCAAGGGCATCAACCAGTCCCTGAACCGGACCCAGAACGAGATCTCGACCGGCAAGGCGGTCGCCACCGCCCGCGACAACGCCGCCATCTGGGCCATCTCCAAGGTCATGGAATCCGACGTCAAGGGCTTCAAGGGCATCGCCGACAGCCTGTCGCTCGGCGATTCGACCGTCGCCGTCGCCCGCCAGGCGGCCGAGACGATCACCGACCTCCTGACCGAGATGAAGGGCAAGATCGTCGCCGCCCAAGAGGAGAACGTCGACCGCGCCAAGATCCAGGAAGACGTGGTGGCGCTCCGCGACCAGATCGCCTCGGTGGTCGGCGCGGCCCAGTTCAACGGCCTGAACCTCGTCGACGGCAGCCAGACGACGGTCAACGTGCTCGCCTCGCTCGACCGCGACACCTCGGGCAACGTCACGACCTCGCAGATCGCCGTCGTCGCCCAGGACCTCTCGATCGGCGCCTACGCTGCCAACGACGTCTTCGCCGCCGGCGGCGGCAACGCCGTCGTCTCGACCGCGGGCGACACCTTCACGACCTCGCTCGACAACGGCGGCGGCAGCGACGCGATCACGATCCAGGACGGCGGCACGCCATGGGCGGCGGGCGACCGCATCTCGCTCACCGTCGCCGGCAAGTCGGTGACCTACACCGTCACCGACAGCGACGTCGCGAGCGGCAACAACACCGTCGCCGACCTCGTCGCGGTCGGGCTCAAGAACAAGATTGACGGGCTCGGCATCGAGGGGCTCGTCACCGACTACGACAGCGCCAGCCCCGGGGTCCTGACCTTCACCAACGGCGGCGCCGTCGACCTCACGGTGACCGGCCAGTTCACCAACGCCGGCGCGGGCGGCCTCGGGGCCCTCGACGCCATCGACGTCTCGACCCAGTCGGGGGCCGCGACCGCGCTCGGCAACATCGAGGCGCTGGTCCAGACCGCCGTCGATGCCTCCTCGGCCTTCGGCTCGGTGCAGACGCGCATCTCGATCCAGAACGACTTCGTGGGCAAGCTCACCGATTCGCTCCGCGCCGGCATCGGCTCGCTCGTCGATGCCGACATGGAGGAGGCCTCGGCCCGGCTGCAGGCGCTCCAGGTCCAGCAGCAGCTCGGCATCCAGTCGCTGTCGATCGCCAACCAGGCGCCGCAGAACATCCTCGCCCTCTTCCGCTGAGCCGCCGCCGGCGGGGGCCCGCGGGCCCCCGCCGCGCGCCCCACCCCCGGGAGGCCCCCTTGACCCCCACGTCCCAGGCGCGTGCCGCCTACGGCGCGCCGGCGCTGCCGACCCGCACCGCGCGCGGCACCGAATACGAGCTCTTTGCCCGCGTCACCCACCGCCTCAAGGCTGCCGAGGCCCTCGGCCGCGACGGCTTCGGCGCCCTCGCGCGTGCCCTTCACGACAACCGGGTGCTGTGGACGACGCTCGCGGACGACGTCGCGAGCCCCGGCAACGTCCTCCCCGCGCCCCTCCGGGCGCGCCTCTTCTACCTCGCCGAGTTCACTGCCCTCCACAGCCGCAAGGTGCTGGCGGGCGAGGCCCGGGCCGGCGTCCTCATCGACATCAACACCGCCGTCATGCGCGGGCTGCGCCAGGGCGCCGAGCGCGGCGGGGAGGAGGCGGGATGAGCGGGCTCGTCCTCAAGCTCGCCCCCGGCGAGCGGGTGCTGATCAACGGGGCCGTGATCGAGAACGGCGAGCGGCGGTCGCGCATCGCCATCGTGACGCCCAACGCCCACATCCTGCGGCTGCGCGACGCGATCCACCCCGAGGAGGTGACGACGCCGGTGCGGCGGGTCTGCTACGTCCTCCAGCTCGTCCTCTCGGGCGACGTCACGCCCGCCGACGCCCGCCACCAGCTCCTGCGCGGGATCGAGCAGCTCTCGCAGGCCCTCCGCGACGACGACAGCCGCCGCCTTCTCGGGCTCGCGACCGAGGCGCTCCTCGCCGGCGAGCACTACCAGGCGCTGAAGGCGCTGCGCACGCTCCTGCCGCGCGAGGCCCGCCTCCTTGCCGCCACGGGCTGAGTCCGATGGCGGGGGGGGCATTCGAGCCGGTGGTGCCGGTCGGCGGCTACGCCGGCTGGCGGTTTCTCGAGCGCACTATGGCCCGCCAGCGGGCGGCCTTCGATGCCGCGCCGACGAGCGCCCGCGACGGCGATCATTTCCGCGCCCGCATCGGCACGATCGCGTCCGCGGCCGACCTCGTCGCCGACCGCCGGCTCCTCAGGGTCGCCCTCGAGGCCTTCGGGCTCGAGGCCGACGTCGACGCCCGCGCCTTCATCCGCAAGGTCCTCGAGGACGGCACGCTGAGCCCCGGGGCGCTCGCCAACCGGCTCGCCGACAAGCGCTATGCCGAGTTCTCGCGGGCCTTCGGCTTCGGCGACTACAGCGTCCCGCGCACGCGGCTCTCCGATTTCGCCGACAAGATCCTCGCCGCCCGAGCCGAACGGCGCTTCGAGGCCGCCGTCGGCGCGCGCGACCCCGACCTCCGGCTCGCCCTCGGCGGCCGGCGCGAGCTTGGCGCCCTCGCCGCGCGGGGGCTCTCCGACACCGCCGCCTGGCTCGGCGTCCTCGGCAGCCCGCCCCTGCGCCAGCTCTTCGAGACCGCCTTCGGCCTGCCTGCGGCCTTCGCCGGGCAGGACCTCGATGCCCAGGTCGCGACCCTGCGCGGGCGGGCGCGGGCGGCCTTCGGCGACGACCGCCTCGCGGGCTTCGCCGAGCCCGCGCGCATGGAGGCGCTCCTGCGCCGCGTCCTCGTCCGCGCCGGGGCCGCGGCCGGCACCCTCGCCCCGGGGCCGGCGGCGAACGCCCTTCTCCTCCTGCGGGCCGCCGCCCCCCCCTGAGGGGGTCAGGCAAGGCAGGCCGCAAGCCCGCGGAAGGCGGCCGCGGGGCCGTCCGGCGCGGCCTCGGCGAGGAAGGCGTCGAGGCGGGGAAAGACGCGGATCGCGGCATCGACGAGGGGGTCGGAGCCCTGGGCGTAGAGCCCGGCGCGGACCATCATCTCGGCCCGCTCCCAGGCGCCGAGGAGCCGGCGGGCCTCGGCGATCAGCGCCCCCTCCTCGGCCGTTGCGGCCGCGGGCAGGCTGCGCGAGACCGACCGCAGGAGGTCTACGGCGGGGAAGCGGCCGCGCTCGGCGATGGCGCGGTCGAGCACGACATGGCCGTCGAGGACCCCGCGCAGGATGTCGGCGACCGGCTCCTCCATGTCCGACCCCGGGACGAGCACGCTGAAGACGGCGGTGATGTCGCCCGCCCCCTCCGGCCCGGGGCCGGCGCGCTCGGCCAGGGCCCCGATCAGATGCGCCGTCGAGGCCGGCCAGCCGCCGAGCCCCGTCCCCTCGCCGGCGGCGAGCGCGATCTCTCGGTGGGCCTCGGCGAAGCGGGTGACCGAATCGCAGAGGAAGAGGACGTGCGCGCCGCCGTCGCGGAAGTGCTCGGCGACGGCCATGCCGGCCCAGGCGGCGCGGCGGCGGGCGAGCGGGGGGGCGTCGGAGGTGGCGGTGACGATCACCGCGCGGGCGAGGCCCTCGGGGCCGAGCGTGCCCTCGACGAACTCGCGCAGTTCACGCCCGCGCTCGCCCACGAGCGCGATCACCGCGACATCGGCGGCGAGCCCGCGGGCGAGGCGGGCGAGCAGCATCGACTTGCCCACCCCCGAGCCGGCGAAGAGCCCGATGCGCTGGCCGCGGACGATCGGCAGGAGGGTGTCGAAGACGGCGAGGCCGGTCGCGAGCCGCGGCCCGAGCCGGCGGCGGCCGGTCGCGGGCGGGGCGGGCGCCCGCAGCGGCCGCGCCTCGCGGCCCGCGTGCAGGGGCCGGCCGTCGAGGGGGGCGCCGGCGGGGTCGACGATGCGGCCGATCCAGCCGTCGTCGGGGGCGATCGCGGCCGGGCCGAGATGCTCGACGCGGTCGCCGATCGCGAGCCCCTCGGCCGGCCCCTCGGGCAGGACCGCCGCGCCCGCGGGGGCGAGCCCGAGGACCTCGCCCGCCCGGGCCCCCCCGGTCCGGGCCTCGATGCGCACGCGGTCGCCGAGGGCGGTGACGGCGGGCAGGCCCGCGACCGTGACCGTGGCCGCGCCGGCGGCGGCGATGCGGCCGAAATGGCGCACGGCGCGGACGCGGGCGATGGCGGCGGCGAGCGGGGCGAAGGCGGGTTCGGGCATCGGCGTCTCCCTCCGGGCTGCACGGTTTCTAAAGGAATCACCCTTAAGCCCGGGTGTAGACCGATCGAGGGAGAAGCCCCGATGTTCGACCTGCCGCTGATCGCGCGCCTCGCCGGCGCCATGGCCGGCCACGCCGCCGACCGCCATGCCGTCATCGCCCGGAACGTCGCCCATGCCGACACCCCGGGCTACAAGGCGCAGGACCTGCCGGCCTTTGCCGCCGTCCTCGAGGAGGCGGGGCCGGTTCGCCCGGGCGCGCCCGACCGGCGCCTGCCCGACCCCGGCCCCGGGCCGCGCTGGCCGCCAGGCCCGCCCGCGGCCCTGATGGCGGTCCGGGACGACCGCGGGGAGGCGGCGCCGAACGGCAATTCGGTCTCGCTCGAGCGCGAGTTCGTCAAGGCGGCCGAGGCGCGGCACCAGCACGACCTCGCCCTTGCCATCCTGCGCAGCGCCACCGGCCAACTGCGCGCGGCCCTCGGGCGCTGAGGGGCGGGCCCATGTCCGACATCCTCGCGACCCTCGCCGTCGCCGCCGGCGGCATGCGTGCCCAGGACCAGCGCCTCCGCCACGTCGCCGAGAACATCGCCAACGCCGACACCCCGGGCTACCGCCGCAAGCTTGTGGATTTCGCCCCCGCCGCCGCGGGCGAGGGGGCGGTGCGGCTCTCGCCCGTGCGCCTCGACCCGCGCCCGCTGCCCGCGGTCTACGCCCCCGGCCACCCGCTCGCCGACGCGACCGGCCATTACGCGGGCTCGAACGTCGAGCTCGTGGTCGAGATCGCCGACGCCCGCGAGGCCCAGCGGAGTTACGAGGCGAACCTCGCCGTCTTCGACCAGGCCCGCCAGATGGCCGGCGCCCTCATCGACCTCCTCCGGCGCTAGGAGATGGCCTTGGAGATCCGCTCCGCCCTCGCCGCCCGCTCCTACGCCCTCGCCCGTCCGGCGACGCGCGCCGAACCCCTGCCCGAGGCGCCGGCGGCCTCGCCCGGCGGGCTTGCCCGGGGCTTCGAGGCGACCTTGCGCGCGGGCGAACGCGAGGCCGCGGACGCCGTCGCCGGCCGCGGCGATCCCCACGCCCTCGTCCAGGCGCTGGCGGCGAGCGAGCTTGCCGTCGAGACCGCCGTGACGCTCCGCAACAAGGTCGTCGAGGCCTATCAGGAACTCCTGCGGATGCCGGTGTGAGGGTGCGATGACCGACGCCGTCCTCTTCGACAGCCTCCGCCAGGCGCTCTGGCTCGCCGTCACCGTCGCGGCCCCCCTCCTCGCGGTCGCCCTCGCCGCCGGCCTCGCCATCGGCCTCCTCCAGGCCCTGACCTCGGTCCAGGAGACGACGCTGACCTTCGTGCCCAAGGTGGCGGCGATGCTCGCCGTCTTCTGGGTCTCGATGAGCTTCATGACGGGGGCGCTCGTCAGCTTCCTGCACGACCGCATCCTGCCCCAGATCGCCGGAGGCTGAGATGGACAACGCCGTCTACGCCACCCTCGCCCGCCAGGCCGGCCTCATGCGCGAGATGCAGGCCGTCGCCCACAACCTCGCGAACCTCGCCACCACCGGCTACCGCCGCGAGGGGCTGGTCTTTGCCGAGCATGTCCGCGCCGTCGACGGCGGCCCGGCCCTGTCGCTCGCCCATGCCAACGGGCGCTGGACCGATGCCCTGCCGGGGGCGCTGACCGCGACCGGGGGGAGTTTCGACTTCGCGATCGAGGGCGAGGGCTTCTTCCTCGTCGCCACCCCCGGGGGCGAGCGGCTGACGCGGGCCGGCCGCTTCATGCCCGACGCCGCGGGCGAACTCGTGAGCCCCGAGGGCCACCACCTCCTCGACGAGGGCGGAGGGCCGGTCTTCGTGCCGCCGACGGCGAGGGCGGTCACGCTCGCCGCCGACGGCACGCTCGCGGCCGACGGCGCCCCCCTCGCCCGCATCGGCCTCTGGAACCCCGCCGACCCCCTCCGGCTCGACCGCGAGGCGGGCACGCTCCGCGATGCCCCGGCCGGGGTCGTGCCGGCCGTGGGCGGGCGCCTCCACCAGGGCTTCCTCGAGGAAGCGAACGTCGTCGCCGTGACCGAGGTGGCGCGGATGATCGAGATCAGCCGCGCCTACGAGCTCGGCCAGGGCTTCCTTGCCCGCGAGGACGACCGCGCCCGGGCGGTCGTCCGCACCCTCGGCCGCTAGGGGGGAAGGAATGCGCGCGCTCCACATCGCCGCGACCGGCATGGCCGCCCAGCAGATGAAGGTCGAGGTCGTCTCCAACAACCTCGCCAACATGAGCACGACGGGCTACAACCCCCGCCGGGCCGAGTTCGCCGACCTCCACTACCAGCAGCTCACGCGCGCCGGCACCATCACCGCGGCCGACGGCACGCTGGTCCCGACCGGGGTCCAGCTCGGCCTCGGCGTGCGGCCGGCCGCGGTCACGGTGATGCTCGCCCAGGGCGCGCTCGCCCACACCGGCGGCGATCTCGACGTCGCCATCGAGGGGCGCGGCTATCTCGAGGTGACGCTGCCCGGCGGGCTCGCGGCCTACACCCGCGACGGGGCGCTGAAGCGTTCCGCCGAGGGGCTCGTCGTCACCTCCGAGGGCCACGCCGTCGCCCCCGCGATCACGCTTCCGGCCGAGGCGCGGGCGATCTCGATCAACGCCGCGGGCGAGATCTGGGCCTATTTCGGCGACCGCGTCGAGCCCGAGCTTCTCGGCCAGCTGACGCTCGCGGGGTTCGCCAACGACAAGGGGCTCGAGGCGGTGGGCTCCAACCTCTTCCTCGAGACCGCGGCCTCGGGGCCGGCGCTCGTCGCCACCCCCGGCGAGGAGGGGCTCGGCACGCTCCGCCAGGGCTATCTCGAGGACAGCGCCGTCGACGCCGTGCGCGAGGTGACCGAACTCATCAAGGCCCAGCGCGGCTACGAGCTCAACGCCAAGGTCATCACCGCCGCCGACCAGATGCTCGGCGCCACTGTGCAGCTGCGCTGATGCGACCGCTCCTCCTCCCCGTCCTCCTCCTCCTCCTTTCCGCCGTCCCGGCCGCGGCCGGGACGCTTGTCGCCGCCCGCACCATCCGCGCCCAGAGCGTCATCGGCCCGGACGATCTCGTCCCCGGCGAGGCGACGGTCGCGGGCGCGCTCGCCGACCCCGCGCGGGCGGTCGGGCTCGAGGCACGGGTGATCCTGCACGCCGGCCGGCCGGTGCGCGCCTCCGACCTCGGGCCCCCCGCCCTCGTCTTCCGCAACGCCGCCGTCATCCTCGCCTTCCGCGCCGGCGCGCTCACCATCCGCGCCGAGGGGCGCGCCCTCGGCCGGGCCGGCGAGGGCGAGACAGTGCGGGTCCTGAACCTCGCCTCGCGCGTCACGGTGACGGGCCGCGTCGCGGCCGACGGCACCGTCGTCGTCGCCGGCCCCCCCGGGGTGATCCCATGAAGCCGAGCCCGTTCCTCCTCCTTCTCGCCCTCGGCCTCGGCGCCGGCTGCGGCCGGCTGGCCGAGGTCGGCCGGGCCCCGGCCTTCGATCCCCTCGAGGGGAGCTTCGCCCACCACGCGCTCTATTCGGCGCCGCTCCCGGCCGTCCGCGACCGCCAGCGCGCGGCCGACGAGGCCTCGCTCTGGAGCACCGGCCAGAGCTCGCTTCTCGGCAACCGGCGGGCGGCCCAGCGGGGCGACATCCTGACCGTCGTCATCGCCATCGACGAGCGGGCCGAGATCGCCAACACCTCGGCGCGGAGCCGGGCCGGCAGCGACAGAATGGGTATCCCCCAGCTCTTCGGCCTCCCCCAGCGCGCCGACCGCCACCTGCCCGACGGGGCGAGCATGGCCGAGGCCTTCGAGACCGGCTCGGCCAGCGCCTATCAGGGCGCGGGCAGCGTGCGGCGGGCCGAGCGGCTGACGCTCCGCA
Organism: Paracoccaceae bacterium; assembly: GCA_020846995.1. GTDB lineage: Bacteria > Pseudomonadota > Alphaproteobacteria > Rhodobacterales > Rhodobacteraceae > JAHDXW01. Next base: position 9,580 of record JADLCV010000043.1, read on the forward strand.
TCGCCGCGACCGTCGTCGAGCGGCTGGCGAACGGGGTCCTGCGGATCGAGGGGAGCCAGCAGGTGCGGGTGAACTTCGAGCTCCGCGACCTCGTCGTCACGGGCTACGTCCGCCCCGAGGACATCTCGCGCCAGAACGAGGTCACCTACGACCGCATCGCCGGGGCCCGCATCGCCTATGGCGGGCGGGGCCAGATCACCGACGTCCAGCAGCCGCGCCTCGGCCAGCAGATCGCCGACATCCTCCTGCCGTTCTAAGGGTCCGCCCGCTTGCGCCGCCTCCTGCCCGCCCTTCCCGTCCTTCTCGGCGCGGCCGCGGGCGCCGCCCTGGGGCTCGTCCTCCGCGACCCCGCGGGGGCGTCCGCCCCGGCCCCCGCCCCGGGCGAGGTCGCCCGCGACTACGTCCGCCTCAACAACCAGTTCGTGGTACCGGTGATCGAGGGCGGCGAGGTCGGGGCGCTCGTCATCCTGTCCCTGAGCATCGAGGCCGTGGCGGGGGCGAGCGAGGCCGTCTACGCCCGCGAGCCGCGGCTGCGGGACGCCTTCCTGCGGGTCATGTTCGACCACGCCAACGCCGGTGGCTTTGCGGGCGCCTTCACCGCCGGGGGCGCGCTCGAACTCCTGCGCGCGGCCCTGCGCGAGACCGCCCGCGCGGTCCTCGGCGACATCGCGATCGACGTCCTCATCGTCGACATCGCCCGCCAGGACGCCTGAGCCCG
>JADLCV010000044.1 GCA_020846995.1 Paracoccaceae bacterium
CTCTGACCCCCCCCGCGCCGAGCGGGCGGGGGGCGAAGGCCCGGCGTGAGCGCAGGCAGCGGCGATGGCGTCGCAGCCGGCGACGACGCCGGTCGCGGGCCTGCCGGGCCGCCTGCGCCCGGATTCGCGCCCCGGGCGGGCCCCGCTGCCGCGGTCGCTCCGGGCCGAAGGGGCGCCTTCGGTTCCCGCATCCGGGCGGCCGGATGGCCCGCTTTGCGACGCCCGCCGCCGGGAGGGCCGCCTCAGCGCGGCGGGGCGGCGTCGGCGGGGGGCGCCACCTCGGCCGCGAGCCAGTCGAGGAAGGGCCGGAAGAAGGGGTGGCTGTCGGTCGCCGGCGGCCGGATGACGTAGAACGAGCAATGGGTCTCGACATTGTCGGGGAAGGCGACGACCAGCCGCCCGCCGGCGAAGTCGCGCCCGAGAAGCTCGCGGATGCCGATGCCGATGCCAAGGCCCGAGACCGCCGCCTCGTACATCATCGGCGCGTTCTCGAAGCGCCGGCCGCGGGTGGTGTCGAGGGCCACGGCGTTGGCGGCCGACCAGCGCTCCCAGTCGCGCGGGCGGGTCTCGGAGTGGAGGAGCGCGTCCTGCCAGTCGGGCAGGTCGCGCGTCGTCGTCCCCGGCGGCAGGAAGCCCGGCCGGCAGACGGGCACCAGAGTCGCGGAAAAAAGCCGGGTCGAGAGGCAGCGGGGATAGACCGGGCGGTCGGTGAGGATGGCCACGTCGATGCCCTCGGCCTCGAAGCGGACGTCGTGGCTCATCGTCGTCACCATCTTCAGCGACACCGCCGAACTGGTCTGGAGGTGATGGGACCAGCGCGGCACCAGCCAGTTGACGATGAAGCTCGGGTAGGCGCAGACGACCAGCGGCCGCTCGCCGCGCCCGCTCATGACGTGCTCGGTGACGGCGATGATGCGGTCGAACACCTCGTGCAGGCTGTCGAAGTAGAACTGGCCCTGGGGGGTCAGCGCAACCTGCCGGTGCAGGCGCCGGAAGAGGGGGAAGCCGAGGTAGTCCTCGAGCGCGCGGATCGAGCGGCTGACCGCCGCCGGGGTGACGCGGAGATCCTCGGCCGCCCTCAGGAAACTCGCCGTGCGGGCGGCAACGACGAAGCTCCGCAGCGCGTTCAGGGGGGGAAGCCGCGGGTCCACGGCACGGCCCTCGCATGACGAAAAATCAATTGATGGGTAAGATTAAGTCGATTGTCAGTCAAGTACCCCGCCCTGACACTGTCGGCCCGTGGGCGACTGCGGAAGGGTGGCAGGCGCCGGCCGCGTTTTCCAACCGGGGGCAGGGGTGAGCGAGCGACGTCGGAAGTTCTATGCTTGGGGGTTCGAGGATTCGAGCGCCGGTCCCGAGGAGATGGCGCCGGTGCTGGCGACGTGGCACCGGGTCTTCGCGGTCGACCGCTTCGAGGTCATGGCCCCCCCCGCGCTCGACACCATCGACATGCCCCAACCGCGCCTCGCCGCCATCCCTCCGGCGCTGGAGGCGATCTGCCGGCAGGACCGCTACGAGCGGGCGCTCCACGCCTACGGCCGGTCCTTCCTCGACAGCGCGAAGATGTTCCGCGGCGACTTCCGCCGTGCCCCCGACGTCGTCGCCTATCCGCGCACCGAGGACGAGGTGCGCGCGCTCATCGACTGGGCGGGCGGGATCGGCGCCGCCGTCATCCCCTTCGGCGGCGGCTCGAGCGTCGTCGGCGGCGTCAACCCCGAGGTCGGCGACGGGTACGCGGGCGTCGTGACGATCGACCTGTGGCACCTGAACCGGCTGCTCGAGATCGACCGGGCATCGCGGTCGGCGCGCTTCCAGGCCGGCATCTACGGCCCCGACCTCGAGCGCCAGCTCAAGGCCCACGGCCTCACCCTCCGCCACTATCCGCAGAGCTTCGAGCTCTCGACCCTCGGCGGCTGGATCGCCACCCGGGCGGCAGGGCACTACGCCTCGCTCGGCACCTACATCGACGACTACGTCGAGAGCATCCGCATGGTCTCGCCCGCCGGCACGAGCGAGAGCCTCAGGGTGCCGGCCTCGGGCGCGGGCCCCTCGCCCGACCGCTTCGTGATGGGCACCGAAGGCGCCGTCGGCATCATCACCGAGGCCTGGATCCGCGTCCTCGACCGCGTCCGCCACAAGGCCAGCCGCACCGTCACCTTCCCGACCTACGCCGAGGGGGCAGAGGCGGTGCGGGCGATCGCGCAGGCCGGGCTCAACCCCTCGAACTGCCGGCTGATCGATGCCCGCGAGGCGATGCTCACCGGCTCCCACGACGGCAGCCGGCCGATCCTCGTCCTCGGCCACGAAAGCTCGCACTATCCCGTGGACGCACAGATGGAGCTGACGGTGGCGCTCTGCCGCGACTTCGGCGGCGAGCCGGTGGCCGAGGCCGGGACCGGCGACGGCGAGGGGGGCAGGACGGTCGCCGGCCAGTGGCGCAACGCCTTCATCCGCGGCCCCTACTACCGCGAGCACATGACCGCGCGCGGGATCTGTCGCGAGACCTTCGAGACGGCGGTGTGCTGGCGCGGCTTTGCGGAACTGCACGGCACGGTCATGGCCGCGGTCGAGGCCGCGATCCTCCGCGTCACCGGCCGCCCGGGCACGGTGACCTGCCGCTTCACCCACATCTATCCCAACGGGCCCGCCCCCTACTTCACCTTCCACTGCCTGCCCGACCGAGCGCGGATGGACGAGCAGTGCATGGAGATCAAGGTCGCGGCCTACGACGCGGTGACGAAGGCGGGGGGCACGATCACCCATCACCACGCCGTCGGCCGCCTGCACATGCCCTGGTACGAGCGCCAGCGCCCGGCCCCCATCGGGGCGGCCTTCGCCGCGGCCAAGAAGGCGCTCGACCCGGCCGGGATCATGAACCCCGGTGTCATCATCGCCGCGGCCGGGAGGGGCGCGTGACCCTGCCCCTCGACGGCCTGCGCATCCTCGACCTCTCGCGCATCCTCGCCGGGCCGAGCTGCACCCAGACGCTCGGCGACCTCGGGGCCGATGTCATCAAGATCGAACGGCCCGGCGAGGGCGACGACATCCGCGGCTGGGGACCGCCGTTCCTGAAGGATGCCGAGGGCGCCGACACCCGCGAGAGCGCCTATTTCATCTCCACCAACCGCAACAAGCGGTCGGTGACCGTGGACATCGCCTCGGCCGAGGGGGTGGAGATCATCCTCGGCCTTCTCGCGAGCTGCGACGTCCTGGTCGAGAACTTCAAGATCGGCGATCTCGCCCGCCGCGGACTCGGCTGGGAGGAGGTGCACGCCCGCTTTCCGCGTGTCGTCTACTGCTCGATCACCGGCTTCGGGCAGACCGGCCCCTACGCCGCCCGGCCGGGATACGACTTCATCATCCAGGGCATGGGCGGGCTCATGAGCATCACCGGCGAGGCCGCGGGCCAGCCCATGAAGGTCGGCGTGCCGATCGCCGACATCATGGCGGGGATGTATGCCGGGGTGGCGATCCTTTCGGCCCTGCGCGAGCGCGACCGGACCGGCCGCGGGCGCCACATCGACATCTCGCTTTTCGACTGCCAGGCGGCATGGCTCTACAACCAGGGCTCCAACTACCTCATCGGCGGCCGGATCCCGGGGCGGATGGGCAATGCCCATCCCAACATCGTCCCCTACGAGACCTTCGCCACCGCCGACGGCCACATCAACATCGGCATCGGGAACGACGGGCAGTTCCGCCGCTTCTGCGCCGTCATCGGCCGGCCCGACCTGGCCGAGGATCCGCGCTACCGCACCAATCCCGGCAGGCTCGCCGCGCGCGAAGCCGTCCTCGCCGGGATCCGAGCGGCGCTGGCCACGGCCGGCTCGGCCCACTGGCTGGCGGCGCTCGAGGCGGCGCAGCTTCCCTGCGGGCCCATCAACACCATCGCCGGGCTTTTCGAGGATCCCCACATCCGCGACCGCGGGCTTGTCCAGGAAGTCGCCCACGGGGCCGCCCCCGGGGTCGCCGCCCGCGTCCTGCGCACCCCGATCAGGATGAGCGAGGTCGAGTTCTCGGTCCGTCGCCCGCCGCCGATGCTGGGCGAGCACACGGGCGAGGTTCTCGGCGAACTGCTCGGGCTGGACGAGAACGAGGTCGCGGCGCTGCGCGGCCGCGGGGTGGTATGAGGCAGGGGCCCATCGTCACCCTTCCCGAACGGCGCATTGCCGTGCGGCGCGAGGTTGACGTCGTGGTCGCCGGCGGCGGGGCGGCGGGGGTGGCCGCGGCGGTCGCGGCGGCACGCGCCGGGGCGAGGACCATCCTCGTCGAGCGTCAGGGTTTCCTCGGCGGCACCATGACGGCGGCGACGCTCGGAGGCATCTGCGGGCTCTACTCGCTCGTCGGGGGCGAACCGGTGCAGATGGTCTTCGGCCTGGCCGAGGAGGTGCGCGCGCGCCTCGAGGCGGCCGGCGGCAGCCGCGGGCCGCTGCCCTGGCTCGAGACCGCCTCGCTGCCCTACGACCTCTTCATCCTCAAGTCGGTGCTCGAGGATCTCGCCTGCGAGGAGCGCCTCGAGGTCCTGCTCCAGCTGCGCCTGACCGACGTCGTCGCCGAGGGGGGGCGGGTCGGCCACGTCGTCGTCCAGGGACGGGGGGAGCCCTTCGCGATCCGCGCGGCGAGCTTTGTGGACTGCACGGGCGATGCCGAGCTTGCGGTGCGGGCGGGTGGGGCGGCGGACTACGATCCCCGCGGGCTCCAGTATCCCTCGGCGATGTTCCGTATGGGCGGCGTGGACACGGCCCAGGCCTCGGGGGTGACGCGACCGGCGCTGCACGCGCTCCTCGAGCAGGCGGTCAGGGACGGCTATCCCTTGCCGCGGACCGCAGGCGGCATCTATTCGGTGCGCGACGGCATCGTCCATCTCAACATCACCAGGGTCCAGATCGACGGCCGCCCGCCCGACCCCTTCGACGCCGCCGAGCTCTCCGAGGCCGAGCGCGAGGGGCGCCGGCAGGTGCGGATGTATCTCGAGGTCTTCCGCCGCTACGTGCCGGGCTACGCCCGTGCCTTCGTCCTCGACTCCGGCGCCGAGCTGGGCCTGCGCGAGACCCGCCGGATCATCGGCGACCACGTGATGGGGCTCGAGGACGTGCTTGGCGAGCGGCGCTTCGCGGATGCGATCGCTCTCAGCTGCTGGCCGGTCGAGAGTCACGGCGAGGGCCGCGGCACCCGCTGGGTCTGGCTCTCGCCCGGCGGCTACTGTCACATCCCCTACCGGGCACTCGTGCCGCGCGGGCTGGCGAACGTGCTCGTGGCCGGCCGCTGCGCCTCGGCGAGCCACGAGGCCCAGGCCGCCATCCGCGTCACCGCGAACTGCCTCTCGATGGGGCAGGCGGCGGGTATCGCCGCGGCCCTCTGGGGGGCGGACACGCGGGCGGCGGACACCGGCGCTCTCCAGGCCCGCCTTCGCACCGCCGGCGCGGCGCTGGGAGAGATCCCGGTCCGCGAGGCCGTCCATGGCTGAGGGCCGGGCTGCGACCGCGCCCGCCCACCGCCGGGCCGGGCCGGCCCCCGGCCTGCACGTGCCGGACCTCATCGACCTTTCGTGTTTCGGCCCTGACGCCGGGCCGGATCGTGCGCCCGTGAACGGCGGCAGGGTTTCCTCCGCCCGGGCAGACAGGGCGTCGCACCGAGGAGGAGGAGGACGCATGAGACATCTCGCAACCGGCTTCTTGGGGGTGGCCGCGCTGGCCTTCGTTCCCCTGCTGCCGTCCTCGGCCCGGGCCGCCGACACCGACGTGGTGATCGTGCTGCAGACCCAGCCCGACCAGCTTGACCCCTGCCAGTCCTCGAAGTCGCAGGTCGGCAAGGTCATCAAGCAGAACATCGTCGAGACGATGACCGAGATCGACCCGGCGACGGGGCAGGTCGGGCCGCGGCTCGCGACCGAATGGAAGCAGGTCGATGACCGCACCTGGACCTTCACGCTGCGCCAGGGCGTGGTCTTCCACGACGGCACGCCGTTCAACGCCGAGGCCGCGAAATACTCGATCGAGCGCACGCTCGACCCCGCCATCGAATGCGAGATCCGCATCAAGTTCTTCGGCGGCATCGAGCCCGTGGTGACGGTCACGGGCGAGTACGAGCTTCAGATCACGACCCCGAACCCGGTCCCGATCCTGCCGACGCTGATGGGGACGGTGGTGGCGATGTCAACGGCGACGCCCAAGGGCGTCATCACCCGCGACCCGATCGGCACCGGGCCCTACGTGCTCAGCGAATGGTCGCCGGGCGAGCGCATCGTCCTGACCCGCTTCGACGGCTACTGGGGCGAGCAGCCGGCGGTGACGAAGGCCACCTACATCTGGCGCGCCGAATCGGCCGTCCAGGCCGCCATGGTCGCCGCCGGCGAGGCCGACATCGCCCCGAACATCGCCCTCCAGGACGCCACCGACCCGACGATGGACTTCAGCTACCTGAACTCCGAGACCTCGCGGCTGCGCATCGACGCCATGGTGCCGCCGCTCGACGACCGCCGCGTCCGCCTCGCGCTCAACTACGCCGTCGACCGCGAGGCGCTGCGCGGCACGATCTTCAGCGCCGAGGCCATCCCGTCCTCGCAGCACGTCGTCCCCGGTGTCCTCGGGCACAACCCCGACCTCGTGCCCTACCCCTACGACCCCGAAAAGGCCAAGGCGCTTCTCGCCGAGGCGCGCGCGGCGGGGGTGCCGGTCGACACCGACATCGTCATCGTCGGCCGCTACAACCTCTACCCGAACTCCGAGGAATCGCTCCAGGCGCTGCAGGCGATGTTCGCGGCCGTGGGCTTCAAGACGACGCTCAAGATGACCGAGGCCTCGGAGTGGTTCGACCTTCTCTTCAAGCCCTACGCCGAGGACAGGGGGCCGACGCTCTTCCAGGAGCAGCACGACAACAACAACGGCGACGCCTCCTTCACGGCCTACGCCAAGTATCACTCGCAGGGCGGCCAGTCGACGATCGAGGACGCGGTCCTCGACGACCTCATCGACCGCGCCGGGGTCTCGACGGGGGCCGAGCGCGAGCGGCTCTACCAGGAGGCGTTCAAGCGCATCCACGAGGAGATCGTGCCCGACGTCACGCTCTTCCACATGGTCGGCTTTACCCGCGTCAACCCGCGGCTCGACTTCCGGCCGACGATCGCCACCAACAGCGAGCTTCAGCTCAGCCAGATCAGGTTCAAATGAGCCGATTGCGCTAGGGTGGGAACGCGAGTCGGGGGCGGCGCCGGTGCCGGCGCCGCCCTCCCGGTCGGGGGAGGGTCGCCGCCATGACGCGCTTCATGCTCGGGCGGGCGCTGCATTCGCTCGTGGCGCTGCTCGCGCTCGTCGTCCTCGTCTTCTTCCTCGCCCGCCTCACGGGCGATCCCACCAACCTCTTCCTGCCCATGGACGCCTCGCTCGCCGAGCGCCAGGCCTTTGCCGAGCGCCACGGCTTCGACGAGCCGCTCCTCGTCCAGTTCTGGAGCTACCTCGTCGATCTCGCCCATCTCGACTTCGGGATGTCGCTCTTCCAGGCCCGGCCGGCGATCGAGCCCGTCCTCGGGGCCTTCCCGGTCACGCTGCGGCTCGCGCTTGTCACCATGGTCCTCGCGCTGACGCTCTCGGTGGTGATCGGCTCGGTCGCGGCCTACGGGCCCGGCGGCCTCTTCGACCGCATCGCGAGCCTCCTGTCGATCCTCGGGGCGAGCACGCCCGACTTCTGGATCGCGATCGTCGGCATCCTCTTCTTCTCGGTCTCGCTCGGGATCCTGCCGACCTCGGGGACGGGGACGGGCTGGCACTGGATCATGCCGGTCGGCGTCCTCCTCCTGCGCCCGCTCGGGCTTCTCACCCAGGTCGTGCGGGCGGCGATGATCGGGGTCCTGAACTCGGCCTATGTCAAGACCGCCCGCGCCAAGGGCGCGAGCCCGCGGCGGGTGATCTTCGTCCACGGGGTGCGGAACGCCATGCTCTCGGTCATCACGGTGGCCGGCGACCAGGCGGCGGCGCTGATCAACGGGGCGGTGATCGTCGAGACCGTGTTCGGCTGGCCGGGGATCGGCAACCTCATGATCAACGCCATCAAGCAGCGCGACTTCGCCGTCCTCCAGGCCTCGATCCTCGTCACCGCGCTGGCCATCTTCGTCATGAACCTCCTCATCGACATCGCCTATTCGCGGCTGGATCCGCGCATCCGGGCGGGCTGAGGGCGCCATGGCGACGCGCCTCCGCCTCCTGCGGCTCCTGCGCAGCGATGCCGTCGCGCTGGCGGCGGCTGCCTGCCTTGTCGTCGTCGTCCTCGTCGCCCTCTTCGGGCCGATGGCCGTGGGCGACGCCGCCGGCGGCATCAACCTGAGGAACCGCAACGCTCCCCCCTTCGAGTTCACGCGCCCCTGGCTCTACTGGCTGGGCTCGGATTCGCTCGGCCGCAGCATCCTCGCCCGCATCGTCGTCGCCGCCCGCACGACCCTCGGCATCGCCCTCGCCTCGGTCGCCGCCGCGCTCCTCGTCGGCGGTGCTGTCGGGCTCGTCGCCGGGCTGAGCCGGGGCCGGACGGGCGAGTACATCCTGCGCGGCGTCGACGTCATCATGAGCTTTCCCTCGCTCCTCCTTGCCCTCATCGTCCTCTACGTGCTCGGGCCCGCGCCCTCGAACATCGTCATCGTCCTCGGCGTCACCCGCCTGCCGGTCTACGTCCGCACCGCCCGCGCCGAGGTTCTCGAGATCCGCGAGCGCGCCTTCGTCGCCGCCGCCCAGGTGATGGGGGCGGGCCCCGTCCACATCGCCCTGCGCCACGTCCTGCCGCTGGTGCTGCCGACGCTTCTCATCATCGGCGCGCTCGACTTCGCCTATGTGATGCTCGCCGAATCGGCGCTGTCGTTCCTCGGCATCGGGGTCCAGCCTCCCGACATCACCTGGGGCCTGATGGTTGCCGAGGGCCGGGCCTACCTGACCGCGGCCTGGTGGCTCGCCTTCTGGCCGGGGCTCGCCATCATGATGACGGCGCTGGCGGCCAACCTGCTCGCGATGTGGTTCCGCATCGCCAACGACCCCTCGCTGCGCGGCAGCCTGAAGGCCAGGGTCGCCGGCAATGGCTGATCCCGCCCCCGCCCCCCTCCTCGCCGTCGAGCGGCTCGCGGTCGATTTCGCGACCGAGACGGGGTGGTTCGCGGCCGTGCGCGGGGTGGGCTTCGAGCTGGCCCGCGACGAATCGCTGGCCGTCATCGGCGAGAGCGGCTCGGGCAAGTCGGTGACGGCGGCGGCGATCATGGGCCTGCTCGATCCGCCGGCGCGCATCCTGGGCGACGTCCGCTTTGCCGGGGAGAGCCTCCTCACCATGGCGCCGGACCGGCGGCGGTCGCTCTACGGCCGCGAGCTGTCGATCATCTTCCAGGACCCGCTGACGCATCTCAACCCCGTCCAGCCGGTCGGCTGGCAGATCGGCGAGGTCTGCACCATCCACGGCGCGCCCCGGCGCGAGGCCCGCGAGCGGGCGCTCGAACTGCTCGCCCGGGTCGGCATCCCCGACCCCCTGCGCCGCTATGCCGCCTATCCCCACGAGTTCTCGGGCGGCCAGCGGCAGCGGATCATGATCGCCATGGCCATGGCGCTGCGGCCCCGGCTTCTCATCGCCGACGAGCCGACGACCGCCCTCGACGTCACCGTCCAGGCCCAGATCCTCGAGCTTCTGGCCGGGCTGCGCGAGGAATACGGCATGTCGCTCCTGATGATCACCCACGACCTCGGGGTCGCGGCCGAGGTCGCCGAGCGGGTGGTCGTCATGCGCCGGGGCGAGATCGTCGAGGCGGGCAGCCTGCCGCGCGTCTTCGCCGCCCCGCGCCATCCCTACACGCGCGAGCTCCTGACCGACCGCTCCGAGGAGTATCGCTCGCCCGCGCCCGCCGCCGCGGCACCGCTCCTTGCGGTCGAGAACCTCGCCATCCGCTACGGCGCCTTCCGGGCCGTGCGGGGTGTCAGTGCCGAGGTCGGCAAGGGCGAGATCCTCGGCGTCATCGGCGAGAGCGGCTCGGGCAAGTCCTCGCTCGCCGCCGCCATGCTCCGGCTGCGGCCCTGCGACGGCGGTGCCGTGCGCTTTCGCGGCCAGGACATCTGGGCCCTCGACGGTCCGGGCCTGCGCGACTACCGCCGCTCGGTCCAGGCGGTCTTCCAGGATCCCTTCAGCTCGCTCAACCCGCGGATGACGGTCGAGCGGCTGATCGCCGAGCCCTGGGTCCTGAACCCCGGCGTCGTCCCCCGCGCCCGCTGGCGCGAGCGGGCGGCCGAGCTTCTCGAGATGGTCGGGCTCGCCCCCTCCGACCTTGACCGCTACCCCGGCGAGTTCTCGGGCGGCCAGCGCCAGCGCATCGCCATCGCCCGCGCCCTCGCGCTCGAGCCCGAGATCGTCGTCTGCGACGAGGCCGTGTCGGCGCTCGACATGACGATCCAGGCCCAGGTCATCCGCCTGCTCGCCGACCTCCGCGGCCGCCTCGGGCTTGCCTATGTCTTCATCGCCCACGACCTCACGCTGGTGAGGAAGTTCGTCGACCGGGTAGTGGTGATGAAAGCGGGCGAGGTCGTCGAGGCCGGCCCGGCCGAGGAGGTCTTCGCGAACCCCCGCCATCCCTATACCCGGCAACTGATCGATTCGAGCCCGGAGCTCGGGCCGAAGCTCGCCGAATGGCGTGCCCTGCCCGACCCGCCGGCGCCGGGCCCGGCGAGGGGGGCGGGCGGCCCTCCCGCCGCGGGAGGGGGCTGAGGGCTGCGGACGGGCGGCCGCGCCTCCGCCCGCCCCCCGCCCCTTGCGGCGGCGCACCGTGCCGTGCCCCGGCGGCCGCCTCAGCCGCTGCCCCCGCCGCCGCGAGCGGCGAAGCGCGAGATCCGTGCCTGATAGGCGGGGTCGGCGTGGCAGGCGTCCGAGACGAGCCCGTGGAGTTCGGCCGCCGCCGGTCCCGCGAGGGCACCGTCGAGCGCGAGCTTGAGGTAGCGCACCGCCTCGCGCGGACGGGCCGCGAGGTCCTCGGCCATCGCCATCGCCGTCGCGACCGTCTGGCCGGGCGGGGCGAGGCGGTTCACCAGCCCGATGCGCTCGGCCTCGCGCCCGTCGATCCGCCGCCCGCCCAGCATGAGCTCGACCGCCCGGCCGCGGCCGACGATGCCCGGCAGCCGCTGCACCGCCCCGAACGACGGGACACTCCCGAGCGCCATCTCGGGCAGGCCCATGACCGCGTCGGGATCGGCCACGCGCAGGTCGCAGGCGAGCGCCAGCTCGAGGCCCCCACCGAGCGCATAGCCCTCGATCGCCGCGATCACCGGCACCGGCAGACGGGCCAGCGCGTCGAGCGCCCGCCACGCCGATTCGATGAAGCGCCGCTTGCCGGGTCCCGACAGGCGGGCGACGGTGGCAAGGTCGGCCCCGGCGCTCAGGGCCCGCCCGCCCGTGCCGGCAACCACCGCCGCCCCGACCGTCGCGTCGGCCGCGAGCGCCGCGGCATGGGCAAGGAAGTCGGCGCAGACGCCCTCGTCGATCGCGTTCAGGGCCTCGGGCCGCGCGATCCGCAAGAGGGCGACGCGGCCATGACGCTCCAGCCCGACCCTGCCCGTCATGCCCCCGCCCCGGTCCTGCCGGCCCCAGGCTAGCACGCCGCCGCGGCCGGGCAGAAACAACCTAAAGTCAACCAGGGCAGAAATTAAGTCATTTGAACTTCGGCCTTGCGCTTGGAAAGCTTCGCCCGCCGCCGGCGCCGGGGCAGTGCGGCGAGATGGACAGGACGTCATGGAAAAGCCGCTCGCCGGGCTCCGGGTTCTCGACCTCACGCGCTTCTTTGCCGGGCCGTTCTGCACCATGCACCTCGGCGACCACGGCGCCGACGTCGTCAAGGTCGAGGCCCCGGGCGGCGACCAGACCCGCCGCCAGGGCCCGCCCTTCTTCGCCGGCAACGGCATGACCTTCCTCTCGGCCAACCGCAACAAGCGCTCGATCGTCATCGACACGCGGACCGCCGAGGGGCGCGCGCTCCTCCTCCGCCTTGCCTGTCGGGCCGACGTGGTGGTCGAGAACTTCCGCCCCCCGGTCCTGCGCCGGATGGGGATCGACTACGCGACCGTCGCGGCGGCGAACCCGGGGGTTATCTACGCCTCGCTCTCGGCCCTCGGGGCCGACGGCCCCGAGGCCGCCCGCGGCGGCTTCGACATCACCGTCCAGGCCGAGTTCGGCTTCATGAGCATCACCGGCGAGAAGGGCGGCCGGTCGATCAAGCAGGGGACCTCGGTCTTCGACCTCGTGAGCGGGCTTTACGCCTTCGCCGGCATCCTCGCCGCCCTCCGCCAGCGCGCGGCGACCGGGCGCGGCCAGATCGTCGAGACGAGCCTCATGGAGGCGCAGGTGAGCTTTCTCGTCGACGCGGCGATGGAATACCTCGCCGCCGGGGTCGTCCGCGAGCGCTGGGGCTCGGAGCATTCGCAGATCGTTCCCTACAAGGCATTCCGCGCCGAGGACGGCGAGATCGTCATCGGCGCGGGCTACCAGACCGTCTATGAGCCCTTCTGCCGCGCCATCGGCCGCGAGGACCTGATCGCCGATCCGCGCTTCGCGACGCTCGAGCTGCGCGTCACCAACCGGGCGGCGATGTATGCGATCCTCGATCCCGAGATCGCCCGGCACCCGACCGCCCATCTCGTCGCCATCCTCGAGGCCGCCGGCGTGCCCAACGCGCCAGTCAACGACATGGCCCGCGTCTTTGCCCACCCTCAGTTGCTGCACCGCAACATGCGCCTCGACCTCGAGCACCCGGTCTACGGCCCCTGCCCCACGATCGGGCCGGCGATCAAGTATTCGGGCTTCGAGATCACCGAGGGCTGGCGGGCGCCCCCGCTCCTCGACGAGAACCGGGGCGAGATCGTCGCCGACTGGCTGGGGCCGGCGGTCGCGGCCGGGTCGGGGACGGGCCCGTGAACTTCGATCCCACCGACGAGCAGCGCATGGCGGTCGAGAGCCTCGGCCGCTGCGTGGCCTCCGAGCTTCTGCCGCGCGTCCGGGGCCGGCTCGACCGCCCCTTCGATGCCGGCCTCGCCCACGAGATCATGGCGATCCTCAACCCCTTCGGGATCGGCGGCGGCTGGCTGCCCGAGGCCGGCGGCGGCCTCGGCCTCGACTACGTGACCTCGGGCCTCCTCTACGGCGAGCTGGCCCGCCTCCTGCCCGATGCCGCGGGCCTCGCCTATGTCAGCGAGGGGGCGGCGATGAAGATCCACCGCCAGGGCAGCGCCGCCCAGAAGGCCCGCTACCTGCCCGGCATGGCGGCGGGCCGGATCATCGGCTGCGGGGCGGTGACCGAACCCGGCGCCGGCTCGAACGTCCGCCAGCTCCGCACCCGCGCCGTCCGGGACGGCAGCGGCTGGCGGCTCTCGGGCGAGAAGATGTTCATCTCCAACGCCACCGTCGCCGATGTCCTCACCCTGCTCGCGCGGACGGGCGAGAACGAGTTCACCTATTTCCTCCTCGACCGCGCCGAGCATCGCTTTGCCTCGCGCGAGATCGAGAAGCTCGGCCTCAACGGCTGGTCCTTCGGCGCGATCACGCTGGACGAGGTGGCCGTGGACGACGCCTTCCGCCTCGGCCCCGAGGGACGGGCGCTCTCGGAGGCGATGGCGGGGTTCGAGCGGGCCCGCGCATGGGTCGCGGTGATCGCGACTGGGATCGCCCGCGCCGCCCTCGCCGACGCCATCCGCTATTCGCGGGAGCGCGACCAGTTCGGCGTGCCGATCGCCGCCCACCAGCTCGTCCAGGGGCTTCTGGCCGAGATGGCCTGCGAGACCGAGGCCGCCACCCTGCTGACGCTCAAGGCGCTCGCCTCGCTCGACGCCGGGGGGCGGGCCGACCTGCCGACCTCGCTGGCCAAGGTCTACGCCTCCGAGGCGGCGGTGCGGGTGGCCTCGAAGGCGATGCAGATCCACGGCGCCTGCGGGGTCACGCGCGAGTTCCCGGTCGAGCGGCACCTGCGGAACGCGCGGATGCTGACGATCCCCGACGGCACGACCCAGATCAACCAGCTCGTCATCGGCCGCGAGCTGACCGGGATCGCGGCCTTTCTCGGTGCCGGCGGCCGGCGCGGCAGGGGCGCGGCGGCCGTGCCATGAGCGGGCGCGCGGGACCCCTCGCCGGCCTGCGGCTGATCGAGATGGCAGGGATCGGGCCGGCGCCGATGTGCGGCATGATGCTCTCCGACCTCGGGGCCGAGATCCTGCGCATCGACCGGCCGACCCCGGGCGATGTCGGCATCCGGCGCCCGCTCGCCACCAACTTCATCCTGCGGGGGCGGCCGACGCTGCGCGTCGATCTCAAGGCAGCGGCCGGCCGCGACCTCGTGCTGCGGCTCGCGTCCCGGGCCGACGGGCTTTTCGAGGGCTTCCGTCCGGGGGTGATGGAGCGCCTCGGTCTCGGGCCCGGGGCCGTCCTCGCGGCGAACCCCGCGCTCGTCTACGGCCGCGTCACCGGCTGGGGCCAGGAGGGGCCGCGGGCCCGCACGGCCGGCCACGACCTCACCTATCTTGCCCTGACCGGCGCGCTCGCGGCCATGGGACGCGAGGGCGAGCCCCCGCCGGTGCCCCTGAACCTCATCGGCGACTTCGCCGGCGGGGCGCTCTTCCTCGCCGTCGGGATGCTCGCGGCCGTGATCGAGGCCCGCGCCTCGGGCCGGGGCCAGGTCGTCGATGCGGCGATCGTCGACGGTGTCGCGGCCATGCTCACCTCGATCAACGGCCTCCGCCAGGGCGGGATCTTCTCGCGCCGCCGCGGGGCGAACCTCCTCGACGGCGGCGCCTTCTTCTACGATTGCTACCGCTGCGCCGACGGCGGCTTTGTCGCCGTCGGGCCGATCGAGGAACGCTTCTTCGCGGCCTTCCTCGCCCGCCTCGGGCTCGAGCCCGAGGCGCTGCCGCCGCGGGGCGATCCTGCGCGCTGGCCCGAGGGGCGGGCGCGCCTTGCCGCCCTCTTCCTCGGCCGGGACCGCGACGCGTGGGTCGCGCTCTTCGGCGATTCGGATGCCTGCGTGGCCCCGGTGCTCTCGATCGAGGAAGCGATGGCCGATCCCCATCTCGCCGCCCGCGGCACCTTCCTCCCGGTCGGCGGCCTGACCCAGGCCGCGCCCGCGCCGCGCTTCAGCCGCACGCCCCCGGGCCCGCCCGCCCCCCCCGTCGCCCCCGGGCCGGCGGCGGCGCTCGCGGGCTGGCTTGATGCCGACGAGATCGCGGCCCTGCCCGAGGGCGCCCTGCCCGCCTGAGCGCCGTGGCGACTGGCGCCCCCCGCGCCCCCGTGCGATGGCTCGGGATGCGCCCGGGGGAGGGGCAGGACCATGGAGCGGGCGGCGGGAATGGCGGGGGCACGGCCGGCGCGGCTGTCGGTGGCGCCGATGATGGGCTGGACCGACCGGCACTGCCGCCAGTTCCACCGCCTGCTTTCGGCGGATGCGCTCCTCTACACCGAGATGGTCGCCGCCGCGGCCCTTGTCCATGGCGACCGGGCGCGGCTTCTGGGCTTCGAGGCCGCCCACCAGCCGGTGGCCCTCCAGCTGGGCGGCGCCGATCCGGCCCTGCTCGCGCGCGCGACCGCGATCGCCGCCGGGGCGGGGTATCGCGAGGTCAACCTCAACGTCGGCTGCCCCTCGGACCGCGTCCAGAGTGGCGCCTTCGGGGCGGCACTGATGCGCCATCCCGCCCTTGTCGGCGACTGCGTCGCGGCGATGATCGCGGCCGCGGGCGGCGAGGCCGAGGTGACGGTCAAGTGCCGCCTCGGCGTCGACGAGCAGGACCCCGCCGAGGCCCTGCCCGCGCTCCTCGCGGCCGTCGCGGGGGCGGGCGTCCGGCGGGTCGTCGTGCATGCCCGCAAGGCCTGGCTCGCGGGGCTGAGCCCGAAGGAGAACCGCACCATCCCGCCCCTCGACCACGACCTCGTCCTGGCCCTGAAGCCGGCCTTCCCCGGGCTCGCGCTCGTTCTCAACGGCGGGATTGAATCACTGGAGATGGCGGCCGGTTTCCTCGCCCGCGGCAGCGACGGGGTGATGGTCGGGCGGGCCGCCTATCACCATCCCCTGGCGATCCTCGGGCCGGCCGACGGCCTTGCCGGCGGCGCCCGGCGCCCGCCGCCGGAACCGCTCGCGGTCGGGCGGGCGATGCGGCCCTGGATCGCCGACCATCTTGCCGCGGGCGGGCGCGTCCACGACGTCACCCGCCACATGGCCGGCCTCTTCGCCCTCCGCCCGGGAGCACGGCGCTGGCGCCAGTTCCTCGCCGGCCCGGGCCCGCGCGATCTTGCCGCCTATGACGCGGCCCTCGCCGCGGCCGCCGCGGCGGGCGGCGAGGGGGATGCGGCGGGTGCGCGCGCCTCGGCGGCGGCCTGAGGCGCCCCGGGGCCCCGGGCTGGCGCCCGCGCCCGCGGCGCCCTAGGAAGGGCGGGGGGCAGGGAAGCACGAGGGGGGACCATGGCCGAACTCCTGCCGATGCTGGGCTTCCTGCTCCTCATCGGGGCCTTCTCGGGGGTCATCTCGGGGCTCCTCGGGGTCGGCGGCGGCATCGTCCTGGTGCCGGCCTTCTTCCACGCCTTCGGCAGCCTCGGCTACGGCGGGCCGCAGCTCATGCAGCTCTGCATCGGCACCTCGCTCGCGACGATCGTCTTCACCTCGATCCGCTCGGGCCTGGGCCACCACCGCAAGGGCGCGGTCGACTGGGCGATGCTGCGGGGCTGGGCGCCGGGGCTCGCGACCGGGGCGGTGATCGGCGTCCTTCTGGCCGCGCGGCTCGATTCCTCGGTGCTCCAGGGGGTGTTCGGCGCCCTCGGGGCGGTCATCGGCCTCTATCTCGCCTTCGGGCACCCCGAATGGCGCCTCGCCCCGGCCCTGCCCGCCCAGCCCCTCGCCTCGGCCATGGCGGCGGCACTCTCCTTCCTCTCGGTCCTCATGGGCATCGGCGGCGGCACCTTCGGGGTGCCGCTGATGACCCTGCACGGGGTCGCGATCCACCGCGCCGTCGGCACCGCCTCGGTCTTCGGGGTCATCATCGCGACGCCCTCGGTCATCGGCTTCCTCCTCCTGCCGGTCGCGGCCGCGGCCCGGCCGCCCTACAGCGTCGGCGCCGTCAACCTCCTCGCCTTCGCGGCGATCCTCGCCGTCTCGCTCGGCACCACCGGGTGGGGGGTGCGGCTCGCGCACGCGACCGACGCCCGCCGGCTGCGGCGCATCTTCGGCCTCTTCCTCCTGATCGTCGCCGGCAACATGCTGCGCAAGGCGACCCTCGGCTGACCCCGCCGCTGCCCGCCGACCGCCGCCCCGGGGGCGCGGGCCTTCGGGCGCTGCCGGCGGAACGGGTCGGCCCCTGGGAGCGGCCTCGGGGTCGCGGAGGCGGCAGCTGCGGCCCTTGATGTTGAGGACGGGGGAGCGGCGGAGCAGGCGGTCGAGGATGGCGGTGGCCGGCACCCCGTCGCCGGCGAGCGGCTCGGTCCGGTC
>JADLCV010000045.1 GCA_020846995.1 Paracoccaceae bacterium
GAAGAAGGGGATCGTCGCGATCGCGACACGGTGGATCCCGTCCCCGGTGAGGCCCTGGATCACGAAGAGGTTGAAGCCCACCGGCGGCGTGATCACCGAGAGTTCCGCGACGATCACGAGGAACACGCCGTACCAGATCGGATCGAAGCCGGCCGCGATGACGAGCGGCAGGGTGATCGGCAGGGTGATGACGATGATCGACATGCCGTCGATGAACATCCCCAGAAGGAGGTAGAAGAGACCGAGCACGAGGATCAGTGCCAGGGGCGAGAGATCGAGCCCGGCGATATACTCGGCCAGCGTCACCGGAATGTGCATGAAGCTCATCGCGGCGGCGAGAAACGAGGCCGCCACGAGCAGCGACAGCACCATGCACGAGGTCTTGATCGTGCCGCGGATCGACTCGAGGAAGGTCTTGATCGTCAGCTGCCGCATCGCCGCCGCCGTGATGACCGCACCGAGGACACCCACCGCCGCGGCCTCGGACGGCGTCACGATTCCCGTGTAGATCCCGCCGAGGACGAAGACGATGAGGAACACCACGGGGCCGAGATCGCCCAGGGCGAACAGGTAATCGCGCCAAGTGTAGGCCTGTCCGTCATTCCCGTCGCTCGGCGCGACTTCGGGTCGAAGCAGGCTGATCACCACGATATAGGTCATGTACATGGCGGCCAGCAGGAGCCCCGGCATGATCCCGGCCACGAACAGCTTGGCGATCGATTCCTGCGCCAGCAGCCCGTAGAGGACGAGCACGATGGACGGCGGGATCATCATCCCCAGCCCGCCCGATCCCGCCAGGGCGCCGATCGACAGGCTGTAGTCGTAGTTGCGCTTCATGAGTTCGACGGTGGTGATCCGGCCGACCGTCGCGGTGGTCGCCACCGACGAGCCCGAAACCGCGGCGAAGAGCGTGCAGCCGAGGACGTTGGTATGCAGGAGCCGGCCCGGCACGCGGTTCACGAAGGGGACGAGCCCGCGAAAGAGACGCAGCGAAAGGTCCGTCCGGAAGAGGATCTCGCCCATCCAGATGAAGAGCGGCACGGCGGCGACCTGGTAGCTCGTGATCGTCGTCCACACCACGCTCTTGGCGATCGGGATGATCCGCGCCAGCGGGAAATCGGCCAGGAAGTAGAGCGCCATTCCGCTTGAAAGGAAGAGCGAGGTGAAGATCCAGATGCCGCCGGCCAGAAGCACCAGCAGCGTGAACACGAAGACGGACGATATGGCTGCAACGCTCATGGTGTGCCCGATCCCCTGTCACGTGTTCAGGATTTCTGCCGGCGTCGCGGCCCTGGACGACCCCGTCCGCCCGGCCAGCAGCACGCCGATTTCCGCGACCGTCTGAAGCGCCAGGATGAGGAGCCCCAGGATGACGAGCGATTCCGGGATCCAGAGCGGCGTCTGCGAGATGCTGTCGCTGATCGTGCCGAGCCGGAACTTCTGCGACGCGCTGTTCCAGAAGGCATTGCCGAGAATGGCGGTGACGCCGAGCGTCAGGACCATGCCGAAGACGATCAGCCCGTTGCGCGTCCGCCTGGGAAGGGTGTCGAGCAGGAGGTCGAGCCGCAGGAAGGCGCCGTGGTGCATGGCATAGGCAAGGCCGAGGAACGTCGAGGCGGCCAGCCCGTAGCCGACGTATTCCTCGGTCATGAAGGTCGATCGGTCGTAGAGCGTGCGCAGCCCGATCTCGACCAGCATCAGCAGCGTCATCGCCGTCATGATGAGGCCGGCAATCGCGGCCGCGATCCGCGAGAGCGTGGTCGCGAAGACATGGAACGCGCGCATGATCCTCCCTCCCTGAAGGCCGGCTGGCCGCGGGCCAGCCGGATGTTTCTCGCGCAGCGGGTCGCCCGGACCCTGCCTAGTTCGCACGGTAGGCGTCGAGGATCTCGGCCCCCGCCGGCCCCATGCGCTCGAGCCAGCGATCCTCGGCCGGCTTGGCGGCCTTGAGGAGGAATTCGCGGAGCGCGGGGTCGAGTTCGGTCACCACCGTGACGCCATTCGCGCGCAGCTTGTCATAGCTCTGCGTCAGCTTGTCCTTGATGTCGGTGAAGGCGCGTTCCGTCACCTCCCGGCCGGCGTCGCGGACGATCTCCTGGAGGTCGGGCGGCAGCGAGTTCCAGGTGTCGAGATTCATGTGGATCAGGTTCCACTGCCAGCCGTAGCCGACCTCGGTGTAATGCTTGAGGTACTGCCACATTTCCGCGTTTGCGCCGGCGTCGGCCGAGGTCAGGACGCCGTCGATGGCATGGGTGGTCAGGGCCGGGACAACCTCGGTCCAGGCCATCGTCACCGGATTGGCGCCGGCCTCCTTGAGGGTGATCTGGCCATTGATATCATAGACCCGCACCGTCCAGCCGTGAAGGTCTTCCGGCTTCGTGAAGGGCATGTTCGACCAGAACCCGACCGGGGTCCAGGGCGCCGCGGCAATCGGGACCTGGTTGAGCTTGCCCAGGACCTCGACGTAATCGTCCTGGAGCATGCCGTAAAGCCTGTAGGCGTCATCGGCGGTCGCGGTGATGAAGGGCAGGCTCCCGATTTCCAGCAGCGGGTTGGTGCCGCCATGGAAATGGATCGGGGTGTCGGCGAGTTCGACGGCACCCGACCCGACCATGTCGAGATGTTCGCGTGACTTGAAGCCGATCGCCCCACCGTAGTGGATCGTGATCTTGATGCGGCCGCCCGACCTCTCTGCCACGAGGTCGGCGAAGGCCTTGTCCACCGCGGCCGGCAGTGAGTTCGACGGGTATTCGTCGGCCAGGTCCCACTGGAATTCCTGGGCCTGCGCTCCGAACGCCAGGGTTGACGAAACCGCAACGACGGCGGCAAGCGCCGCCGAGGTCAGTGCCTTGGTCATCCGAGGGCCTCCCTTTCTCGCTTTTTGGCACAGACATTAAAAAAGAGAACAGCCATTCAGTCAAGCCAACAATCGCCTTTGCGACCATTTTTTTTACACGTCAGCGACGGCTGTCGTGCCCGGGCATGGCTTCGGAAGGGACCTGTCGGCATCGGCCCCCCGCCGGCGCCGCCGCGGGCCGGACGGGAGTGTTCACGGTGGGACGATCGCGTCAGTCGCCGGCGGCGCGAGGCTGCCGGGAGCCGAGGTTCGACTCGATCCAGAGCGCCGCCGCAAGCAGCCGGCGGTCGGCGAAGCGGCGTGCAACCAGCTGGACGGCGATCGGCAGTCCCGCCGCCGTCGCGCTCACCGGGATCGCCATTGCCGGCATGTGCAAGGCCGTCCAGCCCTCCTGCAACCTCGGATCGCCGGTGTTGCCGAGGCCGGGCGGCGCCACATCGGCGGTCACGGGCAGGGCCACGGCGTCGAAGTCGCCGAACCGCTCCGACGCCGCAGCGCGTGCCCCCTCGATCGCGCGGCGGGCGGCCACATACTCCGATCCGGTGATGCGGAATCCGCGCTCGACGATCCGGAAGGTCGAGGGGCCGAGCGCGTCCCGGTCCGCAAGCCATTCGCCGGCAAGATCGCGCGAACGCTCGAAGGCGTTGACGATGGCGCGCGCCTCGGCGAGGTCGCGAAGCGCGGGAGGAAGCGTGAGGCGCACGACCTCGGCGCCCCGTCGCGCCAGTTCGGCAAGGACGTCCCGGAGCGCCCCGGCGACGGCGGCCGTGACCTCGTCCCAGATCGCGCCCTCGGGAACACCGATCCGCGGTGCGGGGGCCGGGAGTTCCGGCTCCGCTTCGTTCATCAGCAGGCTGTGGACCATCGCGATGTCGTCGACGGTACGCGCGAAGAGGCCGGGCGTGTCGAAGCTGTGGGCGGCCTCCTTCATGCCCGACACGGCATGGAACCCGTAGGTCGGCTTGAACCCGACGACCCCGCAGAACGCGGCCGGGCGCAGGACGGACCCGCCCGTCTGCGTGCCGAGCGCAAGCGGCACCATGCCGTCGGCGACCGCCGCCGCGGATCCGCTCGAGGAGCCTCCCGGCGTCCGCGACGGATCATGCGGATTCGTGGTCGGCGCGGGCTCGATGCCGGCGAACTCGCAGGTCTGGGTCTTTCCCAGAACCACACCGCCGGCCATGCGGAGCTGCCCGACGCAGCCCGCGTCATAGCGCGGCGCATGGCCACGGTAGAGGGCCGAACCCATCCCGGTCGGCCATCCGGCGGCGTCGAGGACGTCCTTGACGCCGAAGGGAACGCCCGCGAGGGGTCCGCCGGTCCGCTCGGCGAACGAAACCTGCCGCTCGATCGCATCCTCGTCGAGGTCGACCCAGGCCCGGACGACACCATCCCGTTCGCGAATGCGCGCCAGGCAGGCGTTCACGACATCCCGGATGCCGAAGGCCCGGCGCCGTATCCCGGTCGCGACCTGCCGGGCGCTCAGGCGATTGAGCGGTGTTGCATTCGCGGGTCTGTCCAACCGTCACTCCGAGGAAGGGCCCGACGAGCGGCGTGCCGAACGCCCGCCCGCTGCGTCAGCGCTGAAACAGGGACCCGACGCCGATATCCTTGTCGGCGATGCCCACCTTTCGCAGCGCCGACCAGATCAGCGCCTGGTTGCTGCTGATGACGGGCTTTCCGAGAGCCGCCTCGAGTTCCGGAATGGCCTCGAGGGTGCGCAGGTTGCCGCAGCTGAGGAACAGGAGGTCGGCATCCCCGGCCGCCGACAGCGCCGCGCGGCCGAGCGTCGTCACCTCCGAGGGTGCGATCCGGGCGATCTCGACCGTGTTCGCGATGCCAAGGCCGGTCAGGTGGCAGACGTCGATGCCGACATCGGCGAAGAACTTCCGCTCGAGCCGGTTCAGCTCGTCGATGTAGGGCGTGACGACGGCGATCTTCCGCGGCGCGAACGCCTCGATCGCCTTCAGGACCGCGCCGGTCATGGTCACGGCACTCCGGCCCGAGACGCGGCTCAGCTGCGCCTCGACCTCGCGGTCGTAGTCGAGCCCCTTCATCATGGTCTCGACGGTGCAGCCGTAGCAGATGACGTCGACCTCGGCCGAGGCGAGGAGTTCGGCCGCCGCCACGGCATGCTTGCCCATCGCCTCGAGGTCGGCCGCCGTCGTCGCCAGCAGCGGGATCCGCGTGAAGAACAGGCTCACCCCCCTGGGGAGCATCCGCGGCCATTCGTGATCGGGCGTCCAGCCCCGTGACGGGACGATCACCCCGATCCGGGCGCGCCAGCCGAAGTCCTCGTCATCAAGCCAGGCGGCGCGCGCCCGGTGGTCCGAAGCGTTGTCGTTCATTGGCCCTCGCGTCCCGTCCTCGAACCGTCCCGACCCGCCTGCACGCGCTCCCGGATCGCATCCTGCCCTAGCCGCGCTCGAAGATCGTCACCGCCGTCATCGAGGCATGCCCCTCGATGCACTGCATCAGCCCGCGGCCGGTCCGCACCCGGATCTGGCGATCGCCCGCTTCCTCGCGCAGCTGCCGCACGATCTCGCAGGCGGCATAGGCGCCGGACACGCCGCCGACGTGGCCGCAGGCAATCCGGCCGCCATCGGTGTTGACCGGCAGGGCGCCGTCACGGAAGACGACCCCCTCGTCGACGAGGCGTCCGCCCTCGCCAAGCTCGCAGAGGCCGAGTTCCTCGTAGGCCATGACCTCGGCGCCGGTGATGAGATCGTGGACCTGGACGAGATCGAGCTCGTCGCGCGGCCGGCGGATGCCCGCCATCGCGTAGGCCCGCTGCGCCGCGATCCGGGTGCCGAGCATGCGTCCGATGTTGTCGGCCGTGGCGCGCTGGAAGGCGTGCGTGGACGTTGCCGTGCCGGTGATCCAGACGGGCCGGTCGGTGATCTCCCTCGCCTTCTCCTCGCTGGCGAAGATCATGGCGCAGGCGGCGTCGCTGTAGAGGCAGCACATGCGCGTCGTTGTCGGCCAGGCGATGATGCGGGAATTGAGGACATCGTCCTCGGTCACCTTCATGTGCAACTGCGCCTCGGGGTTATTGAAGGCGTTCTCGTAGTTCTTGACCGATGCCCGCGCGAGCTGCCCGATGGTCGGGCCGCCATATCGTTCGATGTGGGGAACCAGGCAGGCCGCGGTGATGAGCGCCGGGACGCCCGGCATGACGGGGCGAAACCACGTGGTGTCCATCGAGACGGCGAAGCCGCTGCGCAGGCCATCGCCCCGCGACCGCGTCTCGAAATCATAGAAATCGTTCCCCTTCTGCAGGGCGAGGACGAGGGTGATGTCGCTCTGGCCCGAGGCCACCTGGGCATAGGCGGCGTCGAGCGCATAACCCTCCGTCGCCGCGCCCGCCTCGATGCGGACGTCCGGCAAACCCTGGAAGCCCAGGTAATCCTGGAGCAGGATCGTCGGGTTCTGCTGCTTCATCATCACTTCGCAGTAGATGGAATAGACCACGTTATCGATGTCGCCCTTGCCGAGCCCGGCATGTGCCAGGGCGCCCTTGACGACCTCCATGGCCATCGCCCGGAAGGACTGGGCGGAGTTGCGCATCTGCCACGGTGCAGTGCCGATGCCGACGACTGCGACCTTCCTCATTTCTTCAGCCCCGCGACGATGATCCGGTTGAACAGGATGAGATCGTTGACCTTGCCCGACGTCACGGTCAGCTCGCCCGACGCCAGCGTGTGCGTGATGTCGAGCCCGCCCTTCAGGACCTCACGGAACCTGCCGCCGCGCTCGATGGTCAGGGCAAGGTCCGGGGGCGCCTCGCCACCATGCCGGACCTCGACGGCGCCGTCGCGAAAGACGACACGGAAGGGGCCGGCATCTCCGATCACCGCAACCTCGATGACCTTCGGGAAGGCCGCCATCAGGTGCCGCGCCGGAGCGCTTGCATTCAGTCGCGCGGCGAGGTCGATGAATTCGTGTTCGAGGGCCTCTCCGGCCCGCGTCATGGCAGGGCCGTCCGCGCCCCCGGTGCCGGTGGCGGTGACCAGAGCGCCCAGCGTGACATCCCAGGTCGACGGGTTGACGCCGGCGCGCCGCATCGCCTGCTTGTCGATCTTCTGGTTGGCGAGCCGCGGAAGGCCGGCGACGAACTCGATGTAGCGGGGCCGCATGTGCCGTGGCAGGTTGCGCGCGCAGAGGCCGGCGATGTGGCCGACGCTGGCATGCCGGGGGGATTGCGGCACGATCACGACCTTCACCTCCTCCTCGCCGAGGACGGAGGGAACGCCGATGGCGGCGCATTCGACGACGCCCTCGAAGCCGGCCATGATCGTCTCGAGTTCGTGGCAGGAGATGTTCTCCCCCCGGCGCCGGATCATGTCCTTCTTGCGCCCGACGAAATAGAGCCAGCCGTCCCTGTCCACCCGGCAGAGATCGCCGGAGTGGATCCAGCGGTTCCCCATGATCGCCAGCGTCTCGGCCGGCATCCCGTAGTAGGCGATCATCTGCGAGAAACTATGCCGGTTCCGGCTGGTGCATTCGCCGATTTCGCCCGGCGCGACCTCCTCGTCGTTCTCGTCCACGATCCGGACCTCGTAATCGGCCGTGTTCACGGGCCCGACCGCTCCCGGCCGCCGCTCCTCCCAGATCGAGTAGGCGATGTGCCCGGTCTCGGTCGAGCCGAAGCAGTCCAGCACCTTGACGCCGAAGCGCCGCTCGAAGGGCTCGATCACTTCGGGAAGGATCCCGATCGTGAAGTAGACCTTCAGCGGATTGTCGCGGTCGTCCGGACGCTCGGGCTGCTTGAGGAGGATCGGCGCAATGCTGGCGACGGTCCAGATCACGGTTGCACCCGCCTTCCGTATGTCGTCGAGCCAGTTGCTCGCGCTGAAGCCCTCGCTGATGACGATCGACCCCTCGCAGAGCAGCGCCGGCATGATCGACATGAACGATCCCGCCCCGTGGCAGAGCGGCAGCATGATGGACATGACATCGTCCGGACCGAGCCGTCCGGCCCGCGCGATCGACCGGCCGAAGATGTAGTGGTGATTGTGCGCGAGCACCACGCCCTTCGAGAAACCGGTGCTTCCGGAGGTCGAGAAGATGTCGACGACGTCGGTCCGGCCGATGTCCGCGGCCGCCTTTCGCGGCGCGGGCGCGAGGAGCGAGGAATAGGGCACGACCCTGAATCGCGCCGGGACTTCGTCGCCGCCCGGGCCGACCCAGATCAGCGTGCGGACCCCGGGAATGCTGTCCTGCACCTCCTCGAGCTTCAGATAGAGGCTCGCGTCGACGACGACCGTCGAGGCCTCGATGGTGTTCAGGTAGCGCGAGAGGATCTCCTTCTCGAAGACCGTGTTCAGCGGCGCCATCACGGCGCCGCTCCGGGAAACGCCGAACTGGAGTGGCAGCCATTCGAGCCGGTTCGGCAGAAAGACGGCGATGGTCTCGCTCTTGCGGACCCCGAGCACGTCGCCCAGGCTGGCGGCGATGCGCTCCGACTGCGACCGCAACTCGCCGTAGGTAATCGACTCGTCGTTGAAGCGGGCGAAGACCTTGCCCGGCATCCGCCCGGCCTTGTCGTCGAGGATCGCGTGCATGACCCTCCCGTTACCCTCGTAGTCCTGCATGCCCGTGCTCCGTGTCATTCCATTGCGACCACAGGCCATCCGCGGTCGCCGCGGCGATGGCGCCGACGACGGATCGCCCGGTCCCTATTCGCGGGCATCCGGGCGGGCCGACTTCTTTGCCCGCTGTCTTTCGCGGTATCCCGCCTTGAGGTTCTGCGCCTCGGCCGTGGCCCAGTATTGCCGCACCGCCGCCTGCGACATGAACTCGAAGCCGCCGATGTGATCGGTATCGGCGTTCATGGAATGCTTGAGATACTGCAGTGCGTAGGGACCGAGGGACTTGATCTCCTCGCACCAGGTCCGGACCTCCTCGTCCAGTTTCTCGGGCGCCACGACCTTGTTGACGAGGCCCATGGCCGCCGCCTCATGGGCGTCGTAGGTGCGGCACAGGAACCAGATCTCGCGGGCCTTCTTCTCGCCGACGACGCGGGCGAGGTAGGCCGCGCCGTAGCCGGCATCGAAGCTTCCGACCTTCGGGCCGACCTGGCCGAACCTTGCCGTCGACGAGGCAATGGAGAGGTCGCAGATGACATGCAGGATGTGGCCGCCGCCGATGGCAAATCCGTTGACCGCCGCGATGACCGGCTTGGTCACCGCCCGCAGCATCTGGTGGCAGCGGCTGTGCCAGTAGTCCATGTCCGCCAGGTAGCCGCTGCGGGCGAATTCCTGGGTGTCGCCGCCGGTGCAGAAGGCCTTGTCTCCGGCCCCGGTCAGCACGATCACCCGCACGTCGCGATCCAGTTCGGCATCCTCGAGCGCCAGGACGATGTCCTTCAGGGTCTCCGTGCGGTAGGCGTTGTAGACCTCCGGCCGGTTGATGACGATCCGGGCGATCCCGGCATCCTTGGTGAAGAGGATGTCCTCGAACTTCATGGCGTGCTCCGAACCGAATTCGTGGCTTGCGCGGCCGGCCCCGGCAGGGGCGCTCAGTCCGCGGGAACGAAATAGAAATCGCCGATGGTTCCGGTCCTCTTCTCGCGGAAGACCGGCTTCACGCGGGTGCCGCTGCGGACTTCGTTCATCTTCTGGCTCGGCGGTTTCACGGCGTGGAACATGTAGGTGTCGGCGCCATCGAGCTCGATCACCGCGAAGACATAGGGAAGCCCGATGTGGGCGATGAGATCGACGTTGGCGCCGGGGAAGTAGCAGTAGGTGCAGCTGACCACCCGGCCCTCGCCCGAGATCGGGACCCATTCCGTGGTCTCGTAGCAATCCGGGCAGTCGCCGCGCGGGGGCATCCAGACCTTCCCGCAACCGGGGCAGCGCGAGGCCAGCAGCCGCTGGTTGTCGACGATCTCGCGGAAGAAGGGCGAGAGTTCGCCGAGGCT
The DNA here is from genome assembly GCA_020846995.1 of Paracoccaceae bacterium. Taxonomy (GTDB): domain Bacteria; phylum Pseudomonadota; class Alphaproteobacteria; order Rhodobacterales; family Rhodobacteraceae; genus JAHDXW01. Next base: position 9,780 of record JADLCV010000045.1, read on the forward strand.
GTAGAGGTATTCGGGCTTCCAGTCGGTGAAAGGCAACTCGAAGGGTGCCTGCCTTGGCTTGCTCTCCATGTCAGTTCCTCTCGAACACGGCGACGCTGTTCATTCCGCCATGGCGGTCGACGCACTGGAGGATGCCGCGTCCGTTGCGCAACGTCACCTGCCGCGGACCCGCCTCCTCGCGCAGCTGCCGGACGATCTCGCCCGCCGCGTAGATCCCCGATACGGCGGGTGCATGGCCACATGCGATCCGGCCGCCGTCGATGTTCACCGGCACTCGCCCTCCGGCGGAGAATTCGCCGTCGTCGAGCGCCGCGCCGGATCCCCCGGCGCCGCAGAGGCGCAGTTCCTCGCACGCGATCAGCTCGGCGGCGCTGACGAGATCGTGGACCTGGGCGAGGTCGAACTGGCGGGCAGGGTCGGTGATCCCGGCAGCGGCATAGGCCTTGTCCGCGGCGATGCGGGTCCCCAGCAGCCGGCCGAGATGATCGGCCGTGCCCCGGTGCGGCGCACTCGAGGAGGTGGCGATGCCGGCGATCCAGACCGGCTTGCCCGCGAGTTCCCGCGCCCTGTCGCCGCTGGCCAGGATGAGGGCCGAGGCGCCATCGGCATGGCCCGCGCACATCATCGCCGTCGTCGGCTCGGCCACCATGGACGCGCCCAGCACGTCGTCGATGCCGAGTGGAGAGGGGTGGAGCGCTTCGGCGTTCGCGGCGGCGTGGCCGCGGTTCTTGACGACGACCTGTGCGAGGTGCCTCGCCCTGATCGACGGATGCCTCGCCAGCCAGGGCTTGATGACTGCGGCCGTCAGGAACGCCTCGGTGCAGGGCAGGACCGGCTGCAGCCAGGTCGCATCGGTGGCGTTGGCGGTCGCGTGACGATACCCGTCCTCGCGCGATCCGCTCGCGAAGTCGTAGAAGTCGGAGGTCTTCTGCAGGCCAAGGACCATGACCACGTCGCTGAGCCCGGCGCGGACATGGGACACGGCAAGATTGAGCGCATATCCCTCGGTTGCCTC
>JADLCV010000046.1 GCA_020846995.1 Paracoccaceae bacterium
GGCGTCGATGTCCATCTCGGCGAGGATGTGGCCGCGATGGTCCACGGCCTTGCGGGGGATGACCTCGAAGCCGCGGGCAAGCTCCTCGGTCTCGCGGCGGCCGTGGGTCTCGACGACACCGATGACGACATCGGCCCCGTCGGCCTTGCGGGCCCGGCCGGACATCAGCATCTCGTAGGTCTTGCCCACGCCCGGCGCCGCCCCGAGGAAGATCTTGAGGCGCCCGCGCCCGGCCTGCGCCACGCTTTCGAGGAGCGCGTCGGGCGAGGGTCGCAGGGGCTCGCGGGCGGCTTCGTCGGGCACCACGGGGCTCCGGGGCGAGGGGGCGGCGGGGCGGCCCCGCCGATATGGGGCAGCGGGTGGCGCTTGTCAGCCGGGGGCGGCGGCGTCGAGCGCGAGGTTCAGCCGCAGGACGTTGACCACGGGCTCGCCGAGGACGCCAAGAAGGCGCGGCTCGACGTGGCGGAGGACGAGCGCGCGCAGGCTTTCCTCGCCAAGGCCGCGGGCGCGGGCGACGCGGGCAATCTGGAAGAACGCGGCCGCGGGCGAGATGTGGGGGTCAAGCCCGCTCCCCGAGGCCGTGACGAGGTCCACGGGCGGGGGCGCGCCGGGGTTCTCGGCCGCAAGCCGCGCCGCCTCGGCGGCCGCCCGCGCCACCAGCACCGCGCTCGTCGGGCCAAGGTTCGACCCGCCCGAGGCGGTGGCATCGTAGCCCTCGGCTCCGGCCGCCGAGGGGCGGCCGTGGAAGTAGCGCGCGCCCGTGAAGCGCTGGCCGATCAGCTCCGAGCCGACGACCCGGCCGTCGCGCAGGATCAGGCTGCCCCCCGCCTGGCGGGGAAAGACGATCCCGGCGGCGAGGGTGACGGCCAGGGGATAGAGAAGCCCGGTGAGAAGCGTGAAGACCGCAAGCAGGACGAGCGCGGGACGGACGTGGCCGAGCATGGGCGCGGGCCTCCCTAGACCAGACCGATGGCGCTGATCGCCATGTCGACGAGCTTGATGCCGGCGAAGGGGACGACGATGCCGCCGAGACCGTAGACGAGGAGGTTGCGCGACAGGAGCGCCCCGGCCCCAACGGCGCGATACCGGACCCCGGTCAGCGCCAGCGGAACGAGGAGGACGATGACGAGGGCGTTGAAGATCGTGGCGGCGAGGATCGCGCCCGCGGGCGACGAGAGACCCATGACGTCGAGCCCCGCGAGCGGGGGGTAGAAGCCTGCGAACATCGCCGGGACGATGGCGAAATACTTGGCGATGTCGTTGGCGACCGAGAAGGTCGTGAGCGCCCCGCGCGTCATCAGGAGCTGCTTGCCGATGGCGACGATCTCGATGAGCTTGGTCGGGTCGCTGTCGAGGTCGACCATGTTGCCGGCCTCGCGCGCGGCCACCGTGCCGGTGTTCATGGCCACGCCGACATCGGCCTGGGCGAGCGCCGGGGCATCGTTGGTGCCGTCGCCGCACATCGCCACGAGCTTGCCGCGGGCCTGCTCGGCGCGGATGAGGGCAAGCTTGGCCTCGGGCGTCGCCTGGGCGAGGAAGTCGTCCACCCCCGCCTCGGCAGCGATGGCGGCGGCCGTCATGGGGTTGTCGCCGGTGATCATCACGGTCCGGATGCCCATGCGGCGCAGTTCGGAGAAGCGCTCGCGGATGCCGCCCTTGACGATGTCCTTGAGGTGGACAAGCCCGAGCAGGCGGCCGTCGCGCGCGACCGCGAGCGGCGTGCCGCCGCTGCGGGCGACCTCGTCGGCGAGGGCCTGCAGCTCGCGCCCACTCGCGGCGCCGGCGCGGCCGGCGGCGCCGTGGGCGCCGGCGCGGGCGACGTGCTTCACGACGGCATCGACCGCGCCCTTGCGGATCGAGGTTCCGCCGACATCGACGCCGCTCATCCGCGTCTGGGCGGTGAAGGGCACGAAGGTCGCGTGCAGGCCGGCCATGTCGCGGCCGCGGATGCCGTAACGGTCCTTGGCGAGGACGACGATCGAGCGGCCCTCGGGCGTCTCGTCGGCAAGCGAGGCCATCTGGGCGGCATCGGCAAGGTCCTGCTCGCCCACGCCCCGCAGGGGCAGGAAGGCGCTCGCCTGGCGGTTGCCGAGGGTGATGGTGCCGGTCTTGTCGAGCAGGAGCGTGTCGACATCGCCCGCCGCCTCGACCGCCCGGCCCGAGGTGGCGAGGACGTTGAAGCGCACGAGCCGGTCCATGCCGGCGATGCCGATCGCCGAGAGGAGCGCCCCGATCGTGGTCGGGATCAGGGTCACGAACAAGGCCGCCAGCACGATCACCGGCACCTGGCCCCCGGCATGGGAGGCGAGCGCGGGGATCGTCACCACCACGAGGACGAAGATCAGCGACATGCCGGCGAGGAGGATGTTGAGCGCGATCTCGTTCGGTGTCTTCTTGCGCCGGGCGCCCTCGACGAGGGCGATCATGCGGTCCATGAAGGTCGCGCCGGCGGCGGCCGTGATCCGGACCCGGATCCAGTCCGAGAGCACCTGCGTGCCGCCGGTGACGGCCGACCGGTCGCCCCCCGATTCGCGGATCACCGGGGCCGATTCGCCGGTGATCGCCGCCTCGTTGACCGAGGCCACGCCCTCGATCACCTCGCCGTCCGAGGGGATGATGTCGCCGGCCTCGACAAGGACGATGTCGCCCACCCGCAGGCAGTGGCCGGGGACGGTGACAATGCCCTCGCCGGCCTCCGGCGCGACGAGCTTGGCCGTCGTTTCGCTCCGGGTCCGGCGCAGGGCATCGGCCTGGGCCTTGCCGCGGCCCTCGGCCACCGCCTCGGCGAAGTTCGCGAAATGGACGGTGAACCACAGCCACAGCACGATCTGGAGCGCGAACCCCGTGCCCGTCGCGCCGGTCGCGAGGTCGCGCAGCAAGAGGACGGTGGCGAGCAGGGCGACGAGGGCGACGACGAAGATGACCGGGTTCGCGGCGAGGGCGCGCGGGTGGAGCTTGCGGACGGCGCCGAAAAGGGCCGGGACGAGGATGCGGGGATCGGTGAGGCTCGTGGTCGGGGGCCGGGTCATGCGCGTCTCCGTGGCATTGCGGGCGCGGGGGGCGGACGGGGGCCCGGGGGGCGCGAGCGGCCGGGCGGCGGCCGGCCGTCCTGCCGCGGGCGCGCCGGCGCCGGTCAGAAGGTCTGTCCCGCCCGCATCGCGAACTCCTCGACGATCGGGCCGAGGGCAAGGGCGGGGAAGAAGGTCAGCCCGCCCACGATCAGCGTGACCGCGATGACGAGGCCGACAAAGAGCGGCCCCGTCGTCGGCAGCGTCCCGGCCGAGGCCGGCACCGTCTTCTTGGCCGCGAGCGAGCCCGCCAGCGCGAGGACGGGAATGATGAGCAGGAAGCGCCCCATCAGCATCGCGAGCCCGATCGTGAGGTTGTAGAAGGGCGTGCCGGCGCCGAGGCCGGCGAAGGCGCTGCCGTTGTTCCCCGCCCCCGAGCTGAAGGCATAGAGCACCTCGCTGAGGCCGTGGGGGCCGGCGTCCTGGATGCCGGCGAGCCCCGCGGGAGCGACGAGGGCCGCCGCCGTCAGCCCGAGGACGGCGAGCGACGGCCCGAGGATGGCGAGGAGGCAGAGCTTCACCTCCCGCGCCTCGATCTTCTTGCCGAGGTATTCGGGCGTCCTCCCGACCATCAGCCCGGCGATGAAGACGGCGAGGATGGCGAAGACGAGGACGCCGTAGACCCCCGCCCCGATGCCGCCGAGGGGCGGAAGCTGCATGTTGAAAAGCGGGACCAGCCCGCCGAGCGGCATCAGGCTGTCGTGCATGCCGTTGACCGCCCCGGTCGAGGCCGCGGTCGTCACCACCGCGAAGAGCGCCGAGAGGGCGATGCCGAAGCGGGTCTCCTTGCCCTCCATGTTGCCGCCCTCGATCCCGAGCGCCTGGAGGGCCGGGTTGCCCGCGCCCTCGGCCGCGTAGAGGACGCCGATGCCGGCCAGGACGAGGGCGAGGATGACACCGAGAAGGGCCGCCCCCTGGCGCGGGTTGCCGACGAGGCGCCCGAGGACGTTCAGCATCGCCAGTGAGACCGAGAGGATGGCGAGCATGTGGAGGAGGTTCGTGAGCGCGGTTGGGTTCTCGTAGGGATGGGCCGAGTTGGCGTTGAAGAAGCCGCCGCCGTTGGTGCCGAGGTGCTTGATGATCATCTGCGAGGCGACGGGCCCCTCGGCGATCGCCTGGCGGCCGCCCTCGAGCGTCGTCGCCACCGCCGGGGGGTCGAGGTTCTGGGGCACGCCCTGCCAGACGAGGACAAGGCTGCCCGCGACCGCGACGGGCAGGAGGATGTAGAGCACGGCCCGCGTGAGATCGACCCAGAAGTTGCCGACCGTCCGCGCCTCGGCCCGGGCGAAGCCGCGGATGACGGCCATGGCGCCGGCCATGCCGACCGCGGCCGAGACGAAGTTCTGCACCGTGAGGCCGGCCATCTGAGTGAGGTGGCTGAGCGTCGCCTCGCCCGCGTAGCCCTGCCAGTTGGTGTTGGTGACGAAGCTTGCGGCGGTGTTGAAGGCCGAATCGGCCCCGACCGCGCCCATGCCCGCGGGGTTGAGCGGGAGGCCGCCCTGGAGGCGCTGCACGAGGAAGAGGACGAGGAAGCCCGCGAGGTTGAAGGCGAGCATCGCCCCGGCATAGACGGTCCAGTGCTGCTCGCCCCGGGGGTCGATCCCGGCCAGCCGGCAGAGCCCGCGCTCGACCGGGGCGATGAGGGGCGTGAGAAGCGTCCGCTCGCCCTCCATGACGCGGGCGATGTAGCCGCCGAGGGGCTTCACCAGCGCCACCGCGAGGCCGAGGAGGACGAGGATCTGGATCCATCCGAGAAGCGTCATGGCCGTGCTGCCTTCCTGCCCGCGAGGGCCTCAGAACCGCTCGGGCCGGGCAAGGGCGAGGACAAGATAGGCGGCGATGACGGCCGCGACGCCGGCACCGAGGATGTAGTCGAGGATCATGTCCGCCCTCCTTCCGGGGATCAGAGCCGCGCGATCAGGCGGACGTAGACGAACATCAGCCCGAAGAAGCCCGCGCCGATCGCGAGAACGAGGATGTCCATGCGCCCTCTCCCCTTTTCCCCTCTCGGGCGGCGGAGCCGCGCCCGCCGCCGCCCCGGCGCGGGCGCCGCCCGGCCGCCCGTCCGGTCCGGCCGGCGCCCGCGCCCGGCCCGAGCCACAGCATGGCCCCGAAGCGCGTAGGCGTTCGAGGGGGCAGGCCGCGCGGAGGAATAGGATTCCCATAGGAATGCCGCGACGGCGGGCGGGGCGCGGCCGCCCCGATGCCGCGATGCGCCGGGGGGGCTCGCCCCGGGGCGATCCGGCCTGCATGCCGGGCGGGCGCGGCCCCGGGGGGCCGCGCGCCCCGGGCCCCCTGGGCTCAGGGGCGGCGCCCGCGTCCCGCGGGGGGCGGGTAGCCCCGGGGCGCGCGCGCGCGCGTGGGCGGGGCGCGGCGCGCCGGGACCCCCCGGCCGCCCCCCTTCGCGCTGCTCAGGGGCCGGCGAAGGCCCGCATCCAGCCGAGGCCCGCGTCGGGTCCCTCCCGCGGGCGGTATTCGCAGCCGAAGGCGCCGCCATAGCCCGCCGCCCGCATCGCCGGCAAGAGGAGCGCATAGTCGAGCGTGCCGTGGTCGGGCTCGGCCCGGTCGGGGGTGGAGGCGATCTGGACGTGGCCGACATGCGGCGCGGCGGCGCGGAAGCGGGCGAGGCAGTCGCCGTGCGCGGTCTCGACGTGATAGCAGTCGAAGAGGAGCTTCAGCCGGGGATGGCCGACGGCGGCGACGATCGCCAGCGCCTGGTCGAGGTCGTGGAGGAAATAGCCGGGGATGGCGGCCCGGCAGATGGGCTCGATCAGGATCACGCGGGCGGTCGCGGCCAGCGCGTGGCGAAGGTTCGCGACGAACGTCGCCTCGGCCCCCGGCGCCGCCGTTCGCCCGGCGAGGACGTGGATCGCTCCCGCCCCGGTCAGTTCGGCCACGCGGACGGCATCGGCGATGTCGGCACGGGCCTCGGCCTCGGCCCCGGGGATCGCCGCGCGGCCGGTCGTCGGCGCCATCCGGCAGTTCAGCCCCGTGACCCCGATGCCGGTCGCGTCGAGCACCGCCCGCAGCGCGCGGGGATCGGCGCCCTGGGCCTCGTCGTGGAACTCGACCGCGGCGAACCCCGCCGCGGCGGCGCGCCGGACGCGATCGAGGAAGCCGAGTTCCGGCCAGAGAAACCCCGTGTTGGCAGAGAACCGCATCGGTCGCACTCCATCGTCAAGGCCGGCCCCCGCGCCCCGCACTCCCGCCGGCACCGCGGCCCCGCGGGCGCCGGCCGCCCCCGGCCCGGGCGCGCCGGCGCACCCTTCCCCTCACTGCCCCGCGAGCACCCGTGCCGCCCGGGCAAGGAAATCGACGCCGCCGAAGTTGCCCGACTTGAGCGCGACCGTCACCGGCCGGCCCGCGAGCCGCAAGGCCGGCACGCCGGGGTCGATCTCGGGGCCGAACTCGAGCGCGCGGACGCCGAGCGCGGGGATGACGGCGCCCGCGGTCTCGCCCCCGGCCGCGATCAGCCGCCGCACCCCGCGCCCCACCGCCGCCGCGGCAAGGCGGCCGAAGAGGCCCTCGATCGCGGCGGCGACCGCCGCCGCCCCGTGGCGCGCCTGGGCGCGGCGAACCTCCTCGGGGTCGGCGGTGGTGTAGAGAAGCGCAAGCCCGCCTGCTGCGAGCGCCCAGTCGAGGAGTCCGTCCTCGTCGATCTCCCCGGCCATGAGGGCGTCGGCGGCGATCTTCCTCGCCGGGCCGCCCTCGGCGATGTGGCGGGCGACCTGGGCGCGGGTCGCCTGCGAGCAGGATCCGGCAAGCGCGAGCGCCGGCCCCGCCTCGCCCCGCCAGGGCGGCGCCGCCCCGGACGCGCCATGCACCTCGGGGAGCGCGAGCGCGAGGCCCGAGCCCCCGGTCAGGAGCGCGAAGCCGCGGGCGGCCCGGCCGAGAAGGCGGAGGTCGGCGTCCTCGACAGCGTCGGCCACCACGATCTGCCGGCCGGCGTCGCGCTCGGCCAGAAGCCCGGCGCCGGCATCGGCGCGCACGCGGGCGAGCGGCAGGTGCCCGACCGCGGCCCGGCACTGGTGGCCAAGCCAGCGGCGGATGTCGGGGTCGGTCATCGGCGTCAGGGGATGGTCGCGCATGCCCGTCTCCGACAGGAGCCGGTCGCCGACGAAGAGATGGCCCTGGTAGAGCGTCCGTCCGGTGGCCGGAAAGGCCGGGCAGACGATCACCGGGTCGCGGGTGCCAAGGGCCGCGACCAGGGCCTCGATGACCGGGCCGATGTTGCCCTCGGGCGTGGAATCGAAGGTCGAGCAGTACTTGAAGTAGATCTGCCGGCAGCCCTGCGCGGCGAGCCAGGCCAGCGCCGCGAGCGCCTCGGCCACCGCCCGGGCGACCGGCAGCGAGCGCGACTTCAGGGCGACGATCCCCGCCTCGACGCCTTCGCCCGCGGCCCCCTCCGGCACGCCCACGTACTGGACGACGCGCATGCCGCCGCGGGCGAGGATGAGCCCGAGGTCGGAGGAGCCGGTGAAGTCGTCCCCGATCGCTCCGAGCAGCATGGCGTTCCCCTCCCCCTCCGGGCCGGCCCCGGGGCCCCACGCCCCGCGCCCGCCCGCCGCCGGCGGCAGTCCTGCCGGCGGGCCGGCACGCGGCCGGCCCGCCGGCCCGCGGCTCAGGGCGCGTCCATCTCGAGGATGTAGAGCCCGGCGTTCATGTCGGTGATGTAGATAAGGCCGTTGCGGTCGACGAAGATGTCGGTCGTGTCCACGACCTGCGGCCGGTTGGGGCGCCAGTCCATCACCTTCCTCGGCTTCGGCGGGACGAGGCAGGCGATCTCCTCGGGCCGGAAGGGGTTGCGGATGTCGTAGACCCGCACGCCCGCGTTCTGGTAGGTGACGAAGACGACATCCTCGCTCTGGAAGCTCTCGACCCGGTTCTCGTGGATGTTGTGGGGGCCGAACTGGCCGGGTTTCCGCACATAGTCCTCCTCGGCCGGGATCGGCATCGTGGCGATGCTGACGGGCTTCGTCGGCACGCGGATGTCGTAGACCCAGGTATGCTTCTGGCCGTCGGCCTGGTTGTCGAAGACCGCCTCCTCGACGACGACGCAGAGCCCGCGGCCGGGCAGCGGCAGGGTGTTGTGGGTGCCGCCGGCGAAGGGCGGCGCGGTGTTCACATGGGCGAGCAGCCTGGGGTCGTGGCGGTTCGAGAGGTCGATCGTCGTCATGCCGCCGTCGCGCCAGGCGCCGCAGCCGAGATCGCCCTTCACGATGACATGGTGAAGCGCGTAGCGGTATTTCGGATCCCAGGTGCGGGTCTCGCCGGCGGCGGTGTTCATCCCCGGCAGCCACAGCTGGCTGACCGGATGGGGCCTTTCGGGGTTGCGGAAGTCGGCGATGGTGAAGATGTCGTCGCTGAACCCCGGCGGCAGCGAGGACATGTAGGCCCAGTCGCCGCCGTCCCACCAGACGCGGTGCACGCCCAGCCCGGGCAACTCCATGAAGCCGATCTCGCGCGGGTTGGCGCGGTCGGCGATGTCGTAGACGCGGATGCCCGAGGACCACTCGACCCCCTGCCCCGACAGGTCGACCTTCTCGCCGATCGCGCCGGTGTAGTAGTCGTCGGCCTTCTTCATGTTGGTGTCGCGCAGCATGTCCTTCATGTTGTTGACGATCAGGATGTCGCCATGGGTCTGGAGGTGCTGCGCCCAGGTGCCCCGGGGCTGGGGGATGTGGCGGACGAACTTCGGCCTCCGGGGGTCCCTCACGTCGAGCACGGTGAAGCCGCCGGAATAGACGTGGCCGACATAGGCGTAGCCGTCGCTGACCATCACCTGGATGCCGTCGGCCCGGCCGCCCTGGTCGGAATGGCCGATGATGCGCATGTTGCGGGCGTGGTCGGGTCGTGGAAGGTCGGTCATCGCGATGCTCCTGGGTGGGCGGGGCCGCCGGCCCGGGTTCGGGGAGGGTCGCCGTCCCGGCGGGCGGCGCCACGCCGGGGGACGTTCGATGGCGGCGGGGGCTTGCCGCACCGGCCGCCGCGCTCGCGGCCGGCGCGGCGGCGGGCGGCCGCGCCCCCGCCCCGGCCCGGCCCGAGGCCGGGCGGAACGGCGCTGGTCGCGTCCCTCCCACGCCGGGGCCGCGACCCCGGGCCGGCACCGGCCGGGCCGCGCGCGCGGGCCCCCGGGGAGGCCCCGGCCGTCATTCCCGCGCGCCCGTCCCCGGCGCCAGCCCGACCAGCGCCGCGAGGAGCGGGGCGGCCTCGGCCGCGGAGAGCGCGAGGGCAATGCCGCGGAAGCTTGCGGCGATCTGCGCGGGGGTGCGGCAGCCGACGACGGGAACGACCGGAAACCCGGCGAGGGGAAAGAGCGCGAGCATCGCCTGCGTCGGGGTCACGCCACGGGCCGCCGCCAGCGCCGCGAGCGCCGCCCCGCGGGCCCGGCTCGCGGCGTTGTCGAAGGCCGCCGCGGCCGGCCCGCCCGTCGCCCCGGCGGCCAGCCGGTCGAAGAAGCCCCGCGCCTGGGCCGAATAGGGAACGGCGGCGGTGCCGGTGGCGCGGTGCCAGGCGATCATGGCGCCATCCATCGCCCGGAGGTCGGGGGCGGCGGTGCCGGGGTTGCGGACGGCCAGGCTCCACTCGGGCTGGTTGGCGCGGAACCCCTCCCAGCCCGGCCGCCCGGCCGCGGCCGTCGCTGCCGCGAGGCGGGCGCCGCTCCAGTTCGAGGCGGCATAGTGGCGAAGCGCGCCCTCGCCGCGCAGTTCCTCCATCACGCCGATGATCTCGGCCACGTCGCGGTCGGGGTCGTCGCGATGGAGGTAGACGAGGTCGAGGCACTCCTGGCCCAGGTTCTCGCGCGCCGCGGCGACGTCCTCGCGCAGGCTCGCGCGGTCGAGCCGCCGGCTCTCGGGCCGGCCCAGCACCGGGTGCCCGATCTTGGTCGCGACCACGACCCCGCCGCCCGCCCCGCGCGCCGCCCGCCAGCGGCCGATCATCTTCTCGCTGCAGGACCGTTCGGCCCCGGGCAGCCAGTCGGCGTAGACATGGGCGGTGTCGACGAAGTTCCCCCCGGCGGCGACGAAGGCGTCGAGGAGGGCGAAGGACCGGTCGCGGTCAAGCTCTCCCCCGAGCCGGTTGCCGCCGAGGCAGAGCGCCGAGACCTCGAGCGCCGTGCCGGGAAGGCGGATGCGCGCGCTCATGGCTCGCGCCCGATGCCGCCGAGCCGCTCGGAGGTCTCGAGGATCGAGTAGATGTCGCGCCGGCCCCCGCCCGCCGCCTGCGCCGCCGCCATGAGCTGGCGCACCGCCGAGAGGATCGGCAGCGGCATCGCATCGGCGCGGGCGGTGTCGAGGATCATGTCCACGTCCTTGGCCGCGGTGTCGATGTCGGAGGGCGGATCGTCGAAGCGGCGGGCCTTGAGGACCGGCGCCTTGAGCGTCAGCTGCTGGGAGGCGAGCGGCCCGCCCTCCAGGACGTCGACCATGAGCCCGAGGTCGAGCCCGCCCTTCTCGCCGAAGGCGAGCGCCTCGCCCAGCATCGCCGAATAGACGCCGACGACGAGCGAGTGGACGAGCTTGAGATAGGCCGCCGCCTCGCCCGTCCCGACGTGCAGGGCCCGCGCCGCGACGGCCTCGAAGGCCGGGCGGCAGCGGGTGAAATCGGCCTCGGCGCCGGAGGCGAAAAGGGTCAGCCGGCCCGCCGCGGCAAGGCCGGTGCTGCCCGCCACCGCCCCGCAGAGATAGCCCCTGCCCCGTGCCGCCGCCGCCCGCCCGACGGCGGCCGAGGCCCCCGGCGTGACGGTCGAGAGATCGGCATAGACCGCACCCTCGCGCAGGTTCGCGACCACGCCCCCGGGGCCGAGCGCGACCTCGTGGAGGATGGCGTCGTTCATGATCATCGAGATGACGATGTCGCTTGCCCCCGCGAGCGCCCCCGGCCCGGCCGCGGCCTCGGCGCCCGCGGCCGCCAGCGCCCGGACGCGCTCGGGGACGATGTCGTGGGCGATGACGCGGAACCCCGCCCGCAGGAGGTTCGCCGCCATCGGCTGGCCCATGCGCCCGAGGCCGATGAAGCCGACGGTCGTCATGCGTCGGTCTCGCCGCGGCCGCCATGGGCGACGATCTGGGTCATGACCGCGATCTCGTCGAAGACGCGGTATTCGCGCGCGAGGCGGCCGTGCTCGATCTCGAAATGCGAGGCGCCGAGGATGCGCACCGGGGCGCCGTTGGTCGGCCCGTAGAAGGGGGCCCCGGAGTAGGTCCCGCGCAGAAGCCAGATCACCGCCGCCCGCCGGCCGATCTCGTCGTTGTCGTGGATGGCGATGTCGCGGATCTCGACCGTGCAGTCGGGGAAGCGCGCGAGCAGGTCGATGATCTCGTTCTCGTAGGGCCAGCGCCCCTGCACCCGCTTCATGCGCACGGTCTGGCAGAAGATGCGTTCGGACACGTAGTCGCGGGCGCGGTGGAAGAGCCGGCGGTTCCAGACCTGCTCGAAATAGTCCTTGATCAGCTCGCAGTCGGCGAGGTGGCGGTCGGGCCGCGGGCCCGACACGCCGACCCGGGCCGGATCGGCGATGCGGCCGCCGAAGGCCTCGGTCTCGTCTGCCGCCCGCGCCATCGCCTTGCCGGTGACCGGCGAGGCCTTGGCGAGCCTGCGCGCCACCATCCAGGGGTCGATGCCGAGGCCGCTCAGCACCGCGTATTCGTCGCGCGCCAGCCATTCCTCGACGATGAGGCCGTCCTTCACCAGGCAATGGGCGACGGTGCGCGAGATGTAGTCGCGCCCGGTCGGGGGCCCGTAGATGAAGGGCCCGAGATGGGTGCCGGTCTTCAGGACCCGGTGCGACGAGATGAAGCCGTTGCGGCCCCGCGGCTCCCACACCACGTCCTCGCCCATGCCGCCGCCGCCGTTGGGGAAGGCCGCCATCTTCTGGAGCGAGTTCTGGATCACGAGCTCGAGGTCGTAGGTCTCGGCATAGGCGGTGTGGACCTTGACCTTGTCGCCGTAGTGCTCGCGGATCAGGCCCGGGGTCTGGTTGACCCAGATCGTGTCGGTCCAGGACAGGATGTAGTCGCGCGGGTTGCGATAGGGCGCGTAGGCCGAGGGGTCGAGATCGCTCAGGGCGTCGCTCATGCGTGCCTCCGCTGGGTGAATGCCGGGGGGGTGGTCAGTAACCGGATCGCGATGCCGGTGCGCCGGGGGCCGTCCCCCGGGCGGCCGCGATCGCCGCCCTGCCGGCCCGTGCGAGGAGGGCCGCGTCGTTGCCCGGCGTGACCATGTGGAAGCCCTCGGCAAGGCGGTCCCGCGCCGCCTCGCCCGAGGAGCAGAAGATGCCGGCCATCTTGCCGGCCCGGCCGGCCGCGGCCGCGAGATCGCCGATCACCCGCGCCACCTCGGGGTCGGCCGATTCGGGCGCGGGCGCGCGGCCGAAGGAGAGGCAGAGGTCGTTCGGCCCGACGTAGATGCCGTCGACCCCCTCGGTCGCGAGGATCGCCGCGGCATTCGCCACCGCCTCGCGGGTCTCGATCATCGCCAGGGCGAGGACCTCGGTGTCGGCATGGGCGAAATAGTCGGCCCCGCCGTAGAGAAGGCCCCGCGCCGGCCCGAACGAGCGCTGCCCCGCGGGCGGATAGCGGCAGAACGAGGCGAACTCGCGGGCCTCGCGCGGGGTCGAGATCATCGGGCAGATGATGCCGTAGGCCCCGGCGTCGAGAAGCTGCATGACGAGGGCATAATCGCAGCGCGACACCCGCGCGAGCGGCACCGCCGGGGTCGACGACAGCGCCTGGAGCATCGCCACCGCGGCGTCGAAGCCGATCATGCCGTGCTGGAGATCGACCGTGACGCTGTCGAACCCCTGGTGGCCCATGAGCTCGGCCGAATAGGCCGAGGCGATGGCAAGCCAGCCGTTGACGATCGGCGCGCCGTCAGCCAGCCGCTGGCGGAGTGTGTTCCTGCGCATCGCTCATCTCCCTCCGTGGGCGCGGCCCGGCGCCCGCGCTTCGCCCCCCGGCCGCCGACCCGCCCGGCGCCGGCCCCCGGGGCCCGCGCACCGCCGCCGCGGCCGGCATCCTCCCCGCCATCGCGCCGCCCGCCCTAGAGGCGGATGCGGGCTTCGGTCGCGGCATCGAAAAGGTAAGTCCGGGCGACATCGAAGCTCATCCCCACGCGCTCGCCGATCTCGCAGCGGAAATGGCGGTCGGCGTGGGCGGTCAGCTGCGTCCTTCCCGCCCGGGCCGTGACGAGGATCGACTCGCCCGTGAGCTCGACGGTGTAGA
>JADLCV010000047.1 GCA_020846995.1 Paracoccaceae bacterium
ACCCGTGGCCTCTTGCCCGGAACGGGCCATGGTTCGCCCCTCCCCGCCCTCAAGCCACGGGCGGCGCCCGGCCGCGGGCGGCGCGAAGCGCCCGCCCTGGGGGGCGGCCGGGCGCTGCCCGTGCTCGCGCACGAGCGGGGGTGAGGCGGCGGGGCGGTTCCGCGGGCCGGGCGTCGCCATGGGGGGACCGTGGACCCTTGGGCGGAGCGGGCCGTTGTCCGCCCGTCCTCTCCCCTCATGCCGCGGGCGGCGCGAAGCGTCCGCCCCGGGGTGAGGAGGGGACCGCCCGTGCCGGTGGCACGACGAGAGCCCCCCCGAACGGCGCGCGCGAGCCCGTGCTCGCGCGCGGGCGGGAGTGAGGCGGCGAAGCGGTTCCCTTGGGCGGGCGTCCCTGCAACGGGGGCGGGGACCCTCGCGCGGACCGGGTCGCGGCTCGCCCGTCCCCACCCCCAAGCCACGGGCAGGGCCCGGCCGGAGCCGCGGGCCACCGGGCCCGCCCCCCCGGGGCCGACCTCAGTGCGTTGCCGCCTGTCCGGCGATGCGGCGGTAGCCGGCGACGCCGTGGTAGAAGCCGTTGGAGAAGCCGGTGCCGGCGCAGACCCGGGCCAGCCCCTCGCGGGCCGCCCCCGCCTCGAGCCGGCCCTCGAGGCAGCCGGCGAAAAGCGCCGCGACCCGCACCATGTCGACCTTCTGGGGCAGAAGCCGGGCGTGGCTCACCCCCGCCGCGGCGAGTTCGGGCAGTTCGCCGAGAAGCTCGATGTAGCTCTCCGACTGGGTCTGGATGCCGTTGATGCGCAGCAGGGGCTTGCCGTCGAGCGTCGCGAGCGGCATGCCGTCGGGGTCCTCCTCGCAGACGAAGAGGCAGTTGTCCTTGTGGCGGCCATGGGCGCGGGCGTGGTAGCAGCGGGCCGAGACGGCGAGCGGCGCGCGCCCGAAGACCTGGACCTCGACCCCGAGCCCGAGGGCCCGTGCCGCCCCGGCGGCGACGCCGACCGCCCGCCCGGGCAGTTCCGCCGGCAGGCAGACATGGGTGGCCCCCTGCCCTGCCATCCAGGCGATCGTCGCCTCGTTGTAGGCGTTGAGGAAGGGGCCGATGCGGTGCGGCCGCGGGCCGCGCTCCATGAGCCCGGCGGCGTTGTTGATCTCGACCTCGTGGCCCTCGGCCACCATGAGCCCGGCGGTGGCCTGGCGCTCGCGCACGAGCATGACCTCGGCGAGCGAGGAGAGGACGACGCGCTTGCCCGCGCGCTCGAGCCGGGCGATCGTCTCGGGCAGGTCGGCCTCCTGGAAGGGGGCGCGCTTGGAGCAGATGACCTCGCCGAGATAGACGGTGCCGACCGGCGCCTCGTCGGCGATGCGGGCGTAGAAGTCGCGCCTTTCCTCGGCCGGCCAGTGGTAGGCGACCGGCCCCAGGGTCAGTTCCATCGCCTCACCTCCACTTCTTGGTCTGGAACGCGCCCTGCGTTTCCTTCTGGCCCTCGGTCAGGGCGACGAGGTCGGCCAGCCCGCCGTCCTGCCCGGCGCGGATCGCATCGACCGCCCGGCGGAAGGCCCCGACGACCTGGCGGACGTAGCTTTTCGAGCGCTGGCGGCCCTCGATCTTGAAGGCGTGCACGCCCGCGGCCATCAGCTCGGGGAGAAGCCGGCCGAGGTTGAGGCTCACCGGCTCCTCGAAGGCATAGTAGCCCTCGGGCCGGTGGGGGGCGGCGTAGCGGCCCTTGCAGATCGTGGGGTAGCCCGCCGTCTCGGCGCCGGCGACGCAGTCGATGGTGAAGCCCGCGAGCCGGCTCTGCATGGCGCCGTCGGCGGCGCGCTCGAAGGTCACCTCGGCCGCGGGCGAGCAGACCCCGTCCATGTTCGTCGACTGGCCGGTCAGCCAGTTCGTCAGGCTGCATCGCCCCTCGACCATGAGGCCGTGGTTGCCGAAGACGAAGGTCTCGATCTCGCAGGGGATCTCGCGGCGGATGGCGCGGATCTCGGGGATCGTCAGGATGCGCGGCAGGACCACCCGGCGGACCCCGAAATGGGTGCAGTAGTAGCGGATCGCCTCGGGGCTCGAGGCCGCGGCCTGGACCGAGAGATGGAGGCGGGCGGCGGGATGGGTCTCGGCGATGTGGCGCGCCACCCCCATGTCGGCGACGATGAAGGCATCGACGCCCGCCCGCATGCCGATCGCCGCCGCCTCGCGCCAGAGCGCGACCTGACCCGCCGGCGGGTAGGTGTTGATGGCCAGGAGGACGCGCGCGCCGCGGGCATGGGCATGGGCGACGGCGGCCGCAAGCTCCTCGGGCGAGAAGTTGAGGCCGGGGAAGTTGCGGGCGTTGGTCGCGTTCCTCAGCCCGCAGTAGACCGAATCGGCGCCGGCCTCGACGGCCGTGCGCAGGGCCGCGGGCGTGCCGGCCGGGCAGACGAGTTCGCCCGCGGCCGAGAAGGGGACCCCTCCGGTCATGCCCGCCGGCTCCGGCGGCGCAGCCCGGCGAGGATCGCACGCCCCGGCGGGCCGAAGAGTCCGGCCGCCTCCTCGGCCACCGAGCCGTCCATGTCGTCGAGCGCGTTGCGCAGGCTGACCACGGCCTCGGTGTTGCCGCTGATCGTCAGGTCGCGCGAGAAGAAGGCGGCATCGCCGTCGCTCTCGCCGTCGACGAGCGCGAGAAGGAGCAGGAAGCGGCCCTCGATGCGGGCGACATGGGGGGGCAGGCGCGTGCGCGGCACCGCCCGCAGGAGGGGCGCGGCGGGGTCGGGGCGCAGGTGCAGCGCGAAGGGAAGCTCCTGCGGCACGATGACGAAGTCCGACCGTTCGTAGGGGGCGACGCGGGCGAAGATCCCGGGGTGGCGGGCGGCGATCCGCCGCACGATGCGGTCGAGCACCGGCCGCAGCGCGGCGCAGAGGAGCCCGACCGGGAGGAGCGGGGGGAGGGGAATCGGGGCGAGGGTCTTGGTCGTGCTCATCGGTGCCTCCACAGGCCTTGCCGGGCCGCCCTGGCCGCCCGCGCGCGACGCAGGAGCGGCCCGTAAAGCAGGGCGAATCCCCCGTAGGCGACCACCCAGCCCGTGCCCGCGACGGCCTGGAGCGGACCCGCGAGCGCGGGCCAGAGCCCGGCCGCGAGCCGCGCCGCCACGGCCGTGACGAGGGCGAGATACACCACGACCGTCGCCGGCCCCGCCGTCAATGGCTGGCCGGTGTGGCCAAGCGTCGCCCGTGTCATCACCGCCAGCGTCATGAGCCCGACCGCGCCCGCCATCCACAGGTGCTGGGCGGCCGCCACCGTCAGCGGCCCGGGCCAGAGGATGGCGCCCGCGAGCGCAAGCGCGCCGAGGGGCAGGAAGGCGTAGCCGGCGTGGAGGACCCAGACGAGGGGCTCGGACCCCGTCCGCTCGCCCGCCCAGCGGCCGAGACGCACGAGATGGGCAAGGCCGGCGAGGGCGAGGAGCGCCCCCGTCGGGATCGCCCCCGGCGCCACCACCCAGGCGAGGAGGGCGGCGAGGAGCACGACCAGCGCCAGGCGGTCGAGGCCCTGCATCGGCGGCACCGGCAGCCGCCCCGGCCCCTGCCGGACCAGCCAGTTGCGGGTGAAGGAGGGGATGATGCGCCCGCCGATGACCGAGATCATCATCATCGCCGCGCCCAGTCCGATCCGCAGCCCGTGGCCCTGCGCCGCGAGCCCGCCGCGGGCGGCCTCGAGGTGGAAGAGGGCGTTGCCGACGATGAAGGTTGCGAGCATCGCGAGGACGATCAGGTTGCGCCAGTTCTTCCCGGCGACGATCTCGCGGGCGATGACGAGGGCGAGCGCGACCGGCATGGCGAGGTCGATGACGGCCACCGCGAGCGCCGGCAGCCCGCCCCCGAAGCTTACCGCGAGCCGGCCCGCGAGCCAGAGCCCGAAGAGCCCGCCCAGGGGCCAGCCGACGATCGGCAGCCGGCCGGTCCAGTTCGGCACCGCGGTCAGGAGGAACCCCGCCACGACCGCGGCGAGATAGCCGAAGAGGAAGGCATGGGCGTGCCAGGCCGTGGCCTCGAAGGCCAGGGGCAGCCCGGGCCCGCCCGCGAGCACGCTGACCCAGACCACCATGGCGAAGGCCGCCCACACCGCGGCGCCGAGGAAGAAGGGACGGAAACCGTAGGTGAGAAGCGCGGGGCCGCGCCAGGCGCGGATCTGCTCGGCGGTCGTGGTCATGGCTGCTCTCTCAGGACGCGCAGGCCCGCCTCGGTGACGATGGCGTCAAGGCCGATGTCGTGGGGCTGGGGGAAGATCGTGGCGAGGCGCGCGGCGTCGAGCCCGACGCCGATGGCGAAGGGCCGCGGGGAAAGCGCGGCGAGGGTGCGGTCGAAATAGCCTCCGCCGTAGCCCAGCCGGTAGCCCGCCCCGTCCCAGCCGACGAAGGGGGCGAGCGTGACCGCGGGGTGCACGGCCGCGGCCTCGGGCGGCGGCACGGGGATGTTCCAGTCGCCGCGGACCATGCGCGTCGCCCGCGTCCAGCGGCGGAAGACGAGCGGGGCGGCCTTTGTCTCGACGATCGGCAGGGCGACGGCGGTGCCCCCGAGATCGAGTTCGGCCATCAGCCAGCGCAGGTCGGGCTCGCCCTTGATCGGCCAGTAGGCCGAGAAGACGAGGTCGCGAAGGTCGCCCCAGCGGTCGCGCAGGAACGCCCGGAGATGGCCGCCGAGGGCCTGGCCGATCGCCTCGCGCGTGGCCACGGGCAGGGCCCGGCGGGCCGCGATAAGGCGCGCCCGCTCGGCCCGCCGCCAGCGGGCGACGTCGCGGGCCTGCTCGGGATCGACGGCGAGGGGGTCGAAGTAGTCGGGCGCGATCTCGCCCGCGAGGCAGGGGGGCGAGGCGAAGTGACCGGGCGCGTCCCCGCACTTCCCGTCGGCGGTCATGGCAGTTCCTCCCTCGGGGGCGGCGGCGGCGGGCCGGGCCGGTCCGGCCGCCCGAGCAGGTAGTCGCGCAGGACATGGGCCTGGTTCAGCTCGCGCTCGCGGGCGGCGTACAGCAGCGTGACCGGCCCCTTCGCGACCCAGGCGAGGGCCGCGGCCACGGCGGCCGGGTTGGCGTCAAGCTCGGCCCGGTAGCGGCGGGCGAACTCCGCCGCCCGGGCGGGGTCGTGGCCGAACCAGCGCCGCAGCTCGTGGGAGGGCGCGATGTCCTTCAGCCAGGCGTCGAGCCCGAGGGCCGCGCGCGAGACCCCGCGCGGCCACAGCCGGTCGACGAGCAGCCGCGCCCGCCCCCCGCCCGCGGGCGCGTCGTCGTAGACGCGGGCGACGCCGATGTCGGGCGCGGCGCTCACCCCGCCCCCTCCTCGGGCATCATCTCGAGGGCCTTGGCGGCGTGCGCCCAGGAGGCGCCCGCCCGCATCTCGGCCGCGACCCAGATCGCCTCCATCACCTGCTCGGGGCTCGCCCCGGCACGGCGGGCGGCCTTGACATGGCCCTCGATGCACCACGGGCACTGGGTGACATGGGCGACGGCGACGGCGATCAGCTGCTTGGTGCGCTGGTCGAGCGCGCCCTCGGCGAAGACCGCCGCCGAGAAGGCGCGGAAGGCATCCTCGGCCGCGGGGGCAAGCGCGCGGCGGCGGGCGAGATCCTCGCGCGTCAGGCGCGGCAGGCGCAGGTCAGCCATGGCAGATCTCCTTGCGGTTGGCCGGTCGGGGAGGAAGGGGCGGGCGTCGGCATGGCATCCTCGGGGGACGGAGGGCGGGCGGGGCGCCCGGATGCGTCCGGCCGGCGGCCATGATAGCGCCGCGCGCGCCCCACCGACAGCCCGGCGCCCCCGGGGCGGGCGCGGGCAGGTGTGCGATCCTGGAGGGCATCGGCGGCTCCGTCGGCGGGGTTGCAATCCCCTCTAGTCCTGCTAATAGGTATTGTAAATGCCAATTCAGGGACGGCCTGCGACCGTGCGTCTCACCGCCTTCACCGACTACGGGCTCCGCATGCTGATGCGGATGGCAAGCGCGCCCGCGCGCGCCTTCACCACGGCCGAGCTCGCGGCCGAGTTCGGGCTCTCGCGCCACCACCTGACCAAGATCATGCTCCGGCTCGGCCGGGCCGGCATCGTCGCGACCCGCCGCGGCGGCGGCGGCGGCGCCCTCCTCGCCCGCCCCCCGGCCGAGATCCGCCTGGGCGAGGTCGTCCGCCTGCTCGAGGACGGGCAGGCCCCCGCCCTCTGCCTCGCCCCCGGCCCCGGGGCCGCCTGCGGGCTCGACGGGCGCTGCCGGCTCAAGGGCCGGCTGCGGTCGGCCGAGGCCGCCTTCCTCGCCGATCTTGACCGCGCGAGCCTTGCCGACATCGCCCTGCCGGCCCTGCACCCGGCCTGAGGCGCCCGCCCCGACCCACCCCCACCGGCAGGAAGGATCCCGCAATGACCGAATGGCTTCCGACGCTCCGCACCGCCACCCCCGAGGAGGGCTATGCGCTCGCCGTCAGACTCGCCCGCGTGGCGGTGAAGCTGACCCAGCCCGATGCCGCGGTGCGCGAGCGGCTGCGCCCCGAATACGCCGAGGACGCCGACGCCCTGATCGCCGCGAGCCAGGTCGTGGCGACGCATTTCGCCACCGTCGCCGCCGCCAACGACTACTGGCGTGACCGCCGATGACGCGGCTTGCGCGCCAGGGCGAGGGCTTCGAGGTCGGGGCCGAGGTCATCGCCGCGGCCTTCGGGCTGGCCGTCGCCGAGGTGCCGGCTCTGATGCGGGCCGGGGCCATCACCTCGCGCTTCGAGACCGGCAGCGACGCCGACGCCGGCCGCTTCCGCCTGACCTTCTTCCACGGCGAGCGGGCCTTCCGGCTGGTCGTCGACGGCGACGGCCGCATCCTCTCGCGGGCCCGCTACGACACGCCGGGTCGCCCGCCCGCCCCGGCAAACGGGTCGCACCCGCGCGCACTTGATCAAGATCAAGGAAAGGGCGTATCCGGGTCCTGACCGCCGGCACCGCCGGCCCGCCCCGGGGGCCGCGCCCGGCGGGCCGACCGGCGAAGGGGCCCGAAGCGGGGCCCGGTCCCCGCGCGGGAAGGAGGAGGAATAAGGAATGACCGTCCAGACACTGTCGCTGCTCGTGTCGCTGGCAGCGATCGTCGCATTGGCCGCCGTGTTCCTGCGCGTGCGGGCCCTCTCGCACACGCCGGTCGACTACCCCCCGCTCCTCGCGCGCGCCTATCGCCTCGGCCGCATCGCGCTCTGGACCATGGTCGTCGTCGGCCTGCCGGTGACGGTCTGGCTCCTGCGCTACATGCCCCACACCACCGCCGCCGCCGTGGCCGATCCGCAGGTCGTCAACGTCTCCTCGACGCAGTGGTTCTGGGAGTTCGACCGCGAGAGCGTCGAGGCCAGCAAGCCGGTCGAGTTCCACGTCACCTCGACCGACGTCAACCACGGCTTCGGCCTCTACGATCCCTCCGGGCGCATGGTGGCGCAGGTGCAGGCCATGCCCGGCTACATCAACGTCATGACCCATACCTTCGAGGCGGCCGGGGACTACCGCGTCCTCTGCCTCGAATACTGCGGGCTTGCGCACCATGCGATGGAGTCCGTGATCACCGTGACCGCGGCAGGAGGCAGCAATGGCTGAGGCACAGGCAGCCGCCACGGGCGGCACGGCGGCGATGGACCGGGGGCGGACCTGGGTCGTCCTCTACCTCGCGACGACGGGCGTCGTCATCCTCCTGATGATGGTCTTCGGGCTTCTCATGCGGCTCGCGCAGTCGGAGTGGATCGTCCTCGACCCGGCGGTCTTCTACCAGCTCCTGACCGTCCACGGCATCGGCATGGTCGGCATCGCCGCCCTCGGCGGCATCGCCATCCTCTGGCACTTCCTGTCGGCCCACGTGCCGCTGCGGTCGGCGGCGCTCGCGATCAACCTCGTCCTCTTCCTCGTCGGCGTGGTGATGATCCTGTGGGCCGTCTTCATCGGCGGCTTCGCCCCGGCCTGGACCTTCCTCTATCCCCTGCCGGCGATCTCGGGCGGGGTGTGGGAACCCTGGGCGGGCGTCCTCGACCTCACGGGGGTGCTCCTGATCGGGGTCGGCTTCCTCATCCTCTGCCTCGAGATGGGCCGCGCCATCGTCGCGAGCCAGGGCGGACTCGGCCGCGGCCTCGGCTGGCACGTCCTCTTCGGCGGCTCGACCGACAAGCCGCCGGCGCCGACCGTGGTCGCGGGCACGATGGTCGTCATCGTGACGACGCTCGCGCTCGTCGCCGGCGCCACCATCGTCGTCATGACGATCCTCAACCTCCTCTTCCCCTCCCTGGCGATCGACCCCCTCTTCGCCAAGAACATGATCTACTTCTTCGGCCACGTCTTCATCAACGCCACGATCTACATGGGCGTGGCCGCGGTCTACGAGCTCCTGCCGCGGATCACCGGCCGGCCGTGGAAGGCCTCGCGCGTCTTCCTCGGCGCCTGGACGCTCTCGACGACCATGGTCCTGATCATCTTCCCCCACCACCTCCTGATGGACTTCGCGATGCCGCGCTGGACGATGGTGCTGGGGCAGGTCCTCTCCTACGTCAACTCCTTCCCCGTCCTCGCCGTCACCGGCCTCGGCGCGCTCGCCATCGTCCACCGCTCGGGCATCCGCTGGGATCTCGTCTCGACCCTCCTCCTCATCGCCATGTTCGGCTGGATGGCCGGGGTCATCCCCGCCGTGGTCGATGCCACGGTCTCGGTCAACTACGTGATGCACAACACCCTCTGGGTGCCGGGGCACTTCCACTTCTACCTGCTCCTCGGGCTCCTGCCGATGATCTTCGCCTTCATGATCCACCTCGCCCGCGACGAGGACGTGACGGCCCGGGGCGGCGACCTGACGGCGATCCTCTACCTCCTCTTCGGGCTCGGCTTCGTCGCCATGTTCCTGATGGGCGGCTGGGCCAGCGTGCCGCGGCGCTGGGCGGTGCACATGCCCGAATGGCTGGTCTGGGACCGCATCGCCACGGTCATGGCGGCCGGCGTGATCGTGCTTGCCGGCGTCTTCGTGGCGATCTTCCTCGCCCGCATCCCGCGCCTCCTCCGCCATGGCTGAGGGCGGGCGGGGGCGCCTCGCGGGCGCCGCCACGGCGGCGGCGGCCGCCGCCGCCCTCGCCCTCCTCGCCGGGGGCACCGCGGGCGGGCGGGCCTTCACGGCCGAGGCGGCGCGCCGGCTCGACATCGCCGCCGCCCCCCGGGCCCTTCCCGAGGTCGTGCTCGGCGACCCGACGGGCGCCCTCGTCCCGCTTTCGGCCTACCGCGGCCACCCGCTGGTGATGGAGTTCGTCTATGCGACCTGCCCCGACCTCTGCCTGACGCTCGGCACCGCTTTCGAGCGCCTCGACACCCTGCTGCCGGCCGGAGTGGCGCTCCTGAGCGTGAGCTTCGATCCCGCCGACGATACCGAGCGGCTGGGCTGGTTCGCCGACCGCCACGGCGCCCGGCCGCCGCGCTGGCGCGTCGCCGCCATCGCCGACCCCGCCGCGCGCGAGGCCCTCCTCGCCCGCGCCGGGGTCGTCGTCATCCCCGACGGGGCGGGAGGATTCGTCCACAACGCCGCCCTCTACCTCGTCGACGGCGCCGGCCGGCTGGTGGCGGTCTTCGACCCCGAGGACACCGAGGGCGTGAGGGCGGCGCTGGCGGCCGATGCGGGCTAGGACGCAGGCCGCGATCGGCGCCGGGCTCGTCCTCCTCGCCCTCCTGCCCCCGGTGGCCGGCCGGCTCGAGGCCCGCCTGCCCCTCCAGGTCCTCGGCCAGTATCCCCTTCTCGTCGCCGGCGGGGCGCTCGCCGGGGCCGCACTGGCCCGCCGTCACGGCCGCGGCGCCGGCTGGAGCGCGGCGGCGGCGCTCCTCGCCGGGGCGGCGGTGCTCGGCTTCTGGATGATCCCGCGCTGGATCGACGCCGCCGTCGCCCTCCCTTCCGTCCGCACCCTCCGCGCCCTCAGCCTCGTTCTCGCCGCGGGCCTGCCGCTCGGCTGGGGCTGGGCGCTCGCCGGGCCGGTCCTGCGCGGCTTCGCGCTGGCCAACGCTGTCCCCATGCTGGCGGTGACGGGCTGGATCCTCCTCGTCGTGCCGGCGCGCCTCTGCAACAGCTTCCTCGTCGAGGACCAGCGCCTCCTCGGCCGCCTCCAGCTTGCCCTCGCCCTCGCCATCCTCGTCGCGGCGGTGCTGCGGGCCCTCGCCGGGGGCCCCGCTCAGGGGGCCGCGACCGACCGCAGGATGCGCCGCGCGAGCCCCCCGATCGCCAGCCCCCAGGCCCCGAGGGCCACGAACACCAGCCCCTCGGGGATCGGGTCGAGGAAGCCGTAGCCCATCGCCCGGTCGAACTGGAAGGTGGACGTCGTATACATCCCGAGCGGGAAGATCATCCCCCAGACCGCCGGCTCGTAGGTGAAGCGGTCGCGCAGCCACAGGTAGCGCCAGCCCATCAGGGCAAAGAGGAAGGGGATCCACCAGCTCGCCACCGCCCAGAAGAAGAAGGTGAAGCCCTTGAGGAAGGGCAGGAGCGGGCCGAGGAGCGGCCACACTCCGGCGCGGTGGATGAGCATCGAGCCGGCAAGCGCGCTGATCGCCACCGCCCCCATGTTGATCCAGTAGGGCGGGCTGAAGTCGGAATGGCTGAGGGGCACGAAGGTCAGCCGGTAGAAGATCAGCGGGATGATGGCGAGATAGAGCATCGCCCCGATCAGGAACATGGCGATGACCTGGAACTGCACGACCTCGGGCGGGGGTGCGGCGACGTCGATGACGGCGCGCAGGACCACGACCGCCTGGGTCGAGACGGCGGCGATCAGCCAGGCCCCGTTGATGCCGCGGGCGAGCGTGGGCTTGCGCCGCCGCACGGTGACGGCGGTGAAGAAGGTATACATGATGACGAACCAGAGCCCGAGCCCGAGCCACCACAGGAGGGTGCCGACGCCGGTCGCACCGATGACGACGACGTTCTGGGTCCCGAGCACGCAGGTGCCGGCGACGATGGTGAAGAACCCCGGCGCCCGCTGGTGGTCGGAGATGTCGCGCAGAAGCTGGTCGCGGAAGCGCGCGGCCCGGATCAGCGTCAGCGTCCAGAGGGCGGGATAGGCCACCCAGTTGACGAGGACGAGGACGAGGGCGACGGGGCGAAGCCCGAGGAGCTGGCTCGCGATCGAGACGACGCCCGTCGCCATCACGAGCGCGAAGTAGCCCGGGAAAAGCGAGGCGGCCCCCTCGAAGGTGCCGCGGGCGAGGCGGGCGCGCAGGCCGTGGGCGGCCGGCGCGGGAGCCGGGCCGGCGGCGCTCATGCCTCGCCTTCCCCGGCGCCGGCGCCCGCGGGCGCCCGGCCGGCGCGGACGGCGCGCGCGAAAGCTCCGGCGGCGGGCGGGCGGGTCGATCGGACGGCAGCCGGATTCACCTTCCCTCACCTCGCGCGGTCCCTGGCCGCGCCACTCTGGCGGCCCGCGGCCCGCCCGTAAAGGCAAAGCTCGCGGGCGGCCGCCGCCAACCCCCCGGGGGGGGCGGGTGCGTCCTAGCGGCCGGCGATGCGCAGGAGAAGCTCGATCTCGAGGAAGAGGAGGACCATGGCGGCGTTGAGCGCCCAGGCGATGGTCAGCCAGCGGGCGAACATGCCCCAGAGCGGGGCGGCGTTGGCCGCGCAGCGCCAGATCGCGACGAGGATCCAGCCCGTATAGGCCGCCGAGGCCACGATCAGGACCTGCTGGAAAAGGATCTGGCCGCGCACCAGTGCCGTCGCGTGGAGGACGATGAGGGCGAGCGAGACGCCGACGCCGTAACCCCAGAAGACGGGCGCAAGCCGGCGCTCGCCCCGCCAGGCCCTGAGCTCGGGAAGGACGAGACGACGAAGGACGGGCTGCCGCTCGGATGCCATCGCGACCGGGGTCTCGGGGTGCCCCCGGACCCTACCCCGACCGCGCCCGAGGCGAAACCGTGCCGCCGCAGGGTCGGCCGCCGGACCCCTCCGGCAGGGCCCCGGGGCGGGGGCCGGGCCCCCGCGGCGTGGCGTCGCGCCCGCTCCCCCGTCGGGGCGCGGGGGGCACCCGCCCCGGCCCGCCCGCCGTCCTCCGCCGGCCCCCGCCGGCCCCCGCCCTCCTCCGCCGGCCCCCGCCGGCCCCCGCCCTCCTCCGCCCCGCACGATGCAACGCGCTGCTTTCGCGCGGGAATGGTCTCCCTCCCGGGCCGCGTCGGCGATCGCGGGGCGACCGCGGGCGGGCGCTGCGCTGCGGCAAACGGGCGCGGCCCGGGGATGACAAAGGTCACGATGTCCGCCCCCGCCGGCGGGCAGCCTGCCGTCGTCCACACCGGACAGGGGAACAGACCATGACATTTCGAACCGCACTCATGCGGCTGGGACTTGCGGCCGGGCTTGCCCTGCCGCTTGCCGCCGGCGAGGCCCGCGCCGAGGCCGCGCCCGGGTCGGGCGACGCCCAGACCCTCCGGTACGAGTTCAGCCCGCCGACGCTGGCCGACCTCGCGCTCGAGATTCCTGGCCGCGGGCCCGGCGACCCCGTGATCACGCCCGAGGAGTTCAACCGCGCGGCGACGATCTACTTCCAGCGCTGCGCCGGCTGCCACGGGGTCCTGCGCAAGGGCGCGACCGGGGCCGCGCTGACCACCGACATCAC
>JADLCV010000048.1 GCA_020846995.1 Paracoccaceae bacterium
ATGACGCGCGAGAAGCGCTGGACGACGATGTTGCGGATCTGGTCGGCGATCTCGTCCTCGGTGAACTCGCCGTCGGTGCCGACGATCTCGGTCATGAACTTCGCCGCATCCTTGATGCGGATCGTGTAGCTGCCGAAGGCGCGCAGCCGGACCGGCCCGAACTCGGGGTCGCGCAGCATGATCGGGTTCTGCGTGCCCCACTTCAGCCCCGTGAAGCGGCGGGTGTTGAGGAAGTAGACCTCGGACTTGAAGGGCGAGGAGAAGCCGTGCGTCCAGTGCTGGAGCGCCGTCATCACCGGCATGTTGTTGGTCTCGAGCTCGTAGAGGCCGGGCCCGAAGACATCGGCCAGCTGACCCTCGTGGACGAAGACCGCGACCTGCCCCTCGCGCACCGTCAGCTTGGCGCCATACATGATCGCGTTGCCGTGCCGCTCGAAGCGCCAGACGAGGGTGTCGCGCGTGTCGTCCACCCAGTCGATGACGTCGATGAACTGGCCCGTGAGGAAGCCGAAGACCATGGGTGCACTCCTCTCCTGCCGCTTTGCCGGCCCTACCTACACCCTCACCCCGTCCCGCCCAAGATCCCCTGGGCGATCAGGTGCACGATCGGCAGGGCGACGGGCTCGGTCATCCCCGGGCCAAGGCGGGGATCGTAGAGGATGCGCAGCAGGAGTTCGTCCATCCGCGTGAGGAAGGCGAACTCCTCGTCGTCGTTGAAGATCGAGGGCCGGGCGCGGGGGCTGTCGTTGGCCAGCCCGAGGCCCTGGGCAAGCTCTTCCTGGAGGCAGGAGACGCGCAGGAGGTCGGGAAGCTCGGCGCGGACGACGGCGACGGCGGCGTGATAGCTGCTCTGCCCCCCGCGCGAGAAGGCGAGGACGAGGCAGAAGGTCGTGAGCGGCATGTCGGTGATGGTCTGCACCGACAGCGCGTCGATGCCGGGGACCAGCGCCCGGAGTTCCGGCCCGGCGGCGCGCCGCTCGTCCTCGGTCAGGTAGAGGACGTGGAAGTTCGCGCCCGTCGCGGCGAGCGCGATCGGGTGGCGGGTGACGCGGGCAAGCCGCGCGGCAAAGGCGGCGACGTCGATGCGGTCGCGGGCGCGGCGGGTCGCGTCGCTCGCCGCGCCGTGGGTGACGCCGATGCGCACCCCGGTCTGCCAGCGCCGCAGCGCCGCCGCCGCGGGCCGGGCGACGAGGCGGCCGCCCTCGACCGTGTACTCGTCACGGAGCGCGATCTCGACGAAGGTCTCGGCCAGAATGCGGGCGTCGAAGGGCGTGTCGCGGCCGCCGCCGTCGGTGCGCAGGAGCCCCTGGGCGAGGAGGCGCGACTCGACGCCCGCGAAGTGACGGGCGACCTCGGCACTCGCCCCCGTCGGCGCCGCGGGGGCCCGCGGGCGCGGGGCGGGCGCGGCCGCGGGGGCCGCCGGCGGCAGCGGGGCCACCGTCGCCGGCATCTCGCAGGCCATCAGCACCGCGGCCGCGGCGAGTGCCGCCAGCCGGGGGCGCCGCGGCCCGCGCGTCCGGGGGCCGGCGGAAGTCAGGCCGTCCCCCCGTCCTTGCGGGCGCGGGCGGCAGCGAGGGTCTCGCGCAGGTCCTTCTCCATCCGCACGAGTTCGACCTCGGCGGCGGCGCGGCGGGCCTTGCCCTCGTCGGCGATGGCGAGCGATTCCTCGATGGTGGCGATCAGCGTCGCGTTGGCGCCCTTGACCGCCTCGATGTCGAAGACCCCGCGCTCCATCTCCTCGCGCACGGTGCGGTTGGCGTCGCGCAGGTTCTCGGCATTGGCGGTGAGAAGCTCGTTGGTGAGGTCGGAGGCCGCCTTGACCGCCTCGGCCGCCTCGCGCGAGCGCTGGATCGTCACCGCCTGGGCAAGCTGGGTCTCCCACAGCGGCACGGTGTTGACGAGGACCGAGTTGATCTTGGTGACGAGGCTCTTGTCGTTCTCCTGGACGAGGCGGATCGAGGGCAGCGACTGCATCGTCACCTGGCGCGTGAGCTTGAGGTCGTGGACCCGCCGCCCGAGGTCGTCGCGGGCCGCGCGCAGGTCGCGCATCTCCTGCGACTTCAACAGCTTGTCGTTCTCGGCTGCGGCCGCGATCGCGGCTTCCTTGGCCGGAACGGCGTCGCGGTCGATCTCGGCGAGCTTGGCCTCGCCGGCGGCGATGTAGAGGGCAAGCTCGTCGTAGAAGGTGAGCGTCCGGTCATAGAGGACGTCGAGCGACTTGATGTCCTTGAGCAGCGTGTGCTCGTGGGTGAGGAGGTTGCCGGTGATCTTGTCGATCTGGCTCTGGAGCGTCTCGTAGCGGGCGACGAACATCGCGAAGGGGGCGGCGCGGCCGATCAGGCGCTCCCACCAGCTCGGCTTGCGGCGGACGTCGAGTTCGGAGACCGAGAAGCCGCGGATGGTGGTGACGATCTCGCGGAGGGAATCGCCGGCCGGGCCCACGTCCTTGTTCTTGACGTCCTGGAGCATCGCCTGGCTGATCTCCTGGAGCCCGCTCTGGGCGCGGGCGCC
The DNA here is from genome assembly GCA_020846995.1 of Paracoccaceae bacterium. Lineage (GTDB taxonomy): Bacteria > Pseudomonadota > Alphaproteobacteria > Rhodobacterales > Rhodobacteraceae > JAHDXW01. Next base: position 2,512 of record JADLCV010000048.1, read on the forward strand.
GAAGGCGATGATCGAGCCCGTGTTGGCAAGGTCGACCTCGGCCATGCGGCGGCGGATCTCCTCGGCCAGGGGCGGCGGCGCGGCCTCGAGGGGGACGAGTTCGCGCCCGGGCTCGGGCAGGAGCGTCGCGCTCACGCGCTCGACTTCGGCAAGCGCACGGGCGGCCTGCTCGCGGACATTCTCGGACATGGGTCAACCTTCTGCGGCTGGAGGGATCATTCCGGCCGGACGCCCTCGCGCCCCAGCCGCTCGCGCAGGACCTCGATCTCGATGTCGAGGGCCGTCCGGTCGTTCTCCATCAGGGCCGCCGACTGGGCGGCAAAGCTCGCCTCGAGGTCGTCGAGCAGCGCCTCGTATTCGGCCCGCGCCCGGGGCTCGCGGCGGGCCGCGTAGAGGTCGGCGAAGCGCACCGTCGCGTCGCGGGCCCCGAGAAGGTAGACTGAGAGGTAGCGGCGAGCGGCGACAAGGTCGCGGGGGTCGTTCTCGACCTGGCGGAACATCGCCCGGGCGGCGGCCTGGAAGCGTTCCACCCGCGCCTCGAGGCCGCGGTCGGCGGCGCGGAGGATGGCGTCCGCCATCGCCTTGAGGTGTTGCTCGGCCTCGTCGACGGCGCGGGCGACGCGCTCGGACTGGAAGGGGTCGATGCCCTCGGCACCCTTGTCGCGCAGGGGGTCGAGCCCGAAGGCAAGCCCGTGCAGGACCGTCCCGAGGACGGCGAAGATCGCCGGGGCGAGAAGGCCGCCGCCGGCGACGTAGCCGCCGAGGGCGAGGCCGGCGCCGGTCAGGACCGAGGCGAAGGCCTTGCGCGGGATGGCCGGCCGGCGGGCGACGGTGCGGGCGCTGAAGGCGTCCTCGGCGACGAGCCCCTCGCGCGTCAGCCAAGCCGCGAGGACGAGGATCCCGAAGGCCGCGAGATCGCGAGCAAGCCCGGCCGGCGGCTGGAAGAAGGCGGCGACGAGGAAGGGCGCGGGGGCAAGGAAAAGGAAGTTCGACCGCGCCCCGGCCCGGCTGACGCGGGCCCCCCGGAAGGCGCTGCCGACGGAGGGCGCCGGGGCCGGGGGGGCCGGGCCGGACGACGGGGCGTGCACGCCGGCGGGTGCGGCGCCGCCCGGCGCGGCCCCGGGGCTGTGGGGGCCTCCGTAGCGCCTGGCCATCAGCCCACCCCCGTCACCGCGACATAGACCATGAGCGCGACGAGGAGGACATAGGCCGTCATCCGCAATCCGCCCGTCGCCATGGACCCTGCCCACCCGTTACCGCCATCACCTATAGGCGAAGGCGGCGCGAGGTTCCAGCACCGCGGCAACGGGGCCGGGGGACGGCGCGACGGGGGGGCGCCTCACCCCCCCCGCCGCGGCCTGCCCCCGCCCCCGGGCCCGCCCGGCCGCCGCGGCCCGGCCCGGTCCCCGTCCTCGCCCGGACCCCGGGCAGGGCGAGGCGGGCGGCCCTCGCCGGCTTCGTCGCGCGGGGTCCGCGGGGCGCGGACGGGGCGGGGGGCCTTGTCGTCGCCGCGGTCGGGGCGCGGCGCGCGCGCGGGGCGCGGGGCCGCCTCGCCATCCCCGGGGGGGCGGCGCCGGTAGGCACCCGGGCGCGGAGCCTCGCCGCCCGCCTCGCGGTCGGGGCGCGGGCGGGGGGCGCGCGGTGGGCGGGAGCCGGCATCGCCGTCGTCGGGGCGGGGGCGCCGGTGGGCACCCGGGCGCGGGCGGTCCTCGCCGCCCGCCTCGCGGTCGGCCCGCGGGCGGGGGGGCCGCGGCGAACGCGGAGCCTCGTCGCCATCCCCGGGGCGGGGGCGCCAGTGGGCGCCGGCGCGCGGGGCCTCGCCCGCCGTCCGCCTTGGCCGGTCGGTCGCGGCGGGGCGCGGCGGCCGGCCCTCGCGGGGCGCATCGCCGTCGCTGCGGTCGGGGCGCGGGCGGGGGGCGCGCGGCGGGCGGGGGCCCGCGTCGCCGTCGTCGGGGCGGGGGCGCCGGTAGGCGCCCGGGCGCGGGCGGTCCTCGCCGCCCGCCTCGCGGTCGGCCCGCGGGCGGGGGGGGCGCGGCGAACGCGGAGCCTCGTCGCCATCCCCGGGGCGCGGGCGCCGGTCGGCGCCGCGGCGCGGGGCCTCGCCGCCTGCCTCGCGGTCGGCCCGCGGGCGGGGGGCCGCGTCGCCATCCCCGGGGCGGGGGCGCCGGGAGGGGCGCCCGCCCGTGCCGGCGCCGGGCCCGGCCCCGAGCGCACGGCGGCGCGGGCGGTCCTCGCCGCCCGGCCCGGTCGAGCCGCGCGGCGCGGCCGGGCGGCGGCCGCGCGCCGGCCGTTCGACGGCCGCGCCCGCCGCGCCCGCGCGGGGCAGCGCCGCGGCCGGGTCGGCGGCGTCGCCGGCCTCGCCCCCGCGGCGGGCGATCGCCGCGGCACGGGCGGTCCGCGTCCGCGCCGCGGTGGCGGGCGGCGGCGCCGGCGCCTCCCCGGCCGCCGCCTCGCCCGCCCCCGCGGCCGCCGACCGCCGGCGCGTCACCTTGCCCGCCACCGCCGTCGCCCCGTGCCCGCCCGCGAGCGCGACCTCGAGGCCAAGTTGGTCGCGCAGCGTCCGCGCCGGCACCTCGCGCACCTCGCCGGGCCCGAGATCGCCCAGCTGGAAGGGCCCGTAGCCGATGCGGATGAGCCGGTTGACGAGCAGCCCCTGGGCCTCGAGGGCACGCCGGAGCTCGCGGTTCCTGCCCTCGCGGACGCCGATCGTCAGCCAGGCGTTGGCGCCCTGCTGGCGGTCGACCGTCACCGTCATGGGCTGGAAGCGCTCGCCCTCGACCTCGATGCCGCGGCGCAGGGGCTCGACGCCCTCCTCGGTCGGGGTGCCGTTGACGCGCACCCGGTAGCGGCGCAGCCAGCCCGTCGAGGGCAGTTCGAGCCGGCGCTTGAGCTCGCCGTCGTTGGTGAGAAGAAGGAGCCCCTCGGAGGCGATGTCGAGGCGGCCGACCGAGACCACCCGCGGCATCTCCGCGGGCAGGCTCGCGAAGACGGTCGGACGGCCCTTCTCGTCGCGGGCCGTCGTCACCAGCCCCTCGGGCTTGTGGTAGAGCCACAGCCGCGGCGGCTCGGGGGCGCCGACCGGGCGGCCGTCGAGGGTAATGCGGTCCTCGGGGCCGACGTCGAGCGCGGGCGATTCGATGACCCGGCCGTTGACGGCGATGCGGCCCTCCGCGATCAGCACCTCGGCCTCGCGGCGCGAGGCGACGCCCGCCCGCGCCAGCACCTTGGCGATGCGCTCGCCGGCCTTCGCCGCGCCCCCTCCGCCCTTCGCCGCCATGCCCCTGCCCCCCCGCCGCCGACCCCGCCTTGTGACGCCTTCGGCCGCGGCGGTCGAGGGGGTATCGCGCTGCGGCCCGTCGCCGCGGCTTCACTTTGCCCTACCCTGTCCCGGAGATGGCGAATAGTGTGCGCCCGCCTTCCCCCGTCCCCCCTGCCGCGAGGAACCCGAGATGCTCCGACTGGCCCTGCCCGGCCTGGCCGCGATCCTGTCCGCCGCCCTGCCCGCCGCCGCCCAGGACAAGACCGTCCACATCTACAACTGGTCCGACTACATCGCCGAGGACACGCTCGACCGCTTCAAGGCGGCGACCGGCATCGACCCCGTCTATGACGTCTACGATTCGAACGAGACCCTCGAGGCCAAGCTCCTCGCCGGCAACTCGGGCTACGACGTCGTGGTGCCGACCTCGCACTACCTCGCCCGCCAGGTCCGGGCCGGCATCTACCAGCCGCTCGACCGGGCGAAGATCCCCAACCTCGCCAACCTCGATCCCGAGCTGATGGCGCGGGCCGCCGTCTACGACCCCGACAACGCCCATGCCGTGATCTACCAGTGGGGCACGACCGGGCTTGGCTACAACGTCGACAAGGTAGCCGAGCGGCTGGGCGCCGACGCCCCGGCCGACAGCTGGGGCCTCGTCTTCGACCCCGCCGTGGCCGCGAAGCTCGCCGACTGCGGCATCGCGCTCCTCAACGAATCGAACGACGTCCTCCAGACGGCGCTGAACTACCTCGGGATGGACCCGATGTCGCAGAACCCCGACGACCTCGAGAAGGCGGCCGTGCTCCTCGAGGCGGTCCGGCCCCACATCCGCTACTTCCACTCCTCGCAATACATCTCCGACCTCGCCAACGGCGAGATCTGCGTCGCCATGGGCTGGTCGGGAGACGTCCTCCAGGCCCAGAGCCGGGCGATCGACGCCGGCAACGGGGTCGACGTCGCCTATGTGATCCCCAAGGAGGGGGCGCTGATCTGGTTCGACATGCTGGCGATCCCGGCCGACGCGCCGAACCCCGACGCCGCCCACGCCTACATCAACTTCGTCCTCGACCCCGAGATCATGGCCGGCATCACCAACTACGTCTACTATCCGAACGCGGTGCCGGCCTCGAAGGCCTTCA
>JADLCV010000049.1 GCA_020846995.1 Paracoccaceae bacterium
CCTCTGGAACCACCGCGGGGCCTGGACCGTGGCCGAGCGCTACGTCGCCAACGACGTCGTCGAGCGCGAGGGGTCAGGCTGGCTCGCGCTCCGCAACTCGACCGGCCGCGACCCGGCGCGGCCGCGCCACGCCCGCTTCTGGACCCTCGTCGCCGCCCGCGGCGCGACCGGGCCCGAAGGTCCGGCGGGGGCGGACGGGGCCGAGGGCCCGGCAGGCCCGCAGGGGCCGGCGGGGGCGGACGGAGCAGAGGGGCCGGCCGGGCCGGAAGGTCCGCAGGGACCGGCCGGCGCCGACGGTGCCCAGGGGCCGCAGGGGCCGCAGGGGCCGCAGGGGCCGGAAGGCAAGCAGGGGCCGCAGGGCGAGCCGGGCACGGTCGAGGTGGTGCTGGTCGTGGCCCCCATCGTCACTCAATACAGCCTGACCTCCACCGGGACGGCGGCGAGTTCGCTCACGGTCACGCCGCCGACCGACGGCAGGGTGATGATCCACGCCGAATGGACCTTCTACTCGATCTATACCGGCACCCAGGCGCAGTGCTACGTCAGCGCGACGAACGACGGCATCAACCCGGTCGGCACCACCTCGGCCTGGCGCGTCACCCAGAGCTGGCCCTCCGCCAACAGCCTCGGGGTAGCGTTGATGGATTCGGCCGCCATCACCTTCGTCGCCCTGGTGAAGCCCGAACCGACCCGCTTCGCCCTCTTCTGCTGGCAATACGGCAACGGCACCAGGGTGCAGACGGTGCAGCTCACGGCGCTCTTCGTGCCGGCCACCTGAGCCCCACCCCTCGGCGCGCCGGGCGAGGGGAGGTGTCCGCCGCGCCCGTGCCGGAAGGAGGCCGGACGGCCCCGGCGCCGCGAGGCCCCCCGCGCGGCGGGCACGGGCCGCGGCAGCCCGGCGCCGCCGGCGCGGGGCGCGCCTCGGCGCTTCCGGCTGCCGGCGGCGGGGGGCGCGCCGCGACCCACCCGCGGCGGGTTCCCGTCCCGCCGCGAAGGCCCTAGGATGCCCCGACCACCGGAGCATCCCGCCATGACCGACGCCCCACCCCATGCCACCCCCTGGAGCACGCTCGCCGAAGGCGCCCGCGCCCCCGAGGGCGCCCTCCTCGCCCGGCTCGCGGCCGAGGCCGGGCTTGACGGGCCGGCGCGGGCCGCCGTCGCCGCCCGCGCCGCGGACCTCGTCGCCGGCATCCGCGCCGGCGGCCGGCCGGGGCTGATGGAGGCGATCCTCGCCGAATACGGCCTCTCGACCGAGGAGGGGGTGGCGCTCATGTGCCTCGCCGAGGCGCTGCTGCGGGTGCCCGACGCCTCGACCATGGACGCGCTGATCGAGGACAAGATCGCGCCCTCGGACTGGGGCCGCCACCTCGGGCGGTCGTCCTCGTCCCTCGTCAACGCCTCGACCTGGGGGCTCATGCTCACCGGCCGGGTCCTCGACGAGGGCGAGCCCGGCATCGCCGGCCGCCTGCGCGCCGCCATCCGTCGGCTGGGCGAGCCCGTGATCCGCGTCGCCGTCGGCCGTGCCATGCGCGAGATGGGCCGCCAGTTCGTCCTGGGCGAGACCATCGCGGAGGCCCTCGTCCGGGCCCGGGCGGCCGAGAACGAGGGCTACCGCTTCTCCTACGACATGCTGGGCGAGGCCGCCCGCACCGAGGCCGACGCCCGCCGCTACATGCTCGCCTACTCGGGCGCGCTCGCCGCCATCGCCGACAGCACCACGGGCACGACGCTCGCCGGGCGGCCGGGGCTCTCGGTCAAGCTCTCCGCCCTCCATCCCCGCTTCGAGGTCGCCCAGCGGGCGCGGGTTCTCGACGCGCTGGTGCCGCGGCTGAGGGCGCTGATGACGATCGCGGCCGACGCCGGTCTCGGCCTGACCGTCGATGCCGAGGAGCAGGACCGCCTCCTCCTAGGCTTTGAGGTGGTGCGGGCGGCGCTCGAGGACCGGGCCCTGCGCGGCTGGGACGGCGCCGGCGTCGTCGTCCAGGCCTACGGCCGTCGCGCGCTGGCGCTCATCGAGGCCCTCGAGGGGCTCGCCGCCGGCCAGCGCCGCCGGCTCATGGTCCGCCTCGTCAAGGGCGCCTACTGGGACAGCGAGATCCGGCGGGCCCAGCTTCTCGGCCTCGACGACTATCCGGTGTTCACGCGCAAGGCCGCGACCGACGTCGCCTACCTCGGCTGCGCCCGCCGCCTCCTTGCCGCCGCGCCGCGGCTTTTCGCCCAGTTCGCGACCCACAACGCCCACAGCATGGCCGCCGTTCTCGCCATGGCGCCCGACCGCAACGGCTTCGAGTTCCAGCGCCTGCACGGCATGGGCGAGCGGCTGCACGCCCTCGTCAGGGCCGGAGAGGGCAGCCACCACCGCATCTATGCCCCGGTCGGGGCCCACCGCGACCTGCTCGCCTACCTCGTCCGCCGGCTGCTCGAGAACGGCGCCAACTCGTCCTTCGTCCACCGCATCGTCGATGCCGGGGTGCCGCCGGCCGAGGTCGCCTCCTGCCCCTTCGCGACGCTCGCGCGCCCGACCGCCCCGCTCGTTCGCCCGCCCGCGCTCTACGCCCCCGGGCGCCGGAACGCCCGCGGCTGGGATCTCGCCGATGCCGCCCACCTCGGCGCCATCCGCGCCGCCCGCGCCGACGTCCGCGCCGCCCGCTTCGAGGCCCGGCCGCTCCTCGCCGCCCCGGTCACCGGCGGGGCGCGGCGCGAGGTCGTCAACCCCGCCCTCCCCGCGGACACCGTCGGCGAGGTCCGCGAGGCGACCGCCGCCGACGTCGCCGCCGCGCTGGCCGCCGCCCGGGTCTGGGATGCCCCGGCCGCGACCCGGGCCGCGGTCCTCGCCGCCGCCGCCGCCGTGCTCGAGGATGCCTCGGGGACGCTCTTCGCGCTTCTCGCCCGCGAGGCCGGCAAGACGCTCACCGACGCCGTGGCCGAGTTGCGCGAGGCCGCCGACGCCCTGCGCTACCACGCCGCCGGGGCGGCGGCGGCCGACGCCGACGGGGTGCCGCTCGGGCCCGTCGCCTGCATCTCGCCCTGGAACTTCCCGCTCGCGATCTTCACCAGCCAGATCGCCGCGGCGCTGGCGGCGGGCAATGCCGTCCTTGCCAAGCCGGCCGAGGCGACGCCGCTGATCGCGGCCGAGACGGTGCGCCGGCTGCACGCGGCCGGGGTGCCGGCCGCGGCCCTCCAGCTCCTGCCCGGGACGGGGCCGGTCGTCGGGGCGGCCCTCGTCGCCGATCCGCGCACCGCCGGCGTCCTCTTCACGGGCTCGACCGCGACCGCGCGCGCGATCGCACGCAGCATGGCCGCGACCCTCGCCCCCGGCGCCCCGCTCGTGGCCGAGACCGGCGGCATCAACGCCATGATCGTCGATTCGACCGCCCTGCCCGAACAGGCGGTGCGCGACATCATCGCCTCGGCCTTCCAGTCGGCCGGGCAGCGCTGCTCGGCGCTGCGCTGCCTCTACGTGCAGGAGGAGGTGGCGGGAACGGTGCGCGAGATGCTCTTCGGCGCCATGGACGCGCTCGTCCTCGGCGACCCCTGGGAGCTCTCGACCGACATCGGCCCGGTGATCGACGCCGCCGCGGCCGCCGGTCTTGCCGCCTACATCGACGAGGCCCGGGCCGGGGGGCGGGTCCTGAAGGAGCTTTCCGCCCCCGCCACGGGCAGCTTCGTCGCCCCGGCGGTGATCGCGGTCGGCGGCATCGGCGACATCCCGCGCGAGGTCTTCGGGCCGGTCCTGCACCTTGCCACCTACCGGGCCGAGGATCTCGGGGCCGTGATCGCGGCCATCAACGCCGCCGGCTACGGGCTGACCTTCGGCATCCACAGCCGCATCGACGACCGCGTCCAGGCGGCGGTGGCCGGGATCCGGGCCGGCAACATCTACGTCAACCGCAACCAGATCGGGGCCGTGGTCGGGGTCCAGCCCTTCGGCGGCGAGGGGCTGTCGGGCACCGGGCCCAAGGCCGGCGGGCCCCATCTTCTCGCCCGGCTGCGCCGGCGCCCTGCGCCCGACCCCGGGCCCGAGGAGGGTGTCGCCCCGCCCGCGCCTTCCGCCGCGGCCGCCGCCCCGACGCCGGTGCAGGCGGCGCTGGCCGCCGGGGCGCCGAGCGAGGCCGCCATCCGCATCCTCGACCTCGCCGGGCCGACGGGCGCATCGAACCGCCTCTCGCTCGGCCCCCGGGCGCCCGCCCTCTGCCTCGGGCCCGGGGCGGCGGCGGCGCGCGCCCAGGCGCGGGCGGTGCGCGCGCTCGGCGGGGCGGCGGTCGCGGCACAGGGCCTCGGGCCTCCCGACCTCGCGACGCTCGCGGGCTTCTCGGCCGTCCTCTTCTGGGGCGAGGAGGCGCCCGCGCGCGCCCTCGCCCGCGCGCTTGCCGCCCGCGAGGGGCCGATCCTGCCGCTCGTCACCGGGCTCCCTGACATCGTCCATGTCTGCCACGAGCGCCACGTCTGCATCGACACCACCGCCTCGGGCGGCAACGCCCAGCTGCTGGCGGCGGCGGCCGGGTAGGGCGGGCGATGTTTCCCCTTCGCGACCACAACCCCTCGACCCGCACGCCCTGGGTGGTGTGGACGCTGATCGCCGTCAACATCGCCGTCTTCGTCCTCACCCTGCCCGAGTTCCAGAGCGACCGGCGGCTCTACGCCTTCCTCATGGAGTGGGGCCTCGTACCCGCCCGCGTCCTCGCCGGCGAGGGCTGGATGACCTTCCTCAGCTCGATGTTCCTCCACGGCGGCTGGCTCCACCTGCTCGGCAACATGCTGTTCCTGTGGATCTTCGGCGACAACCTCGAGGCCGAGATGGGGCGCGCGGGCTTCCTTCTCTTCTACCTCGCCGGCGGCGTCGGGGCGGCGTTCCTCCAGATCGCCGCCGACCCCGGCGCGACCGCGCCCATGGTCGGCGCCTCGGGGGCGATCGCCGCGGTCATGGGGGGGTATCTGCTGCTTTTCCCGCGGGCCCGCGTCGATGTCCTCATCATCATCGTCGTCTTCCTGCGCATCCTCGCGGTGCCGGCCTGGCTCATGCTCGCGGTCTGGCTCGGGCTCCAGTTCGTCAACGGGCTCGCCGGCGACGGCGCCGACGGCGTCGCCTACTGGGCCCATGCCGGGGGCTTCGGCGTCGGCATGATCCTCGCCCTGCCGGCCTGGCTGCGCCGCGGCGGGACGGCCTTCTGGCAGCGGACGCAAGGGACGCCCCCCCGGCCCGCCGCCGCCTACCGCCTCGCGGCCAGCCACATCCCGCGGGTGCGGCGGCGCTAGCGCGGTCGCCGGCCACGAGACCCCCCCGGTCGCCCGGCCGGCCGGCAGCGCCCGCGGGCGGGCTCAGCCGCCCCGGACGAGGCCCAGGAACTCGGCGTGCAACTGCGCGTTCGAGGCGAGGAGGGCACCGTCCTCAAGGACGTTCCCGCCCTCGCGGAGGGGGGCGAGCAGGCCGCCCGCCTCGCGCACGAGAAGGAGGCCCGCGGCGACGTCCCAGGGGTTCACCCCGCGCTCCCAGTAGCCGTCGAAACGGCCGGCCGCGACCCAGGCGAGGTCGAGCGCCGCCGCCCCCCAGCGCCGCACGCCGGCACAGCGCGGCATCAGCCGCCCGAATTCGAGGAGCGTCGCGGCGAGGCCCGGGCGGCCGGCAAAGGGCACGCCCGTGGCGAAGATCGCCTCGATCATCCGCGGCCGCGCCGAGACCCGCAGGCGGCGGTCGTTCATCCACGCTCCCGCCCCCTTCTCGGCCCAGAAGAGCTCGTCCTTGAGGGGATCGTAGACGACCGCGGCGACGATCTCGCGCTTGTGCTCGAGCGCCACCGACACCGCCCAGTGGGGCAGGCCGTGGAGGAAGTTGGTGGTGCCGTCGAGGGGATCGACGATCCAGCGCCGCGTCGGATCCTCGCCCGCCGCGGCCCCCGTCTCCTCGCCGAGCCAGCCGTAGGTCGGCCGCCCGCCCATGAGGTCCTCGCGCAGGATCGCCTCGGCCGCGGTGTCGGCACGGCTGACGAAGTCGCCCGCCCCCTTCATCGCCGCGACGAGGTTCTCGACCTCGCGGAAAACCTTGATCAGGCTGCGCGCGGCCCGCCGCACGGCCTTGACCATGAGGTTGAGGTTGGCCGAGGTCTGCATCGCCCGGGGCTCCTGCGCGGCTCAGGGGCGGGCTATAAGCGCCCCGCCCGGGGAAGGAAAGCCCCGCCCGCCCAGCCCCCCGAGCAGGGGCGGCATCAGCTCGCGCAGGAGCTTGCGGCGGATGGCGCGGGGAAAGTCCGACTGGCGGTCGGCGCGCTCGACGAA
>JADLCV010000050.1 GCA_020846995.1 Paracoccaceae bacterium
CACTTGAGGATGATCGAGGTATCGAGGCCGCCGGAATAGGCGAGGACGACTTTCCTGGGGGCTCCGGGGGCGGCCATGGCGAGGGCTCCGTTGAGGGCGGCGTTGCGCGGCCGCACTTAAAGGCTTCGCCGGGCCCGGGCAAGGGCAGGGCGGGCAGGGCGCCGGGACGCGCGTCCCGGGCCGGGCGTTTCCCTTTCCGGCGCGATTGACCTAGCGTGGACGCGGTCCCGGGGAAGTGGACGCGCCATGACCGACACCGCCTCGCCGATGATGGCGCAGTATCTCGAGATCAAGGCGGCGCATCCCGGTGCCCTCCTCTTCTACCGCATGGGCGACTTCTACGAGATGTTCTTCGAGGACGCGGCGGCGGCGGCGGCGGCCCTCGACATCGCGCTCACGAAGCGGGGGATGCACGCCGGGCGCGACATCCCGATGTGCGGGGTCCCGGTGCAGGCCGCCGAGGGCTATCTCCTGACTCTGATCCGCAAGGGCTTCCGCGTCGCCGTGGCCGAACAGACCGAGGACCCGGCCGAGGCGCGGCGGCGCGGCACCCGCGCGGTCGTGCAGCGCGAGGTGGTGCGGCTGGTCACGCCGGGCACGCTGACCGAGGAGAGCCTGCTCGAGGCCCGCCGCCACAACTTCCTTGCCGCCTGGGCCGAACTGCGCGACGAGGGGGCGCTCGCCGCGGCCGACATCTCGACCGGCAGCCTCACCGTCATGCCCTGCTCCCGCGCCCGCCTCGCCGCCGAACTCGCCCGCCTCGCCCCGCGCGAGCTTCTCGTCGGCGAGGGGGCGGGCGGCTGGGTGACGGCGCTGGGCGAGGAGGCCGGCGCCGCCGTCACCCCGCTCGGCCGGGCGAGCTTCGATTCGCAGGCCGGGACCCGGCGCATCGCGGCCCTCTACGGGGTCCGGTCGGCCGACGCCTTCGGCGCCTTCGGCCGGGCCGAGCTTGCCGCCCTCGGGGCGGTCATCGACTATCTCGAGATCACCCAGAAGGGCCGCCTGCCGCACATGGCCCCGCCGCGGCGCGAGGACCCGGGCGGGCGGGTCCAGATCGACGCCGCGACACGCCGCAACCTCGAGATCGCCGTCGCCCAGTCGGGCGGGCGCGAGGGCTCGCTTCTGGCCGCGGTGGACCGCACGCTCACGGCCGCGGGCGGGCGGCTGGTCGAGCGGCGCCTTTCGGACCCCTCGCGCGACCTCGGCGAACTCCTCGCCCGCCAGCAGGCCGTCGCCCTCCTCGTCGAGGACGCGGGGCTCCGCGAGGCGCTGCGCGACCGCCTGCGGGGCGTCCCCGACCTCGACCGGGCGCTGTCGCGGCTGGCCCTCGACCGCGGCGGGCCGCGCGACCTCGCCGCCGTCCGCCGCGGTCTCGCCGCGGGGGAAGCGGTTGCGGCCCTGCTCTCCGGGACCGGGGCGGCCGCCCTCGCCGTGATCGCGACGACGCTCGCGGGCCACGGGGATCTCGTCGCGCGCCTGGCCGCAACGCTGGTCGAGGACCCCCCGGCGCTGGTCCGCGACGGAGGATTCGTCAGGCCGGGATGCGACGGCGCCCTCGACGAGGCCCTCCGGCTTCGCGACGAGGGCCGCGGCGTCATCGCCGCGATGGAGGCCGACTACCAGGCCGAAGCCGGCATCCCCTCGCTCAAGATCCGCCACAACAACGTCCTCGGCTACCACATCGAGACGACGGCGACGCATGCCGAGCGGATGCGGACGCCGCCGCTCGCCGGGCGCTTCCGCCATCGCCAGACGACCGCGAACGCCTTGCGCTTCGCCACCCCCGAGCTCGCCGAACTCGAGGCCCGAATCCTCAATGCCGGCGCCACGGCGCTCGAGATCGAGGCCCGCATCTTCGCCGAGCTCGCCGGCGCCGTCCTCGCCCGGGCCGCGGCGATCGCCGCGGCCGCCCGCGCGCTCGCCGAGGCCGACGTGCATGCGGCCTTTGCCGAGCGGGCGGCCGAGGACGGCTGGTGCCGGCCCGAACTCGACGACGGCCGCGGCTTCCTCGTCGAGGGCGGGCGCCATCCCGTCGTCGAGGCCGCGCTCCGCCGCGCCGGCACCCCCTTCGTCGCCAACGACTGTCTCCTGACCGAGGGCGGCGAGGCGGCGGCGATCTGGCTCGTCACCGGGCCCAACATGGGCGGCAAGTCCACCTTCCTGCGCCAGAACGCGCTCATCGCGCTCCTCGCCCAGAGCGGCGCCTTCGTCCCCGCCCGGCGGGCCCGCATCGGCCTCGTGAGCCAGATCTTCAGCCGCGTCGGCGCCTCCGACGATCTCGCCCGGGGACGGTCGACATTCCTCGTCGAGATGGTCGAGACGGCCGCGATCCTCAACGCCGCCGACGACCGCGCGCTCGTCATCCTCGACGAGATCGGCCGCGGCACGGCGACCTGGGACGGTCTCTCGATCGCCTGGGCGACGCTCGAATACCTCCACGACGTTAACCGCTGCCGCGGCCTCTTCGCCACCCACTACCACGAGATGACGGCGCTGGCCCGCCGCCTCGCCGGGCTTCGCAACGCGACGCTCGCGGTGCGCGAATGGCGGGGCGACCTCGTCTTCCTGCACGAGGTGCGGCCCGGGGCGGCCGACCGCTCCTACGGCGTGCAGGTCGCGCGCCTCGCCGGCCTGCCGGCGGCGGTGGTGGCCCGGGCGCGCGTTCTGCTCGACGGGCTCGAGCGGGGCGAGCGCGAGGGTGGCAGGCGGCGGGCGGCGGTGATCGACGACCTGCCGCTCTTCGCGGCCGCGGCCGACTCCCCGGCCCCGCCCGCGCCCTCGCCCGTCGAGGCGCGCCTGGCCCGCATCCAGCCCGACGAGATGTCGCCGCGCGAGGCGCTCGCCGCCCTCTACGACCTCAAGGCCCTCGCCGCCGGCAGCGGCGGGGCTACTTGACCGCCGCCGGGGCCGAGGACACGCCGACCTGCGCCGGCCGCAGCAGTCGGTCGTGCAGGACGAAACCCTCGGTCATCACCTGGATGACCCCGCCCCCCGGCACGCCCGGCACCGGGGCCTCGAACATCGCCTCGTGGATCTGGGGATCGAAGGCCGTGCCGACGGCCGGCGAGACGCGGCGGATGCCATGGCGCTCGAAGCTCTGGAGGAGGTCGCGGAGCGTGATCTCGACGCCCTCGATCAGCGCCGCAGCGGCGGCCCGCGCCTCGGGGCTGGCGGCGGCGAGGGCCCGGCCAAGGTTGTCGTAGACGGGCAGCATGTCGCGGGCAAACCGCGTCGCGCCGTATTGCTCGGCCTCGCGGCGCTCGCGCTCGCCCCGCTTGCGGGCGTTCTCGGCCTCGGCGAGCGCGCGCATGAAGCGGTCGCGGAGTTCGGCCACCTCGGCCGCGAGCCGCGCGTTCTCGGCCAGGACCGGATCCTCCTGGCCCCCGGCAGCCGCGGCCGCGGCCTCTGCGGCCGTTCCGGCCGATGTCACGTCAGGCTTCGTCTCGTTCATTCCCTACCCCTTGCCGCGCTCGGACAGCACTCGCCCGATGAGCTGGGCGGTGTAATCGACGATCGGCACGATGCGGCCGTAGTTCAGCCGCGTCGGTCCGATCACGCCCACCGCCCCCACGATCTTGCGGTCAGCGTTCATATAGGGCGAAACCCCGAGAGCGGAACCCGAAAGCGAGAAGAGCTTGTTTTCCGAACCGATGAAGATCCGCACCCCCTCGCCCTTCTCGGTCAGCTCGAGGAACTCGGCCATGTCGCGCTTGCGCTCGAGGTCGTCGAAGAGGGTGCCGATGCGGGCGAGATCCTCGGCCTTGGCCCCGCTCAGAAGGTTGCTGCGCCCGCGCACGATCAGCCGCTCGCCACGGTCACCGACGCTTTCCCAGAGCGCGACGCCGCTTTCCACCAGCTCGCGGGCGAGCGAATCGATCTCCTGGCGGCGGCGGGTGATCTCGCCGGCGATGCGGGTGCGGAGTTCGGCGAGCGTCAGCCCGGTGGCGAGGGCGTTGAGGAAGTTCGCGGCCTCGCGCAGCGCCGAGGGCGTGAGCCCGGGAGGGGGGACGAGGACGCGGTTCTCGACATGGCCATCGGCGAAGACGAGGACCACGAGCGCCCGGTCGGCGGCGAGGGCCACGAACTCGATGTGGCGGATCGCCGCCTCGTGTTTCGGCACGAGGACGAGGCTCGCGCCGTGGGTGAGGGCCGAGAGCGCCCCGCCGACGCGGTCCAGGACCTCGCCGACGTCGCCGTCACGGGCCCCAAGCGTCGCGTCGAGCTTGTCGCGGTCGGCCTCGGCGACCGGGGCGACCTCGAGCAGGCTGTCGACGAAAAGCCGGAGCCCGACCTCGGTCGGCAGCCGCCCTGCCGACACGTGCGGGCTTCCGAGCAGGCCGAGATACTCGAGATCCTGCATGACGTTGCGGATGGTCGCGGCGGATACCTTTTCGCTCAGCGTGCGGGTGAGGGTGCGCGAGCCGACGGGGTCGCCCGACTGCAGGTAGCCCTCGACCACGCGCCGGAAGACCTCCCGGCCGCGCTCGCTCAGTTCGCCCAGCACGCGCGCGCCCTCGCTCATCGTCGCCGCTCCCTCCCCGCCCGAAATTGGGCAGCCGGAGGCGCCGCGTCAACCGCCCCGGGGCAGCCGGCGGCTTGCATCCCGCCCCCCGGCCCCGCTATGTGGCGTCGGCACGGGAGGGGAGGCGCGGGGATGCGGCCATCGGGACGGCGGCTTGACGAACTCAGGCCGCTTGCGATCACGACCGGGATGCCGAAGCATGCCGAGGGCGCCTGCCTCATCCGTCTCGGCGACACCCCTGTGCTCTGCACCGCGACGCTCGAGGACCGCCCGCCCCCCTTCCGCCGCAACACCGGCCTCGGCTGGGTGACAGCCGAATACGGCATGCTGCCGCGGGCGACGACGACGCGCAACCGCCGCGAGGCGGCGTCCGGCCGCCAGGCGGGCAGGACGATGGAGATCCAGCGCCTGATCGGCCGGGCGCTGCGCGCCGCCGTCGACATGGCGGCGCTGGGCGAGCGCCAGATCACCGTGGATTGCGACGTCCTCCAGGCCGACGGCGGCACGCGCTGCGCGGCCATCACCGGCGGCTGGGTGGCGCTGCGGCTGGCGACCCTGCGCCTGGTCCGGGCCGGGACCATCGCCTCTGACCCCCTGACCGACCAGGTCGCGGCGGTCAGTTGCGGCCTCTATGGCGGCCAGCCGCTCCTCGACCTCGACTATGCCGAGGACAGCGAGGCGGCGGTCGACGGCAACTTCGTCCTCACCGGCCGGGGACGGCTCGTCGAGGTCCAGATGTCGGCCGAGGGCGCGACCTTCGCCCGGGACGACCTCGACCGCCTGATCGACCGCGCCCGCGACGGCATGGCCCCGCTCTTTGCCGCCCAAAAGGCGGCGCTGCCATGAGGCGCTTCGCGGGCAGCCGCCTGCTCGTCGCGACCCACAACCCGGGCAAGCTCGACGAGTTCGCGGCGCTCCTCGCCCCGCGCGGTGTGACAACCGTCGGTGCCGCCGCGCTCGGCCTGCCGGTGCCCGACGAGACGGCCGCGACCTTCCTCGGCAACGCCCGCCTCAAGGCCCATGCCGGGGCCCGCGCCTCCGGCCTCCC
>JADLCV010000051.1 GCA_020846995.1 Paracoccaceae bacterium
CCCTGCGCCCGCCTCTCCCCGCGGCGACGCCCCGGACAGGTGGCCACGGGCCCCGGGCACGTCTGTCCCGGTGACACCCCGACGGGCCGGCACCGGCGGGCCCGGCGCCCGCGCCCCACGCCCCGCGGCGCCGCGACGGCCTGGCGGCCCCGGGGCCCCTGCGCCCGCCTCTCCCCGCGGCGCCGCCACGGACAGGTGGCCGCGGGACCCCCGGGGCGCGTCCCTTCTCCCTGCCGCGGCCCGAACCGCCCGCGCGCCCGGCCCCCGCGCAAGGGCCGCTTTCCGCGCGACGTTGCGCCGGACGGGTGGCCGCGGGCCCCGCGGGCGTCTCTGCCCGCCCGGCCGTGACGGACGGGCGCCGGTCCCCGGCGCGCGCGCCGCGCTCAGCGTCGGCCGCGGGCGCGGGCCTCGAGGTCGGGGCGGAGGCCCGCGAGGTTGTAGCCCGCGCGGGCGGCGGTCGCGATCAGCGTCTCGGGGTCCTGGCGGCCGGCCTCGTGGAGCGCCCAGACGATCGAGGAGCGATTGCCCGAGGCGCAGTAGGCGAGGACCGGGCCTCCGCCGGCGTCGATCGCCGCCCCCTGGGCGGCAACGTTCGCGGCCGTGAACGCCCCGGGCATCACCGGGTTGGCGACGAAGGCCATGCCCTGGGCCTCGACCGCCGCCCTGACATCCTCGGCCCGGAGGCCGGCCGGCACCTCGCCGTCGGGACGGTTGCAGATGACGGTGACGAAGCCCAGCTCCTTCACCCGGGCGGCATCGGCGGGGGCGATCTGGGGCGAGACGGCGTAGCCCGGTGCGAGGTGACGGATGGTCATGGCGTGCTCCTTGGGGACGGGGCGCGCGCCCGGGCGGCCCCTCGCGGCGCCGCGACCGGGGCCCGGGGCGGGGGCGGGGGCATCAGAGGCGGTTGAGGGGCACCTTGAGGTAGACCGTCCCGTTGTCCTCGGCCGGCGGCATCTGGCCCGCGCGCATGTTGACCTGGAGCGAGGGCACGATCAGCCGCGGCATCGAGAGGCGGGCGTCGCGGGCCTCTCTCAGCGCCACGAACTCCTCCCGGGTGCGGCCGGCGACGTGGACGTTCCTTGCCCGCTGCTCGGCCACCGTCGATTCCCAGGCGAAACGGTCGCGGCCGGGGGCCTTGTAGTCGTGGCAGGTGAAGATGCGCGTCGTCTCGGTGAGGGCGAGGATCCGCTGCATCGAATCCCAGAGCGCGGCCGCCGAGCCGCCGGGAAAGTCGCAGCGCGCGGTGCCGAAGTCGGGCTGGAAGAGGGTGTCGCCGACGAAGGCGGCATCGCCGATGACATAGGTCAGGCAGGCCGGGGTGTGCCCGGGGGTGTGCAGGACCTCGCCCTCGAGCCCGCCCACCGCGAAGCGGTCGCGGTCGCCAAAGAGGCGGTCAAACTGGCTGCCGTCGCGCTGGAACTCGGTGCCGGCGTTGAAGATCTTGCCGAACACGTCCTGGACCACGCGGATCCGCTCGCCGATCCCGATCCGGCCGCCGATCTCGCGCTGGAGGTAGGGGGCGGCCGAGAGGTGGTCGGCATGGACATGGGTCTCGAGCAGCCACTCGACCTCGAGGCCCTCGGCGCGGACATGGGCGATGACCGCGTCCGCCGAGCGGGTGTCGGTGCGGCCCGAGGCGTAGTCGAAGTCGAGCACGCTGTCGATGACGGCGCAGCGCGCGCCCGCGCGGTCGCGGACGACATAGGTCACGGTGTTCGTGGCCTCGTCGAAGAACGCCTTGACGTCGGGAGACATGCGGCCCTCCGGGGCTTCGGGAGGAACCCCTCTAGCAGCACGGCCGAGGATTTCAAGGATTGAATATGTGCCCCCCGCGGGCGCCCGGCGCTTGACCTGCATCAAGGCCGCGGCCGCGCCCGGCCCCTAGGCTTCCTCCCGGGGCGACGGGAGGACGGGATGACCCCTGTGCAGGAACGCAAGCGCCAGCTCGAGACGCGACGGCGGACGCTGCGGGCGCGGCTCGAGCGGATCGAGGGCGAGCTCGACACCCAGGACAGCCGCGACTGGGAGGATCGCGCCATCGAGCGCGAGGATGACGAGGTCCTCGAGGGGATCGGGCTCGCCGCTCAGCGCGAGTTGCGCATGGTCGAGGCCGCGCTCGAGCGCGTCGCCACCGGCGAATACGGCCTCTGCGTCCGTTGCGGCGAGGCGATCGCCGAGGAACGGCTCGACCTTCTGCCCCACACGCCCTTCTGCCAGCGCTGCGCCCCCTGACGCCGGTCGGCGTGCGGATCCGTCCTTGCACCCGACCGGTTCGCGCCGCGGCCGGCGCTGCGCCCCCCCGAGGGGCCCCGCGCCGCGGCCGCGATCCATGCAAAGTCATGGACTTGCCAAAACGTCCCGGGGCCCCTCTAATGACCCTCGCGGGGACCGTGGGGGCAGGCGATGGCCGGGGACGAGGGGCAAGGCGTCCGGGTTGAGGACGAGGACGGCATCCGCATCCTCGAGATCGACCGTCCCCCCGTCAACGCGCTCGGCCACGGCCTGCGCGCGGCCCTCGCCGCGGCGGTCGCGGCCGCCGCCGCCAGCCCGGGGGTGCGGGCGCTCGTCATCGCCGCCGCCGGGCGCAGCTTTCCCGCCGGAGCCGACATCCGCGAGTTCGGCCGCCCGCCGCAGCCGCCGCTCCTGACCGAGGTCCTCTGCGCGATCGAGTCCTTTCCCCGGCCGGTCGTCGCGGCGCTCCACGGCACCGCCCTCGGCGGCGGCCTCGAGCTTGCCCTCGCCGCCCATTACCGGGTGGCGCTGGCGACGACGCGGCTGGGCTTTCCCGAGGTGACGCTTGGCATCCTTCCGGGCGCCGGCGGCACCCAGCGGACCCCGCGCATCACCGGGGCGGCGGCGGCCCTCCGCCTCATGCGCACGGGCCAGCCGGTGGGCGCGGCCGAGGCCGAGGCGCTCGGGCTTCTCGACCTCGTCGTGCCCGCCCCCGGGCCGGGCGAGAGCCCCACCGCCGCCGCCCGCCGGGCCGGCACGGCCTTCGCCCGCGGCATCCTCGCCGAGGGCCTCGGCCCCCGGCCGACGCGCGAACGCCGCGAGGGTTTTGCCGACCCCGCCGCCTATGCCGAGGCGGTACGGGCGGCTCGCGCCGACCCCCCGCCCGCCCATCTGCCCGCCGCCGGCCGCATCACCGACTGCGTCGAGGCCGCGCTTCTCCTGCCCTTCGAGGCCGGGCTCGCGCTCGAGCGGGCGGGCAGCGAGGATCTCGTCGCGACCGAGGCGGCGCAGGGCCTGCGGCATGCCTTCCTGTCGGAGCGCCGGGCCGCCCATGTGCCCGGGATCGAGGGGGTCGCGCCGCGCACCCTCGAGGTCCTGGGCGTCGTCGGCGGCGGTCTCATGGGGGCGGGGATCGCCGCCGCCCTGCTATCGGCGGGGCTCGGCGTCGTCCTCCTCGAGCGCGACGGCGAGGCGCTCGACCGCGGCCTCGCGCGGGTGGCCGAGATCAAGGAACGGGCGGTGGCGCGGGGCCGGCTGACCGAGGCCGCGCGCGCCGCCGAATGGTCGCGCCTGATCGGCACGACCGACATGGAGGCACTCGCGGGGGTCGATCTCGCGATCGAGGCGGTCTTCGAGGATTTCGACCTCAAGGCCCGCGTCTTCCGCGACCTCGACCGCATCATGCGCCCGGGGGCGGTGATCGCCACCAACACCTCCTACCTCGACGTCGATGCCCTCGCCGCCGCGACCGGCCGGCCGGCCGATATCCTCGGGCTGCACTTCTTCTCGCCCGCCCATGTCATGCGGCTTCTCGAGGTGGTGGTGGGCCGGGCGACCGCGCCCGCGGTCGCGGCGACGGGCTTCGCGCTCGCCCGCCGGCTGGGCAAGGTGGCGGTGCGGGCAGGGGTCACGGACGGCTTCATCGGCAACCGCATCCTCGCCACCTGGCGGACGGCGATGGACTTCCTCGTCGAGGACGGCGCCTCGCCCTATGCCGTCGATGCGGCGCTGCGGGACTTCGGCTTCTCGCTTGGTCCCTATGCGGTCGCCGACCTCGCCGGGCTCGAGATCGCCTGGGCGCGGCGCCAGCGCCTTGCCTCCGCCCGCGATCCCTCGCACCGCACCGTCGCCATCGCCGACCGGCTGTGCGAACGGGGCTGGTTCGGCCAGAAGACCGGGCGCGGCTGGTATCGCCACGACCAGGGCCGGCGCGGCGCCGAGGATCCCGAGGTGCTGGCCCTGATCGCCGAGGAGCGCGCCCGCAAGGGCATCCTGCCGCGCGCCGTCGATCCGGCCGAGATCGTGGCCCGCGCCCTCGCCGCCATGGTCAACGAAGGGGCGCGGATCCTCGCCGAGGGGATCGCCCTCCGCCCCTCGGACATCGACGTCGTCATGGTGCACGGCTACGGCTATCCGCGCTGGCGCGGCGGGCCCATGCGCACGGCCGACCACGGCGGTCTTCTCGCCCTCCGCCGGAACCTCCTCGCCTGGGCCGCCGACGAGCCCGAACTCTGGACGCCCGCGCCCCTCATCCTTGACCTCGTCAAGAACGGCCGCGACTTCGCCTCGCTCGACGCCGGCTGAGGGCCGCGGCCGAGGGAGGGGCCCCTGGGGGTCTCAGGGCAGGAGGATGCCGAGGACGACGAGCATGAGCCCGGCGGCCGAGAGCGCGAGCGCCCCGAGGTTGACGGCGATGAGGCGCCTCAGGCGGGCGCGCAGCGCCGCCTCGTCGGCCCCCGCCCGGCGGGCGGCGAGGACGGCGAGGATGCACCCGAGAAGGAAGCCGACGCCCGCGAGCGTCGCCGCCGCCCCTGCCCAGACGAGATGACCCATTCCCCGCCCCCCTTCCGCCCCCCCGGGGGCAAACCGGGCCGCCCCGGCCTCCGCGCGCCGGGGCCCTTGCCGCCCCGCTAGCGCGGCCGCGGCGGGGGGGCAAGCCCCACCCGCCGCTCCGTCCCCCGGCGCCCTTGCGCCCCGCCGGCCCCTGCAGCCCCGGCCAGTCGCCCCTCCCGGGCGGGGGGATCCCCCGGCCCCGCCGGCCCGCACGGGATCTCCTCCGGCCCGGCCGCTGCGGCCGCGGAGGCCCCGCCCGCCGCCGCGTCCCTCGCGCCCTTGCGCCCGGCCGGTCCGGCCGCTAGAGGGGCGACCGGCCGCCGGGTGCCGCCCGCGCCCGGCGGCCCCCCGCCGCCCGCCGACGAGGAAGACGCCATGAGCCCGACCGACGCCTACGCCGTCACCGCCGAGGAACTCCTCCAGATCATCGAGCGCTACGAGACGCTCGACGCCGAGAAGCGGGGCCTCGTCGAGGCGATGAAGGAGGTCATGGCCGAGGCCAAGGGGCGCGGCTACGATACCCGCGTGCTGCGCAAGGTGATCGCGCTGCGCCGCCGCAAGCCCGACGAGATCGCCGAGGAGGAGGCCGTGCTCGGGGTCTACAAGCAGGCCCTGGGGATGGACTGAGCCGGCGCGACCGCGACCCTTCCCCCGGGGCCGCCGGCGCGCCGGTGATCGCGGGGCCGGCCGCCCCGGTCCCCGGCCTCAGGGGGCGATGAAGTCGACCCCGTCCATATCGGCGATGCGGGCCACGTCCTCCTCGTAGCGGGCGGTCATCTCGTCCACGAGTTCGGCCGTCCAGCCCGGCAGGTCGAGTTCGACCTCGACCGCCTCGGGCCGCGCGAACTTGTCGAGGAAGGCCGCCGTCAGCCGCCGCCGGAGGGCGAGGGTGAGGGCCGGGAGTTCGGCCCGGACCGCCCGCAGCCGCTCGAGCCCCTCGGGGACCAGCAGCGTGGCGAGGAAGTCGTCGAGCCCGGCGAGCCCCTCGGGCCGGGCCGTTCCGGCGACCCTTGCCACCACCTCGGGCCAGATGAGGGGCGTGTCCTCGTCGCACCAGACGGTCAGCGGCACCGCCGGGCTGCCGGCCCGCACCCGCGCCACCATCGCCGCCCACGAGAGCCCCTCGGGGGCGGCGGCGCCGAGGAAGGCCTCGAAGCTCAGCCCCTCGGTGCGCTGGAAGACGGCCGGCAGGAAGGTCGCGGGGTTGCGGATGGCAAAGGCGAAGCGGGTCTCGGCGGCGGGGAAGAGGGCGGGAAACCAGCGCGTCTTGTCGCCCGCCATGGGATAGAGGCGGCCCTCGCCGAGGGCCTTCTCGGGCACGCAGAGGAAGCTGTCGTAGGAGAAGACGACGCGCGCCATGCCGTCGCCGTCCATGATCGAATCGAGCATGGTGTCCTGCATCTCCGCCGGCGCGGGGGCGCCGCGCAGGGCCTTCAGCGCCTCGCGCAGGACGGGGCGGTAGCGGCCGGGGCCGGGGATCGCGATGCCCTCCTCGGCCAGCCGGCCCTTGTTCTTGAGGAGCACGCGCAGCAGGCGTTCCTCGTCGGTGCAGTGAAGGCCGAGGTGATAGACGACCTGCATGGCGTTCTGCCCTCGCACTGGCGCCCGTCGCGCCCGCCCCGCCATGGCAGGCGAGTGCGGCAGCGGTGCGGCAGGCCGGCCGCGAAGCTGTGGCACGCCTTGATGCGCGTCAAGGACGCCCTAGCTTGGGAGGGGAGAGGCTCGGGGGGCGGCAGGGGAGGGAATCGCATGCGGGCGGTGCGGACGCTGGTCCTGGTGGCGGGCGAGGGGGCGGCGCGTCTCCTCGTCAACGAGGGCGTCGGCCGCGGGCTCGCCGAGCTTCGGTCGATCGCCGCCGGGGACTTCCCCGATGTGGACGTCGGTGTTGCCGACCGGCCGGGGCGGGGCAGCGCCGGGCCGGGCGAGATGGCGCTGCACGGCTTCGACCCCCACGCGACCGAGCGCGAGCAGCGCCGGGCGCGCTTCGCCGATCACGTCGTGGCCTGGCTCGCCGCGGCCTGGGAGGGGGCGGGCTACGACCGTCTGATCGTCGCCGCTCCGCCGCGCTTCCTCGGCGAGTTGCGCGCGTCCCTGCCCGAGGCCCTCGCCGCGGCGGTCGCGGCCGACCTCTCCAAGGATCTCGTGCGGGTCCCCTCGCGCGAGCTTGCCGGCCATTTCGCCGGGGTGGCGGCCTTCTGAGGACGCCACCCCGGCGCGCGCGCGCCGGGCCGCCCCTCAGAGGAGGGTGAAGACCCGCGCCGGCCCGCCGGTCCCGCCCGCGTGCTTGGGCGCGCCGACCACGATCGTCGCCCCCGCGGCGGGGACGGCGTCGAGGTTGGCGATGCACTCGAGGCCCCAGCGGCCCGAGGGCAGCCAGGCGTAATGGGTGGCGAAGTCGGGCGAGGTCCCGAAATCGAGCGAGAGCGTGTCGACGGCGATGCCGGCGGCGGCGGTCTCGGCCATCAGCATCTGGACGGCCTCGAGGTGGAAGCCCGGGAAGTGCATGGCGCCCGCGGCATCGGCGTTGCGGAACTTCGCCGTCGCGACATGGGCGGCCCAGCCCGAGTTCATCGCCACGCAGGCCCCCTCGGGGATCGCGCCATGGGCCGAGATCCAGGCGCGGATGTCATCGGGAGTGAGCTGGGTGTCGGCGTTCCCGGCGGCGCGGGCGCGAATGTCGATGACCGCGAGCGGGCAGACGAGCTTCTCGGGCGCGATCGCGTCGACCGAGGCCCCGTCGGCCGAGAAGTGCAGCGGCGCATCGACATGTGTGCCGGTGTGCTCGTTGACGCGGATCTCCTTGAGGTTGAACTTGTTGGCCTCGTAGTTGAAAAGCTGCGTCTCCCAGAACTGCTGGGGCCCGAAGAAGGTAGGGAAGTCGGGGTGCAGGGTGTGGGTCATGTCGGCGACCCCGCCGGTGGCGGCGCGGGCCGGCCGCGGCAGGGCCACGCCGCCCGCGGCGGCGACCGCCGCCGCCCCGGCCGCGGCGCCAAAGAAGCTCCGCCGGCTCAGCATCCGTTCCTTCACGCTCTCGGTCACGCAGGCATGGCACATGGCTCGGCCCTCCCCGTCGGTTGATGCCTCTGCGGGCGGCGGGATGCCGCCCGCCCCCGAGGGTCGCGGGAATCGCCCCGGCCTGTCAACGGCCGGACCGTCCCGGCCCCGGGCACCCCGCGGCCGGGCGCTGCCCGTGGCTTGGGGGCGAGGCCCGCCGTGCCCCGACCCGCTTCGCCCGAGGGTCCAGGGGTCTCATATGGCGACGCGCGGCCCCGCGGAACCGCCCCGCCGCCTTCCTCCCGCCCGTGCGCGAGCACGGGCTCGCGCCCGACCGCCCCCATGGGCGGGCGCTTCGCGCCGC
>JADLCV010000052.1 GCA_020846995.1 Paracoccaceae bacterium
AGGCCCTCAGCCGCCCCAGTCGGCGGCCTGCATCTCGATCAGCCGGCTGGCGGTGCGGGCGAACTCGAAACTGCCCTCGCCCTCGAGATAGAGCCGCTCGGGGCGGTCGGCGGCGGCGGCGAGAAGGCGCGTGCGGGCCTCGTAGAGGACGTCGACGAGGGTGACGAAGCGGCGCGCCTCGTTGTAGTTCGCGGCCGAGAGGCGGGGGATGTCGTCGATCATCACGACCCGCGCCGCCGCCGCGAGGGCGAGGTAGTCGGCGGCCCCGAGCGGGCGGCCGCAGAGGTCCCAGAAGCCCGCCCGCACGACCCCGGCGGCGAAGGCGCCGAGTTCGACCCGCCGGCCCTGCACGGCGAGGACGAGCGGGGCCGCCGCCGCCCCGCCCGTGAGCGCGTCCCAGAGCCCGTCCATGGCCGCCTTCGCCGCCGGCCCGAGGGGCTGGAAGTAGACCGCGGCGCCGGCGAGCTTGAGGCGCCGCCAGTCGGTCGGCGTCGCCAGTTCGCGGACCTCGAGGCGGTCGCGGATGAGGGCGATGAAGGGCAGGAAGCTCGCCCGGTTCAGCCCGTCCCGGTAGAGGTCCTCGGGCGGGCGGTTCGAGGTCGCGACGACCATCACGCCCGCCGCGAGGAGCCGCTCGAAGAGCCGGCCGACGACCATGGCGTCGGTGATGTCGGTGATCTGGAGCTCGTCGAGGCAGAGCAGGCGGCACGCCGCCGCGAGCCCGTCGGCGACCGGGGCGAGGGCGTCGTCGGTGCCGGCGCGGCGGGCCGCGTGCATGCCGGCGTGGACCTCCTGCATGAAGGCGTGGAAGTGGACCCGCCGCCGCTCGGGGATCGCCACCCCTTCGGCGAAGAGGTCCATGAGCATCGACTTGCCGCGCCCGACCCCGCCCCAGAGATAGAGGCCCCCCGGCCCCTCGGGCGGCCGTCGCAGGAAGCCCGCGAGAAGGCCGCGGCGGCGGCCCGCCCCCGCCTCGAGCCACAGCCGCCGCGCCTCGAGCCCGGCCAGCGCGGCGCGCTGGGCGGGGTCGGCGACAAGCCGGCCCGCGGCCACCATGCGGTCGTAGGTCTCGGTCAGCGGGGGTCCCATGGCGCCCCCTTAGCGGGGCTTGCAGGCAGGGAAAAGCCGCCCTGCAGCGGCCGCGGGTTGACCCCGGGGGACAATCCACCCAAGGTTCCCCTTCCCCGCCGGAGACCCGCAGATGGCCGCCGCCCGTGCCAGCCTCGTCACGCCCGTGCTCGTCGCCGGCTGCGTCATCATCCTCGTGTCGATGGGGGTGCGGTCGAGCTTCGGGCTCTTCCAGATCCCGGTCGCGGCCGAGTTCGGCTGGCCGCGGACCGAGTTCTCGCTGGCCATCGCCATCCAGAACCTCGCCTGGGGCATCGGCCAGCCCCTTTTCGGGGCGCTGGCCGAGCGCTTCGGCGACCGCCGGGCGGTCCTTCTCGGCGGCATCGTCTATGCCCTCGGCCTCGTCCTCTCGGCCCTGGCGGTGACGCCGGACGCGCTCCACCTCCTCGGCTTCCTCGTCGGCTTCGGCATCGCCGGCACGGGCTTCGGCGTCATCCTCGCCGTCGTCGGCCGCACCGCCCGCCCCGAGCACCGCTCGATGGCGCTCGGCATCGCCACCGCCGCGGGCTCGGCGGGGCAGGCGTTCGGCCCGCCCGTGGCCGAACTCCTCCTCGCCGTCCTGCCCTGGCAGGGGGTGTTCCTCGCCTTCGCCGCCGCCGTCCTGCTCTCGATGGCGGCCCTGCCGCTCCTGCAGGCCCCGGTCCGGGCGAGCCGCGAGGAGCTCGCCGAGAGCCTCCGCGAGACCCTCGGGCGGGCCTTCCGCGACCCCTCCTTCACGCTCATCTTCCTCGGCTTCTTCTCCTGCGGCTACCAGCTTGCCTTCGTCACCGCCCATTTCCCGGCCCTCGTCGCCGAGCTCTGCGGCCCGATCGACCCCGCCGGCAGCCTCGCGGCCATGGGCATCACCACCACCTCGCGCCTCGGGGCGGTGGCGATCGGGGTGATCGGGCTGGCCAACATCGCCGGCACGCTGGCGGCCGGCTGGGCGGGGCGCCACTGGCCCAGGAAATACCTCCTGGCCAGCATCTATGCCGGCCGCACGCTGGTCGCCGCCGCCTTCATGCTGACGCCGGTGACGCCGGCCACGGTCCTGCTCTTCTCGCTCTCCATGGGGGCGCTCTGGCTCGCCACGGTGCCGCTCACCTCCGGGCTCATCGCCCATCTCTACGGGCTGCGCTACATGGGCACGCTCTACGGCATCGTCTTCTTCTCGCACCAGCTCGGCGGCTTCCTCGGCGTCTGGCTCGGGGGGCGGATGTACGACCTCGGCGGCGGCTACGCGACGGTGTGGTGGATCGGGGTTGGGGTCGGGGCCTTCTCGGCCCTCGTCCACCTGCCGGTGCGCGAGCCGACGGACGCCGCCGCGGCCGCCGCCTGAGCGCGGGTGCCCGCGCCCGCGCCCGGGGGGAGAGGCGGAAAGGGCGCGCCGCCGCCCGGTGGCGCCGCCCGCACGGCGGGTATATGATCCCCGGCCGGGGGCGGGGAGCGGCGGGATGGCCTTCGCGGCGCGGCATCTTCTCGGCATCGAGCAGCTTCCGGCGGCGGCGATCGTCGCCCTCCTCGATGCCGCGGGCGACTATGTCACCTTCAACCGCCAGCCCCTGCGGCGGCGCGACACGCTGGCCGGGATGACCGTCATCACCCTCTTCTACGAGCCCTCGACGCGCACCCAGGCGTCCTTCGAGCTCGCCGGCAAGCGGCTGGGCGCCGACGTCATGACCATGGCCGTCGCGCAGTCGTCGGTGAAGAAGGGCGAGACCCTGATCGACACCGCGCTGACCCTCAACGCCATGCGCCCCGACCTCATCGTCGTCCGCCATCCCGCCTCGGGGGCCGTCAACCTCCTCGCCTCCAAGGTCGACTGCGCCGTCGTCAACGCCGGCGACGGCCGCCACGAGCACCCCACCCAGGCCCTCCTCGACGCCCTCACGATCCGCCGCCGCAAGGGCCGGCTCGAGGGGCTGACGGTCGCGATCTGCGGCGACATCGCCCATTCGCGCGTCGCCCGCTCGAACATCCTGCTCCTCGGCAAGCTCGGCAACCGCATCCGCCTCGTCGGCCCGCCGACGCTCATTCCCGCGGGCGCCGGCGAGATGGGCTGCGAGGTCGCGACCGACATGGCGGCGGGCCTCGCCGATGCCGACGTGGTGATGATGCTGCGCCTCCAGAAGGAGCGCATGGACGGCGCCTTCATCCCCTCCGAGCGCGAGTATTACCACCGTTTCGGGCTTGACGCCGAGAAGCTCTCCCGAGCCCGGCCCGATGCCATCGTCATGCATCCCGGGCCCATGAACCGGGGGGTGGAGATCGACGGCACGCTCGCCGACGACATCAACCGCTCGGTCATCCAGGACCAGGTCGAGATGGGGGTGGCGGTGCGCATGGCCGCCCTCGACCTCCTGGCGCGGAACCTGCGGGCCGGGCGCGCGGAGGCAGCGGCGGCGGCGGCGTCAGCGGCGGCGACGGGGGCGGACCATGGCTGAGGCCCGCGGCCCCCGCGGCGGCCGGCGCCCGGGCGAGACGCGGCCGCCGCGGCGCGACGGCGCGGCCGGCCGCGGCTTCCGGCTGCCGAGGGAGGACGGCATGGGCGGGATGATGCGGCAGGGGGCCCCGGCGCGGCCGGGGCTCTGGGAGGGCATCCTCGAGCCCGGCGAGCGGATCCTCTGGGCCGGACGGCCGCGGCCGGGCCTTGTCCCCGGGCGTGCGGACCGGCCGGCGGTCCTCGCGGGCCTCGCGCTCCTCCTCCTCGCGGCCGGGCTCGTGGCCCTTCCGGCCGTCGCCGGGCGGCCCCCGCTCGCCGGCGGCGGGCTCACGCTCCTCCTCCTCGGCCTCGCCCTCGCGGGCATCGCCGCCGTCGTCGTCGCCGGCCCGGTGATGGCCGAGCGGGCGCGGCTCGGGCGCCTCTCCTACATGCTGACCGACCGGCGGGCGGTGATCGTGACCCTCGGGCCCGAACCCGACCTCGCCCTCTATCCGATCACCTCCCGCGGCACCGTGCGCCTGATTCCCGGCCGCCCGGGGTCGGTCGTCTTCGCCCGCGACATCCGCACCGTCCGCGCGCCCGGCCGGCCGCTCCGTCCGGTGCCCTTCGACGTCGGCTTCGAGCGCATCGCCGACGCCGCCGAGGTCTTCGCGCTGATGCGCCACCTGCAGGGGGCGCAGGACTCCGGGCGGCCGGGGGCATGACCCTCGCGATCGTCAACGTCCGCCTCGTCGACCCCGAGGCCCTGACCGAGGCGCCGGGCACGCTCACCCTCGCCGGCGGGCGCATCGTGGCCCGCGACCGCCCGCCGCCCGCGGGCGCCCGCATCCTCGACGGCGGCGGCCTCTGCCTTGCCCCCGGCATCGTCGATCTCGGCGTCAAGGTCGGCGAGCCGGGCGAGCGCCACAAGGAAAGCTTCCGCACCGCCGGGCTAGCCGCCGCCGCCGGCGGGGGGACGACGCTCGTCACCCGCCCCGACACCCATCCGCCGATCGACAGCCCCGAATCGCTCGAGTTCGTGGCCCGCCGCGCCGCCGCGGCGAGCCCCGTGCGCATCGCCCCCATGGCCGCCCTGACCCGCGGCCGCGAGGGCCGCGAGATGGTCGAGATCGGGCTTCTGCGCGACGCCGGCGCCGCCGCCTTCAGCGACGGGCTGCGCCAGGTCGAGAGCACGCGCGTCTTCGCCCGCTGCCTGACCTACGCCGCGGGGCTCGGGGCGCTCGTCATCGGCCACCCCCAGGATGCGGGCCTCGCGGCCGGCGCCGCCGCCACGGCGGGCCGCTTCGCCTCGCTGCGCGGCCTGCCCGCGGTCGCGGCCATGGCCGAGCGGATCGGCCTTGACCGCGACCTCGGCCTCGTCGCCATGACGCGCGCGCGCTATCACGCCGACCAGATCACGACGGCGGCGAGCCTGCCCGCGCTCGCCCGCGCCCGGGCCGAGGGTCTCGACGTCACCGCCGGGGTCTCGATCCACCACGTCACCCTCAACGAGTTCGACATCGGCGACTACCGCACCTTCTTCCGCCTCTCCCCGCCGCTGCGGTCGGAAGCCGACCGCGAGGCGGTGGTGGCGGCGCTGGCGGACGGGCTCATCGACATCCTCTGCTCGATGCACGACCCCCAGGACGAGGAATCGAAGCGCCTGCCCTTCGAGGAGGCGGCCGCCGGCGCCGTCGGGCTCGAGACCTTCCTGCCGGCGGCGCTGCGCCTCTGGCACGGGGGCGCGCTCGGCCTCGCCCGGCTCTTCCGCGCCATGGCGCTGAACCCCGCCCGCCGGCTCGGCCTCCCGCAGGGGCGTCTCGCCGTCGGGGCGCCGGCCGACCTCGTTCTCTTCGACCCCGACGCGCCCTTCGTGCTCGACCGCTTCCGCCTCCGCTCCAAGGCCAAGAACACGCCCTTCGACGGGGCCCGGATGCAAGGCAAGGTGCGGGCGACCTGGGTCGGCGGGCGCCAGGTCTTCGCCGCCGGGGATGCCGATGCCCGCCCCTGAGACCGCCCCCGCGCTGCTCGCCCTCGCCGCCCTCGCGGGCTACCTCGCCGGCTCGGTGCCCTTCGGCGTCCTCGTCGCCCGCGCCCTCGGGCTTGGCGACCTGCGCCGGATCGGCTCGGGCAACATCGGGGCGACCAACGTCCTGCGCACCGGCCACCGCGGGGCGGCGCTTGCGACGCTCCTCCTCGATGCCGCCAAGGGGGCGGCGGCGGTTCTCGCCGCCCGCGCGCTCCTCGCCGAGGATGCCGCCCAGGCCGCCGGGGCGGCCGCCTTTCTCGGCCATCTCTTTCCGGTCTGGCTTTCCTTCCGCGGCGGCAAGGGGGTCGCGACCTTCCTCGGCCTTCTCCTCGCGCTCGCCTGGCCCGTGGGCCTCGGCGCCTGCGCGACGTGGGCCGCGGTGGCGGCCTCCTTCCGCATCTCCTCGCTCGCGGCCCTCGCCGCCGCGGCCAGCGCGCCGGTCTGGGCCCTCGCCCTCGGCCGGGGCGAGACGGCGGCGCTCGCCGCCGCCCTCGCCCTTCTCGTCTGGATCCGCCACCGCGCCAACCTCGCCCGCCTGATGGCCGGGACCGAGCCGCGCATCGGCGGCCGCGGGCGGTAGGGCGGGGCGGCGGCGCGGGGGGGGGGCCCGGGCGGGGGGCACCCGCCCGGGCCCGAGGCCCCCCGGGCAGCACCCTCCGCCCGCCTCTGACCGCCGGCCGCCGGCGCCCGGCCCCCCGGGGCAGCGCCTACCGGCCGATGGCGTAGGCCTGCATCAGCCGCGGCGAGGCGGCGGCGCGCAGGATGCCGTCGCGGCCGCGGGCGGCGGCGGTCAGCCGGCCGATCGCCCAGGGCGGGGTGACCTCGAGGAGGTGGCCGCGGGCGGCGAGGGCCGCGAGCACCTCCGCGCCCCAGCCGGGCTCGATCACGAGCTTGCCCGGATCGGCGCGGCGGGGCGCGAACGAGCCCTGGAAATGGGCGCTGTGGAAGAGGGGGGCATCGAGGGCCGCCTGGAGGTCCCCGGCGCCGGCGAGGAGGCGCAGGAAGAAGACCGCCTGCCACTGGTCCTGCTGGTCGCCGCCCGGGGTGCCGAAGGCGAGCGCCGTCCCGTCGTCCCTGACCGCGAGCGAGGGCGTGAGCGTCGTCCGCGGCCGCCGCCCGGGGGCGAGCGAGGCGGGCTGGCCCTCCTCGAGCCAGAACATCTGGGCCCGGCTGTTGAGGGCGAAGCCGAGGCCGGGGATGGCGGGCGAGGATTGCAGCCAGCCGCCCGAGGGCGTGGCCGCGATGACGTTGCCCCAGCGGTCGATGACGTCGAGATGGCAGGTGTCGCCCTCGCGCGGGCGCAGATGCGCCATCGTCGGCTCGCCGAGCCCCATCGCCGCCGCGGCCGCGGGCGCGCCCGCGGCGCCGCCGCGGGCCGCCCGCCGGACGGCGGCGTCGGCGAGATGGGCGAGCCCGGGCAGGCGGCCGGGGCGCTGGTCGAGGGCCGCGGCCTCGCCGATCAGCCCGGCGCGGGCGCGCGCGTAGGCGGGATCGAGGAGTTGCGGCAGCGCCGCGAGGGCCTCGGGAGCGTCGCCGTAATAGGCCTCGCGGTCGGCAAAGGCGAGCTTGACCGCCTCGGTGGCGATGTGGACGAAGTGCGCGCCCTGCGGGTCCTCGCCAAGGATCCCCGCGGCGAGGGCAAGGCCGACGGTCTGGTGGAGGACCGGGCCCTGGCCCCAGGGGCCGGTCTTGTAGAGCGTCCAGTCGCCGTGGCGGGCGGCGACCGGGGCCTCGAAACGCGCCTCCCAGCGGGCCATGTCGTCGGCCTCGAGGACCCCGCGGTGGCGCGCCCCCGAGGCGTCGGCGACCTCGGCCGTGGCGAGGAAGCGGCCGATCGCCTCGGCCACGAAGCCCCGGTAGAAGGCGGCCCGCGCCGCCTCGATCTCGGCCTCGCGCCCGCCGCTTCCCTCGGCCTCGGCGAGGATGCGCCGCCAGGTCGCCGCGAGGAGGGGGTTGCGGAATCGCGCCCCCGGCGCCGGCGGCGCCCCCCCCGGCAGCCAGAGCGTGGCCGAACTCGGCCATTCGGCGGCAAGGAAGGGGGCGAGGGCCGCGATCGCGCGGGCGGCACGGGGCAGGAGCGGGTGGCCCTCCTCGGCGAGCAGGATCGCCGGCTCGAGCGCGGCCCGCAGACGG
>JADLCV010000053.1 GCA_020846995.1 Paracoccaceae bacterium
ACAGCCCGAGGCCGCTGTGGCGGTGCTGCATGGGCGACCTGTTGCCCTTCTGCCGTAACCTCGATCTGCCGGTCGGGGAGGTGCTCACCGACAACGGCCGCGAGTTCTGCGGCACCGAGGTCAGCCTCGGGAACCGGGCGGTGGTGGCGGGCAAGAACGAGTTCCCCGCCACCCGGACGCTGCTCGCCATGCTCGCGCTCGAGGGCGCGCGGGTGCGCGGTGATGCGATCCATGCCCAGGCCGAGACCGCGCACCGGCTCCTCGACCGCGACGGCGACGATCTCTTTGCGCTCGAGACCCATCGCCCGGCGATGCTGGCCGAGGTCACGGCCGTCATCGCAGACCCGCCCGAGCCGCTCGCGTGCTTCGAGACCACCGATGCCGACCACGGCCGCATCGAGACCCGGGCTCACCGCGCAACCCATTCCGTGGACTGCCTCTTCGGCTCCCGCGCCGAGCTTGCCGCGCCCACCTTGCCCGGCCTCGCCAGCAGGCTCTCCCGTGTCGAGGCGACCCGCGACGGCTCTCCTCCTGATGCCTGACGCGCGAGGCCTTCGCCTGCGCCGTCCGATCCCACGGGGCGATCGCGAACTCGCTCCAATGGATCCACGACCCCGCCTTCGACGAGGACGCACCGATCGCGGACCCGAAGACCTCGCCATCCTCCGCCGCCTCGCCCACAACCCGCTCACAAACGCAAGGCCGAAACTCCCCGTCTCCCGCAAACGCAAGCGATCAAGCGATCCGGCTGGTCCGATGCCGTCGCTGTTCCATCATCGGCCAACTGCGTCTGCTTTGCGATTCCCCGCCCCAGGCCATTGCGCCCGCGCCCGCGAATGCCTAGGTCATCAGGCTTCCCCCCTGCGCGGGACCCCGCCTGCCCCATGGCCGCGACATGAGCGAGGACGACCACCCCCCCGGGCACCCCCCGGGGCACGCCCAGGGCGGCGCCCACGGGCACCCGCGCCGGCGCGGCCCGCTTGGCCTCCTGCGCGCGAATTTCCTCACCGGGCTCATCGTCATCGCCCCCATCGGCCTCACCCTGTGGCTGATCTGGACGACGGTCGGCTGGATCGACAGCTGGGTCCTTCCCTTCGTTCCCGTCCGCTTCCACCCCTCGCGCTACACCGGCTACGATATCCGCGGCTACGGCGTCCTCGTCTTCGTCGTCTTCACCGTCGTCGTCGGCTGGGTCGCCAAGGGGCTGATCGGGCGGTCGCTCATCGCCTTCGGTGAAAGCCTCGTCGACCGCACCCCGGTCGTCCGGTCGATCTACAACGGCGTCAAGCAGATCGCCGAGACGATCTTCGCCCAGTCCGAGCGCACCTTCGAGCGCTCCTGCCTCGTCGAGTATCCCCGCCGCGGACTGTGGGCGATCGGCTTCGTCTCGACCGACGCCCGCGGCGAGATCGCGGCGCGGGTGCCGAGCGACGACACCATCCTCTCGGTCTTCCTGCCGACGACGCCGAACCCGACCTCGGGCTTCCTCCTCTACGTCCCGCGGGCCGATGTCATCCTCCTCGACATGTCGATCGAGGATGCGGCCAAGCTCATCATCTCGGCCGGCCTCGTCCATCCCCCGACCCCCGCCGCCGCCGCCGGGCGAGGCGGCACGGACGGGAATGGCGCCGGGCCCCACGCCGAGGCTTGAACGCTCACGGAATCGTGCGCTAGCGTAGGGAGTTGCGCACGATCTCTTGAGGGGGAGCCTGAAGATGAAGCTGCACCTGCCCGCCGCCGCGCTTCTAGCCTTGATCGCGGCCGGTCCTGCCGTCGCCGGCGGGGCCGTCACCGTGACTCCGCCGGCACCGGTGGCGGCCCCGGACCTGCCGCTCGCGGCGGGGCTGATCGTGATCTTCTTCGCGCTCGCGGCCATCGCCGTGGGGATGGACCACGACGGTGGCGGCAACGATCGCTAGCGCCCTGATTCCAAGGACATCAACATAGTGCCGGGGGGGCGGTGCCGGCCTCGCGGGGGCGGCCTGCCGGCCCCGTCGTGCGTCATGGGCGCCGCCCGCGGGCGGCCGTGACCGGATCCCTGGCAGGTCCGCCCGCGTCACCCGGCGGGGCGGGCCCATCCGGGCCGTGTCCGGCACGCGCCCGGCCTGCCGCCCGCACAGGGCACAAAAAAAGACGCCCGCACGAGGCGGGCGTTCAGTGTTGAGGCAGGTTTCATACAGGCAAGAAACCTATCGAGCAGTGCCCCCCTTATACCCAACTTCTCTCCGCTGTCCAAGCCAAAAGTTTGAAATGGCGCGGAATCGGGTTAGGGTCGCCGGAAAGCAACACCCCCGAGGGCAGGACCCCCATGCGAAGCCTCCGATCCCAGCGCGCGGCCCTTCCGGCTGTGGCGGCGTTTGCCGCGATTCTCGCCAGCGCCGCCGCGGCCGGGCCGCGCCACGGCATCGCCATGTATGGCGAGCCCGCGCTGGCTGCCGATTTCGCGGCCCTGCCCCAGGCCAACCCCGACGCGCCCGCGGGCGGCACCATCGTCTTCGGCGAATCGGGCGGCTTCGACTCGCTCAACCCCTTCATCGTCAAGGGCCGCGCGCCCTTCGGCCTGTCTCCCCTGACGGTCGAGTCGCTGATGGGGCGAAGCTATGACGAGCCCTTCACCCTCTACGGCCTTCTCGCCCAGTCGATCGAGACCGACGCGGCGCGGAGCTATGTCGAGTTCGTCCTCCGTCCGGAGGCGCGATTCGCCGACGGGTCGCCGGTGACGGTCGAGGACGTGATGTGGTCCTTCGAGATCCTCGGCACCAGGGGTCATCCGCGCTATCACGCGGCCTGGAGCAAGATCGGCGGCATGGAGCAGACGGGCCCCCGCTCGGTCCGCTTCACCTTCAACACCGAGGACCGCGAGCTGCCGCTGATTCTCGGCCTGCGCCCGATCCTGAAGAAGGCCCAGTGGGAGGGCCGGGCGTTCGACGAATCGGGACTCGAGGCGCCGATCGGCTCGGGGCCCTACGTCGTCGAGAGCTTCGAGCCCGGCCGCTTCATCACCTTCCGCAAGGATCCCGACTGGTGGGGGGCGAGCCTGCCGTTCAACCGCGGCCGCCACAACCTCGAGGTCGTGCGCTACGACTACTTCGGCGATTCGGGGGTGGTGTTCGAGGCCTTCAAGGCGGGGCTGATCTCGACCTGGCGCGAGACCAACGCCGCCCGCTGGGCCACGGCCTACGACTTTCCGGCCGTGACCTCGGGGGCGGTGGTGCGCTCGGTCATCCCCCACCAGCGGCCCTCGGGAATCACCGGGCTGGTGATGAACACGCGGCGGGCGCCCTTCGCCGACTGGCGGGTGCGCGAGGCCCTGATCCACGCCTTCAACTTCGAGTTCATCAACCAGACCCTGAACGGCGGCACCGAGCCCCGCATCGCCTCGTATTTCTCGAACTCGGCCCTCGCCATGGGCGCCGGGCCGGCGGAGGGGCGGGTGCGGGCGCTGCTTGAGCCCTTCGCCGCCGACCTCCTGCCGGGGGCGCTCGAGGGCTACGCGCTTCCCCGGGGCGACGGCGGCGAGGCCAACCGCGCCAACGTCCGCGAGGCCGCGCGCCTCCTCGAGGAGGCGGGCTGGACCGTCCGCGACGGCGTCCTGCGCAACGGCGCGGGCGAGCCCTTCCGCTTCGAGGTGCTGGTCGTCCAGGGCGCCTCCGAGACCCTGTCGATCGTCAACATATTCGCCGAGGCCCTCGCCCGCCTCGGCATCGAGGTCCGCGTCACGACCGTCGACAACGCCCAGTATACCGAGCGCCGCAACGCCCATGATTTCGACATGACGCCCTACACGGTGTCGCTGTCGCTCTCGCCCGGCAACGAGCAGTGGCTCTACTGGGGCTCCGAGGACGCCGACACGCCGGGCACGCGCAACCTCATGGGGGTGAGGTCGGCGGCGATCGACGCCATGATCCGCGCCCTCCTCACCTCGACGACGCGCGAGGACTTCGTCGCCGCGACCCAGGCCCTCGACCGCGTCCTGACGACGGGGCGCTACGTCATCCCCTTCTGGTATTCGGACGTCTCGCGGCTTGCCCACGACCGCCGGCTGCACTATCCCGCGCGGCTGCCGATGTATGGCGACTGGATCGGCTTTCTGCCCGAGCTCTGGTGGTTCGCCGAATAGCCTCGCCCGCGGCCGCCGCCCCCCGCCTTGCCTTCCCCCCCGGCCGGGGATAGGCGCCGGGGCCATGTCCACACCCTCCCTGCCCGGCCTGCCGCCCCGCCCGGCGCGGCCGGCCCCTCCCCGGGGCGCGCCATGACCGGCCCCCGCCCCCTGCCCTTCGCCGAGTTCGTGGCGATCATGGCGCTGCTCTTCTCGGTGCTCGCGCTCTCGGTCGATACCATGCTGCCGGCGCTGCCCGCGATCGCGGCCGAGCTCACGCCCGCGGCCCCGAATCGCGCCCAGCTTGTCATCGCCGCCTTCATCCTCGGCTCGGGCTTCGGGATGATGGTACTCGGGCCGGCCTCCGACAGCTTCGGGCGCAAGCCGGTGATCGCCTTCGGCCTCGGGCTCTACCTCCTCGGCGGCATGGCAGCGGCGCTCGCCCCGACGCTCGAGGTGCTGCTCGCCGCCCGCGTCCTCCAGGGCTTCGGCGTCGCCGCCACGCGGGTCGTCGGCAACGCCATGATCCGCGACCTCTTCGGGGGCCGGCGCATGGCCCAGGTGACGTCGACGGTGATGACGCTCTTCATCCTCGTGCCGGCGGCGGCGCCGGCGCTCGGCCAGGCGATCCTGTGGGTCGCCGACTGGCGGGCGATCTTCGTCGTCCTCATCCTCGTCGCCTGCGGCGCGCTCGCCTGGCTCATGCTGCGCCAGCCCGAGACGCTCGCGGCCGGGCGGCGGCGGCCCTTCCGGCTGGCGAGCATCGCGGCGGCGGCGCGCGAGGTCGGGACCCATGCCCAGGTGCGCATCTACATCGTCATCCTCGGCCTCGGCTTCGGCCAGATGCTCGCCCTCCTCTCGGTCGCCCAGCCGGTCTTTGCCGACAGCTTCGGGCGCGGGGAGGAGTTCCCGATGTGGTTCGCCGGCATGGCGCTCGGCGCCGGGGGGGCGGCGCTCATCAACGCCCGCCTCGTCCTGCGCCTCGGGATGCGGCGGATGGCCAGCGCGGCCTACCTTGCCCAGACCGCGATCAGCCTTGTCCTCGTCCCCCTCTGGGCCCTCGACCTGATGCCGCCGGCGGCCGCCTTCCCCGTCTTCTTCCTCTGGGCAACATCGGTGATGTTCATGGCCGGGGTCACCTTCGGCAACCTCAACGCGCTCGCCCTCGAGCCCATGGGCCACATCGCCGGGCTCGCCGCGGCAGTGGTCGGGGCGGCCTCGTCGGTGATCTCCGTCGCCGTGGCGGTGCCGATCGGGCAGGCCTTCGACGGCACGCCCCTGCCGCTCATGGCGGGCGTGCTCGCCTGTTCGGCCGCGGCCCTCGGGCTCATGGCGGTGAGCGCCCGCCTCGCCCCCCCTGCGGCCAGGGGCTGACGGGGCGGGCCCCGCGCCGGCCCTCAGCCCGGGCGCGCGGCGGCCGCCCCCTCGGCGCCCGCCCGGGCCTTCTGGGCGAGGTCGAGGGCGATCGCGAAGGCGCCGCGGATGCGCTCGGCCTCGCCCGTCCAGTCGCGGCGGACGACGAGGCGGTTGTCGCGGACCCGCGCCGCCCCACCCTGGGCGGTGATGAACTCGACGAGCCCCGCGGGGTTGGCGAAGCGGTCGCCGTGGAACTGGATGGTGGCGCCGCGGGGGCCGCCGTCGAGGCGGCCGATCCCGGCCTTGCGGCACATGGCCTTGATGCGCGTGACCAGAAGCAGGGTGTTGACCTCGCGCGGCAGGGGCCCGAAGCGGTCGACAAGCTCGGCCGCGAAGCCCTCGACCTCGAGCTTGCCCTCGAGGCCGGCGAGCCGGCGGTAGAGGCCGAGGCGGACGTCGAGGTCGGGGACGTAGCCCTCGGGGATGAGGACCGGCACGCCGAGGCTGATCTGGGGCGACCATTCGCCCGGCGCCTCGGGCAGGGCCGCCCCCGCCCCCGCCTTCAGCCGCGCGACCTCGTCCTCGAGCATCTGCTGGTAAAGCTCCTGCCCGACCTCGCGGATGTGGCCGGACTGCTCCTCGCCGAGGATGTTGCCGGCCCCGCGGAGGTCGAGGTCGTGGGCGGCGAGGTTGAAGCCCGCCCCGAGCGAATCGAGGCTGCCGAGAAGCCGCAGCCGCTTCTCGGCCGACCCCGTCAGCGGCGCCCGCGGCCGGGTCGTCAGGAAGCAGTAGGCGCGCAGCTTGGCCCGCCCCACCCGGCCCCGCAGCTGGTAGAGCTGGGCGAGGCCGAACATGTCGGCGCGGTGGACGATCATGGTGTTGGCGGTCGGGATGTCGAGCCCCGATTCGACGATCGAGGTCGAGAGGAGGACGTCGTAGCGACCGTCGTAGAAGGCGTTCATGCGCTCGTCGAGGAGGGCCGCGGCCATCTGGCCGTGGGCGACGACGACCCTGACCTCGGGCACGCGCGCGCTCAGGAACTCCTCGATCTCGGGGAGGTCGGCGACGCGGGGCACGACAAAGAAGCTCTGCCCGCCGCGATAGAGCTCGCGCAGGAGCGCCTCGCGGAGCGTGATCTCGTCGAACTCGCTCACATAGGTGCGCACCGCGAGCCGGTCGACGGGCGGGGTCGCGATCACCGAGAGATCGCGCACCCCGGCGAGTGCCAGCTGGAGCGTGCGCGGGATCGGCGTCGCGGTCAGCGTGAGGACATGGACCTCGGCCCGGAGCTCCTTCAGCCTCTCCTTGTGGGCAACGCCGAAATGCTGTTCCTCGTCAACGACAAGGAGGCCGAGGTTGCGAAACCGGACGGACTTGGCGAGGAGCGCGTGGGTGCCGACGACGATGTCCACCCGCCCCTCGGCAAGGCCCGTCCGCGTGTCCTCGGCGACCTTGGTCGGGACGAACCGCGAGAGTTGACGCACAACCAGAGGTGTGCCCCGGAAGCGGTCGGAAAAGCTGCGGAAATGCTGCCGTGAGAGGAGCGTCGTCGGGGCGATGACGGCGACCTGGGCGCCGGCCATGGCGACGGCGAAGGCAGCCCGCATGGCGATCTCGGTCTTGCCGAAGCCGACATCGCCGACGATCAGCCGGTCCATCGGCCGGCCGCGGTCGAGATCGGAGAGCACGTCGGCGATGGCGGCGAGCTGGTCGTCGGTCTCGACATAGGGGAAGCGGGCGCAGAAGGCGTCCCAGGGCTCGCCGTCGGCGGCGAAGGCGGGCGAGACGCGCAGCTCGCGCTCGGCCGCGACGCGGATCAGGCGGCCCGCCATCTCGCGGATGCGCTCCTTGAGGCGGGCCTTGCGGGCCTGCCAGGCGCCGCCGCCGAGGCGGTCGAGGGGGCCGTCCTCGGAGCCGTAGCGGGTCAGGAGCTCGATGTTCTCGACCGGCAGGAAAAGCCTGTCGCCGCCCGCGTATTCGAGGGCGATGCACTCGTGGGGGGCGCCCATGGCGACGATCGTCTCGAGGCCGCGGAAGCGGCCGATGCCGTGCTCGACATGGACGACGAGGTCGCCCGCGGCGAGGCTCTCGGCCTCGCGCAGGAAGTCCTCGGCCCGCCGCCGCCGCTTCGGCGCCCGGATCAGCCGGTCGCCGAGCACGTCCTGCTCGGAGATGACGGTCAGCCCGGCGGCCTCGAAGCCGTGCTCGAGCGCCCAGGTCGCGAGGTGGATGCCGCCGGTCCCCGGGCCGACCTCGCGGAAGCTCGCGACCGGGACGGCCCCGAGGATGCCGTGTTCCTCGATCAGCCCCTTCAGGCGCTCGCGCGCACCCTCGGAGTAGCTTGCGACGACCACCTGCGAGACCGCCCGGCGCGCCTCGAGATGGGCCGCGAAGGCCTCGAAGAGGCTCACCGTCTCGTCCTGGCGCTCGGGCGCGAAGTCGCGCCCCATGCGGCCCCCGGCGTCGATTACCCCGGGCCCCTGTCCGCGCGGCAGGACCGCCAGCCGGAGGAGCCGCCGGCCCGCGAGCGCCGCTCCCCAGGCGGCCTCGTCGAGATAGAGGAGGGCGGGCGGACAGGGCCGGTAGGGGCTTTCGCCGGCGCGCCGCCCGGCCATCGCTGCCTGGCGGGCGGAATACTGCTCGGCGATCGCCTCCCAGCGGGCGCTGCGGGCGGCCTCGAGCTGGTCGTCGAGGGCCACGGCCGCACCCGGCAGGTGGTCGAAGAGGGTCTCGAGACGGTCGTGGAAGTAGGGCAGCCAGTGCTCCATCCCGGCGTGCTTGCGGCCCTGGGTGACGGCGCCATAGACGGGGTCGTCGGCGACGGCGGCCCCGAACTCCACCCGGTAGGCCTGGCGGAAGCGGGCGACGGCGGCGGCATCGAGGATGACCTCGGAGGCCGGCGCGAGTTCGAGCCGGTCGAGCCGCTCGACCGTGCGCTGGGTCAGGGGGTCGAAGCGACGGAGGGCCTCGAGGGTGTCGCCGAAGAGATCGAGCCGCACCGGCCCCTCGGCGCCCGGCGGCCAGACGTCGATGATGCCGCCGCGGACGGCGAAGTCGCCCGGGGTGACGACGGTCGCGGTCTGGGCGTAGCCCGTGCCGGCAAGGAAGGCGCGCAGGCGGGCGGCGTCGAGGGGCCGGCCGGTGCGGGCGACGAGACTGGCGGCGGCGACGGTCGCGCGCGCCGGCAGGCGCTGGGCGGCGGCGTTGAGCGTCGTCAGGAGGACGAAGCGGGCGGGCATGCCGCCATGGGCGAGCCCGGCGAGGGTGGCAAGGCGGCTCGCCGCGACCTCGGGGTTGGGCGAGACGCGGTCGAAGGGCAGGCAGTCCCAGGCCGGGAAGGCGAAGACGGGCAGGTCGGGGGCAAGGAAGGCCAGCGCCGCCCGCATCGCCTCCATGCGCCGGTCGTCGCGGGCGACATGGATGAGCGGACGGCCCGCGGCCGCGACCTCGCGGGCGAGGACGAGGGCGTCGAAGCCCTCGGGCGCGCCGCCGACGAGGACGCCGGCCGGGAGGGAGGCGGCTGCGCTCATGGCGCGTCACCTACGCGCCCGCGCGGCGGTGTCAACGGCCGGTGCCAACCGCTGCCGGCCGCCCGGCCGCACCCCGCGCTCGCACGCGGGCCCCGCGGCCCCCGCGGCCGCGACGCGGCCATGCCCCCCTCCCCGGTTGCCCGGCGGAACCCGGGCGACGAGGGGGCCGGCCGCGCCTCCGGGACTACCCCCCCCCGAGCACGCCGAGGTTGAGGTTCATGTACATCCCCCAGGTCGCGGTGAGGAAGATCGAGACGATGCCGAGCGCCTGGGTCCAGAGCCGGTGGCGGACGAGCAGCCGGCAGAGGGCCTCGCCATGGACCTCGCCCTCGGCGATCCGGCGCGAGGTGCGGATGCGCAGCCCCCCGAGGACGGCCATCGGCAGCACGAGGAAGAGAAGGGCCTGGCAGAACTCGACCCCGTAGGCAAAGCCGAGGACGGCAAGAAGGGTGACAAGGCAGCTCGCGATGGCAACCGCCCACACCCCGGCGACGCGGGTGATGCCGAGGAGGCGGTTGACGTTGACGCGGACCATGTCCTCGAGATCGGCCGCCGCCTGCCCGCCCGCCCGCCGCGCCCGCCCGACCATGTCGAAGGGCACGCCGAGGACGTAGTGGCTGGCCGAGGACCAGAGCACGGCAAGGGCGATCCAGTACCAGAGGTTCGAGAACGAGCGCATGTCGATGAGCTCGAACACCGACTCGTGCCAGTTCACGCTGTCCCCCGACCGCTCCTTCGGGGCCTTCCCCGGCCGGGGCGCCCGCACGCAACCGGCCGGCACCTTACGCGGCCCCGGGCGGGATTCCCACCCCGTCGCGAGGGCCTTGAGACGGCGCGGCTTCCGTGCCACGGGAACCCCTGATCGCCGATGCCCGGAGGCCCCCGATGCAGCCCGTCACCGCCCCCTTCCCCGCCCTCCGCCTGCGCCGCCTGCGGCGGACGGCGGCCCTGCGCGAGCTTTCCCGGGAGACGCGGCTCGCCGCCGGCAACCTCATCTGGCCCGTCTTCCTGCGCGAGGGCGAGGGCATCGAGGAGCCCGTGGCCTCGATGCCCGGGGTGGTGCGGCGCTCGCTTGACCGGGCGGTGGCGGCGGCGCGCGAGGCGGCCGCCCTCGGCATTCCCGCCCTCTGCCTCTTTCCCTACACCGAACCCGCTCTGCGGACGCCCGGCTGCGAGGAGGCGTGGAATCCTGCGAACCTCACCAACCGGGCCATCCGGGCGATCAAGCGGGAGGTGCCGGGCCTCGCGGTGATGACCGACGTGGCGCTCGACCCCTACAACGCGCTCGGCCACGACGGGCTCGTCCGCGACGGCGTCATCCTCAACGACGAGACGGTCGCGGCGCTCGTGCGCATGGCCCTCGTCCAGGCCGAGGCCGGGGCCGACATCATCGGCCCTTCGGACATGATGGACGGCCGCATCGGTGCCATCCGCCAGGCGCTCGAGGCGGCCGGCCACCACGACGTCGTCCTTCTGTCCTACGCGGCGAAATACGCCTCGGCCTTCTACGGGCCCTTCCGCGATGCCGTGGGCGCCACGGCGACGCTCCGGGGCGACAAGAAGACCTACCAGATGAACCCCGCCAATTCCGACGAGGCGCTACGGCTTGTCGCCCGCGATCTCGCCGAGGGCGCCGACATGGTCATGGTCAAGCCGGGGATGCCCTACCTCGACATCTGCGCCCGGGTGAAGGCGGCCTTCGGCGCCCCGACCTGCGCCTACCAGGTCTCGGGCGAATACGCGATGATCCGGGGGGCGGCGGAGCGCGGCTGGATCGACGGCGAGCGGGCGATGATGGAGAGCCTCCTCGCCTTCCGCCGGGCGGGCTGCGACGCCATCCTCACCTATTTCGCCCCTGCCGCGGCGCGCCTCCTCGCCCGCGGCGGCTGAGGCGGCGGACGGCCTGCGGATCCCTCCGGCCCCGGGACCCAGGCCAGCGGCACCGCGGCCAGGATCTTCCGGCGAACGCCAGGGATCCGCCCGCGCGCCTTCGGGCGCGACCCGGGCGCCGCGCGCCCGCCCGGCCCCTCGGGCCGACCGGAGAGGCCGGTCACGCCATCATCGACGGCCCTGCGCGCCGCCCCACCCTCTCCTGCCCTGGCGGACGCGCCGCGCCGGGGGCACCTGCCCCCGCGCGGGATGCCCCGATCAGCCCAGCCGGAAACCGGGGGTCGAGAGCGAGATCGCGAGCTCGGCCTCGTCCATGCCTTCGGGGATCGCCTCGAAGAGCGGTGTCGTCAGGTAGCGCTCGGCCGTGTCCGGCAACATGGCGAGGATGACCGCGCCGGGCCCGGCCCCTTCGGCGATGGCC